>CAYZAE010000070.1:0-2544 GCA_964476125.1 uncultured Verrucomicrobiota bacterium | reverse complement strand
CCTTCTCCTTGGAAGTCTCCCCAGCCGGTGGAGCCGAGGCCGCCGCCAGCACGTCCGCGGCGTTCGTTACCCCCATTTCACCCGCCATGGCCGGAACCTCGTTCGTCGACTGTCCCGCGGTTTTGTCCTTCACCGAAGTCGCCCCGCACCCCGCCGCCAGCAGCGAGAGCGCCGCCAACGCAAGCCGAAGCCCCCGTCCGATTCTCCGGGTTTTCATAGATTTTCCCACGGTTGTAGTCCTTTAAGGCCGCCGGGCAATGGTTTTTCTGTCCCCCCACCCAGCCCGGGAACCCTTCCGGATGCCCGGGCCGACCCTGTCCAATGGACTCGGGCCGTCCAGCGAATATTCAGGCGCCCCCGGGACCGGACGTTGACCGCCCCGCGTCGTCCCCCTACAAAGTGCCGCACTGGAATGAGTTGCGCCCCAACCCCTGCCCCGGACCGCCACTGGCTCATCGCGGGAACCACCGGCATCGCCGCTGCCACCGCCGAACGCGCCGCCGCCGCCGGCATCTCCCTCAGCCTCGTCGGACGCAGCCCCGCCCACGGCGAGGAGCTCCGGGACCGCCTCAGGAAATCCGGCGCACGCTGCGAATTCATCCAGGCCGATCTCACCCATCCAGGCGCCCCCGAAACCATCGTCCAGGACGCCACCCGCGCCCTCGGACGCATCGATGCCGCCTTCAACGTCGCCGGCATCAGCGGACGGCGGTTCGGCGACGGCCCCGCCCATGAATGCACTCCGGAAGGTTGGGATGCGGTCATGGACACCAACGCCCGCGGCATGTTCCTCCTCTGCGGTGCCCTGCTCCGGCACATGATGGACCAGGCACCGCGGGAACAGGGACGCCGCGGCACGATCCTGAACATGGCCAGCGTGCTGGCCTGGTCCCCGTCCCCGCGCCACTTCGCCACCCACGCCTACGCCGCCAGCAAGGCCGCGATCATCGGCTTCAGCCGCGCCATGGCCGCCCATTACGCCCCACTCGGCATCCGCATCAACGTCATCGCCCCGGCCCTCGTCCGCACCCCCATGAGCCAGCGCGCCCAGCAGGACCCGCGCATTCTCGGCTTCCTCCAAACCAAACAACCCCTGCTCCGCGATTTCATCGAAGCTGATCAGGTGGCCCAGGCCGCCTGCTTCCTCCTCGACGACGCCTCCGCCGCCATCACCGGCGACGTGCTCTCCGTCGATGCCGGCTGGTGCGTCAGCGAAGGCCAGGGAGCCCCGGAATGAACCCGCTGCATCCCTCCACCCCATCCGCCTCCCCCGTGTCCGCCGACACAGCCGTACACTCCGGCCCCATCGTTCTCGGCATCGACCTCGGCGGCACCAGCGTCAAAGGCGTGGCCCTCACCCCCTCCGGCGAGGAACTCGGCCGCACCACCACGCCTTTCGATCTGGCCAGCCCCGGCGCCTTCGCCCGGGCTGTTCGCGAAACCGTCGGGCAACTCGAACACACCGTCGGCCGGAACGCCGACCGCATCGGGCTCTCCGCCCCGGGACTCGCCGCCCGCGACGGCCGTTCGATCGCCTACATGCCCGGCCGCTTCGACGGTCTGGTCGGCCTCGACTGGGCCACGTTCCTGCAACGACCCGCCGTTCCCGTGCTCAACGACGCCCACGCCGCCCTGCTCGGCGAAGTCTGGCTCGGCGCCGCCCGCGGCGCGAAGGACGTGTTCCTTCTCACCCTCGGCACCGGGGTCGGCGGCGCCGCCATGGTCGACGGACGACTCCTGCGCGGCCACGGCGGCAAGGCCGGTCACCTCGGCCACATCAGCCTCGATCCCCTCGGTCCGCCTGATGTCACCCGGATTCCCGGCAGCCTCGAGGACGCCCTCGGCAACCACAACATCGCCACCCGAACCGGGGGCCGGTTCGCCACCACCCACGACCTCGTCCATGCCGTCGAGGCCGGCGACCCCTTCGCACGCCAGGTCTGGCAACGCTCCGTCAACACCCTCGCCGCCGCCATCGCCTCCCTCGCCAACGTGCTCGACCCCGAGATCGTCATCGTGGGCGGCGGCATCGCCCGTTGCGGCGAAACCCTTTTCGCCCCCCTGCGCGAATTCGCCCGATGCTACGAATGGCAGGTCTCCGCTGCCCCCCTGCAAATCGTCCCCGCCCAACTCGGCGAACTCGCCGGTGCCGTCGGCGCCGCCCGGAACGCCCTCGATTGAATCCCCCGCACCGCCGGCCAACCGTCCCGTCCGGACTTCCTCCCACCCCACTCCCCCCGTTACCCTCACCCCCGTGTCTCCCAGCGACGCCTATCTCCAAAGCTGCCACGACCTGATCACCACGGTCTCCGGCCAACTCCGCGAAATCCGAACCGCCGCGGACTGGTTCGCGGAAACCATCCTGGCCGGCCGGATGGTCCACCTCTTCGGCTCGGGCCACAGCCGGATCCTGGTCGAGGAAATGTGGCCGCGCTACGGCTCCTTCCCCGGGTTCAACCCCATCGTCGAACTCTCCCTCAGCTTCCATAACCTCGTCGTCGGCGCCAACGGCCAGCGCCAGGCCATGTTCCTCGAAAACGTCCC
>CAYZAE010000069.1:0-32073 GCA_964476125.1 uncultured Verrucomicrobiota bacterium | reverse complement strand
GCCCAAAATCCCTCGCCGCAGGACCCCACTCACTTTTCAGACGGGCTCTAAGGCTCCACCCCGGGCTGTCCAACGGGGACAGGGCCGGGGACGGGGACGGGCGCCCGAGTTACTTGGTCAACGGCGGCGGCGCAGGTTCTGAACTCTTCTCGGTGGCCAGGAGCTGGGCCATGAGTTCGGGCTTCGCCGGAACTAGCGTCACCTCGGCCTCGCCCTCCACCAGATTCTGGGTCTCAAGCACATCGAACACCGCCTCGGCAATCTCACCGTCGGCGGCGATCGTCCGCAGCGCGTCCCCGACGATCTTCGGTCGCATGGCGGCCGCACGCGCGAACTCGATGGCCGCCTGACGTTCCGCGGTGCTGCGGATGACACTGACCTGGTTGGCGCCGTCCTGCTTGATCGCGCTGGTCACCTGACGGAGCCGGTTGACGACCTTCTCCTCGATGCCCCGGATCATCGCCCCATCGCGGAAGTGGACCTTGCGGATGTAGACCGATCCAACCTCGTATCCCCATTCCTTCGACTTCGGCGAAACCTCGTTGCGCACCGCCAGGCTCATGGCATGGCGGTTCACCAGCATGTCCGCGAGCTTGAGGTTGCTCAGTCCGCGCACGGTGGCGTTGCTGACGTTCGCCGCCAGGGAACCCCGGGGATCGGTGTTCCGGAAGAGATAGGCCACGGGGTCCGACACGTTCATCTCGTACCACATGCCAATGCCCATCGGGGCGCCCTCCTCGGAATTGACGGCCTGGCTGCGGAGATACTCCTGATCCAGCCGCCGATCCACGGTCACCACGCGTCCCAGCCACTTCACCAGCAACGCCCGCCAGCCGAGCTTGATCCACAGGATGTACAACCCGGGCTCGTCCAGAATGGCGATCACCTTTCCGAACAGGATGTACACCCGCACCTCCTGCTCGCGGACGACCGTGTACAGTCCAAACAGCTTGGCGAACCCGCGGAGCAGCGGCCCCAGAATGAACAACCCGACGAAGGTGGAAACCGCCGCCACCAGGATTTCAGCAACGGCATTCACGCGCGGGCCTCCACGATGGCACGACGGGCCTCCCTAAAGAGCCGCAGCCGCACGTTGCGCCGGTACGAGTCCAAAACCCCAGGCCCCGCCTCCTGCAGTTCCCGCAACTGCTTCGCCAACGCCAGGAGCGGCTCCACCTCCGCCTCCGCCCGCAAGGTCTCGATCTCCACCGCCCGGCGCGATTGCACCAGGGTCTGGTCCGCCGAAGCCTGCGCAAGACTGATGTCCGACGACACCTGGTTGTACGCCGTGTTGATGGCGGCCAGCGCCGATTCCACCTCGTGGGGCGGATCAATGCCGGTGATCAGCGAGGCATCGAGCACCACCCCGTAGCGCGCCGCCGACGACGCGCATTCACGGTCCATGGTCTCGTTCAAATCCCTCAGGTTCTTTCGAAGATCATTGATGGAAACCCCGATGGCCGGAGTGGCCAGGGCATGTTCCCCGACCCTCAACGGCTCCGCCGCGACAGCCGGGGCCTCGAAACTCGCGATCCGCTCGCGCAACACGGAGATGAAAAAACCCATCACGTGGGCGATCGGGTTCTTCACCCCGAACAGGTAGGCGTAAAGGTTTCGCTCCGAAACCCGGTAGCGTATCTGTCCGTTCAGACCGGTGTTGAGCTGATCCTTCGTCACCGCCTCCAGAAGGGTCCCCCCCGCGTTCGCCCCGGGATCCTCCGGGTCGAAGGCCATGCTAACCGTTTCAACAGCCGTCGACACCTTGTAGACCTTCTCCCACGGCCACTTGAAGTAGGGGCCCCCCGGACCAATGACACGGACCTGCGGCCACCGGTACCGCTCGCGCTCCTCCTTAGAAAGCGACTCGGCAATCGGATCGTCGCAGGTCGTCGCCCCCTCGATCCGCTGCACCCGCCCAAACACCGTCTTCACCGCCAGTTCGTTCTGGTTCACCGTGTAGAGCCCGGACAACAAATACCGGACCAAAAACCAGCCGACGAACCCGACAGAAATCCCGATCAACAGGTTAAGCATGGAGAGATTTGGTTCGCTGCGTGTACTTCTACCGAAGGAGCCCCCGGTGACGAGAGCGGATTTCAGGTAAGCCCGCGCCGGGCTCATCTCCATCCTTTCGAAAGGCACGGGGGGGTGGTGCGGGGGACGGGATAGCCGAGGGACACGTTCGTTTGAGTGCGGCCGCATGACGCCGCTTTCGATTCGCCGAGGCGTCCCACCCGGACGTCGGAGCGCTCCCCCTGCGTCGGCCCGCCAGCCAGCGTCCAATCCAAAGCGGTGACCTGTCACCGCAGTCCATACGCCACGTTCCCTGCCTTACTCCCACTCGGGCCGGGCGGAACTTTCTTCCCTCCCGGGTGTTGCCATTGACGGCCGACCAGACCCGAACCTAGGTTGGCCGCCGTATCGGACCAATTTTGACGCTGCCGGTCCGGCGCCCGCGCCGGATCCCGCACTCGACATCTATGAAACTACGAACTGTTCGCCGCTCCGCATTCACGCTGATCGAAATCATGATCGTCGTGGGCATCATCGGCCTGCTCGCGGTAGCCATCATCCCGAACATCACCAAGAATCAGGAACTCGCCCGTCTGCGCATGATCCAGCAGAACCTGCGCAAGATCGACGGGGCGAAGAGCCTCTGGGCCCTCGAAAACAACAAGCCCTCCGGCGAAACCCCCTCGCCCGAAGATCTCAAGACCTACGACGGCTACCCGAAATCGCTCGCCGGGGAGAAGTACAACATCAATCCCGTCGGCACGCCCCCCACCGCCACGCTCACCGGCAAACTCGGTACCAACGCCGCCAACAGCGTGATCTCCATGCCCGAGGAGTAGCCGGGCGGACGCCACCCGGGGCCCACGCAGTTTGTTGGGGGTGGAACTTGTCGCGTCCAGCGGCGAAACGACTTCGCCCAAGTGCACCCCCAAAGGCTACCGCCCGCTCAACGCGGGCACCCAAAGCTCCGGATAAGGAACCAAGAAGCGCACGAAGGCCCCGAAGGAAAGACTTTCGGAAGCCGCCAAAACACGTGGGCTTGGCGAGCATTCCAGAATTCTCCAACCCCGCATTCGCTTCGTGCCCTTCGTGCCTTCGTGGTGCCATCCGGATTTCCGACGGCCGCGTGACGCAGGAATCAGCGCGCACGCCCCCGGCCTTGGCAACACCCGGACCTGATCCCATGCTGGCGGCCCCCCGCCCATGCTCCCGCCTTTTCTTCGCCGTCCCGGTTGCCTGCTGCTGTTCGCGCTGCTGACGGTCAGGGCATGGGCCGCCACCCCCGGCCCCACCATCACCGAAACCACCCCCGAACCGGGATCCATCGTCGATCACCTCGCCTCCGTCGAAATCCTCTTCAGCACTCCCGTCCTCGGTGTCGATGCCTCCGACCTCCTGATCAACGGTTCCCCGGCCACGTCCGTTTCCGAGACTGCCCCCGGCCATTTTCTCTTCTCGTTTTCCGAACCTGCCCCCGGCGCCGTGACGTTCCTCTGGGGTGCCGACCACGGGATCACGGAGTCTTCGGACGTTTCCCGGCTGTTCAACGGAGGCACCTGGAGCCTTCAGCTCGATGCCGCACTGGCACGACGGAGGGTCTCAATCTCGGAATTCATGGCCGACAACGACGTCGCCCTCTACGACGACGACTGCGATCGCTCAGACTGGATCGAGATCCACAACGGCTCCGGAGCCCCGATCAACCTTCTCGACTGGTCCCTGACCGACGACCCGCTCCAACCCGCGAAGTGGCGGTTCCCCGCCCACACCCTGGAACCTAACGCCTTCCTCGTGGTGTTCGCCTCCCAGAAGAACAAGACGAACCTGCCGCCCCGCGCCTGCCGGACGAGAAGCAATTCCCTGGCCGGTTATCACACCAATTTCCGACTCAATCCCGAGGGCGAATACCTGGCCCTGATCGCTCCCGACGGCGAGGTGATCTCCGAGTTTGCCCCCACCTACCCGCCTCAGCGGCGGGACGTCAGCTACGGGCGCGACCCGGCCTCTCCCACCTCCGCCGGTTTCTTCACCAAACCCACGCCGCGTGCCGCGAATTCCACCACGGGCAACGGCTTTGCCCCCGCCGTCCGATTCTCCCGGCCGGGCACCCCATTCGTGGATCGCTTCGCCCTCACCTTGTCCAGCGACGATCCCGGCGCCGTGATCCGGTACACCCTGGATGGCTCATTCCCCACCGAGACGGCCGCCGCTTCGCGGACCTACAACGGTCCGATCGCCATCACCAACACCGTCCAGGTCCGGGCCCGCGCCTTCCGCACCGGCTTGCTGCCCGGACTTCCAGCCAGCGAGACCTATCTGCTGCTGACGAATCAGCCAGCCCAACTCGCCTCGTTCACCTCGGCACTTCCGGTCCTCCTGATCTCCACCCTCAAAACAGCCACCATCGGTGCCTCCGGCAACACCGCGGTTCACGTCAGTCTGTTCGAACCCCGGGATGGAAGGGCCTCGCTGCTCGACCGCCCCACGCTCACCTCCCGCGCCGGCGTCAAAACCCGCGGCTCCAGCACCGGCGGCCAGCCCCAGTCCAATTTCGCCCTGGAATGGTGGGACGAACTGAACCAGGACCGCGACCTCCCCATCCTCGGCATGCCCGAAGACTCCGAATGGGTGCTGTACGCCCCGAACGAATACGACGCCGCCCTGATCCACAACCCGTTCACCATGGAACTGAGCCGGCAGATGAACTTCGCCGCGCCCCAAACCCGCTTCGTCGAGGTCTACCTCAACAAGGGCGGGCCCGTCCGGTCCAACGACTGGTTCGGTCTGTATGTGCTGATGCAAAAACCCGGCCTCGCCAAGGGCCGGATCGAAGCCCCCAAGGCCGGCCCCGAGGACACCCTCGCTCCCGAGGTCACCGGCAGTTACCTGTTCAAAACCGACCGACTCGACCCCGGCGACTCCGGGTTCTCCGCCGGCGGCGCCCAGAACTGCTACGTGGAACCGAAGGAGCGCGAGATGAGATCCCCACAGCGCGCCCCGCAGGTGGCCTATCTCACCCAGTTCTTCCGCAACCTCGACAACGCCCTGCGCTCCACCAACCCCAACTTTCGTGATCCGGTGCTCGGCTACCGCGGCTACCTCGAAATCACCAACTGGGTCGACTTCCACATGCTCGAACTGCTCAGCGGCCAGGTCGACGCCATCCGGCTGAGCACCTACTTCTACAAGCGGCGCGAAGGCAAACTGGAGTACGGACCACGCTGGGACTACGACCGCGCCTGGGAGAGCAAGGGGGACGACCGCGACAACAATCCCCGGGTCTGGGATTCCGGCGGCGGCCTGTTCGGCAACCCCTGGTGGAGCCGCGTGCTCGCCGACCGCGACGCCTGGCAGCTCTGGATCGATCGCTTCCAGGGTTTCCGCCGAACCACCTTTTCCCAGTCCAATATGTTCTCGGTCATCGATGCGATGACCAACCGGATCGGGTTCATCCAACCCCGCGAAGCCCGCCGCTGGCCCGCCACCGCCCCCCGGGCCAGCTACCGGAACGAGATCGGAATCATGAAGACCTGGATCTCCAACCGGCTCGCCTGGATCGACAGCCAACTGGCCCAGCCCCCGCGACTCTCCTCGCCGGGAGGCCCCGTGACCGCCGGCTTCCAACTCACCCTCCAACCCCCCGCCTCCGTCTCCAACCCCAACAACGTCGCCCTCTTCTACACGCTCGACGGCACCGATCCACGGCCCTCCCGCGGAACCAACGAACCCCTCGCCTTCCGCTATTCCGGCCCCATCACCGTCCGCACCAACACCCGCGTGATCGCCCGCACCCGGGACACCGGCCGCATCCAGCGCGGCCCCCTCGTCACCTCCACCTGGTCGTCCCCCGTCATCGCCACCTTCCTCGTCACCCCACCAGCCCTCGCCATCTCCGAACTGATGTACCATCCCGCGGACCCGCCCGCTGGTTCCCCGTACTCCGAATCCGACTTCGAATTCCTCGAGCTCCGCAACGTCTCCAACCGGTTGCTCGACCTTGCCGGACATGAGTTCTCCGCCGGCATCGCGTTCCGGTTCGACGCCACCAACCGCTTCCGCACCCTCGCCCCCGGCCAACGGCTGCTGCTCGTCAGCCATCAGGATGCCTTCCTGACCCGCCACCCCGGCCTCGCCGACCTCATCGCCGGACAGTTCGAAGGCAATCTCGCCGATGAAGGGGAACGGCTCGCTCTCACCGGTCCCGCCGGGGAAACGGTCTTCGACTTCACCTACTCCGACCAATGGCAGCCCGCCACCGATGGACTTGGATTCGCCCTCGTCCCCCTCGACGAAAACCCTTCCCCCACCCAGCTCGGAGACCCCGCACGCTGGCAACGCGGCACCCACGCAGGAGGCTCCCCCGGCCTCCCCGAATCTCCCGCTTCCCCACCCCCACCCCGCGTTGTCATCCAGGAAATCCTTCCCGCCCCGACCGCAGGAGCCGACGAATGGATCGAGCTCTTTAATCCCGATTCCCAGGAGGCCGACGTCTCCGGCTGGTGGCTGAGTGACTCCTTCGATTTCCCGCGAAAAGCCCGCCTGCCCGCGGGATCCCGCATCCCCCCGGGTGGCCTTCTGCTGGTCCGCGAAAAAACCTTCTCCCCGGGCAACGGTTCCGGCCCCGGCTTCCGCCTGGCCTCGGCAGGCGAGGAAATCTGGCTGCTCTCCGCCAGTCCCGACGGCGAACTGACCGGATGGTTCCACGGCTTCAACTACCAGGCTTCCCCGGAGGGAACATCGATCGGCCGGGAACTGACTTCCGATGGACGCGAACATTTTGTCCCCCAATCCATCCCCAGCCCCGGCCGGCCCAATACAGAACCCGCCCTCGGCCCGATCCTGTTCACCGAAGTCGCCCCCCAACGAACCCCGACCGGTGTCGATCTCGGAATCCGGGATGGGTTTCTGGAATTGTCGAACCTCGGAACCGCCCGCGTTCCCCTCTTCGACCCCGCCCTTCCCGCACGCACCTGGCGGCTCCGCGGCGACCTCGATTTCGATCTGCCCACCGGCATCTCCCTCGCCCCCGGGGAAAGACTGCTGATCGTCGCCTTCGATCCGGTTCTGGATCCCTACGAACTGGCCGGCTTCCAGCAACGCCATGCGCTCGCCGAACCGGTGCGGATCGTGGGACCCTGGCACGGAGAAACCCAGGCCACCGGCCCCAGGCTGCGCCTGCTCCGCCCGCAACCCCTCACCCCCGGAAACGGCGATCCGGAAAACTACCTGCTCGTCGAAGAAGCTCCTCTGCACACCCATCCAGGCTGGTTCTCCAACAACCTCCGCCCCGGCTTCTCACTCACCCGTCGCAGCCCCGCTGGATTCGCCGGAGAACCCACCCAGTGGTCCCCCACACCCTCCACCCCGGGCCGTCCGGACCTCGATCTGGACGGGCTCCCCGACGCCTGGGAACAGACGCACAACCTCGCCTCCCAAACAGGGGAATCCGACGCGGACGGAGACGGTTTCACTCAGGGATCGGAATTCAGGAATGGCACCGACCCGCGCGATCCATCGGAAGCCCTGCGGCTCCGGATGTTCGCGTCGGGTCGCGGGCTGTGGACCGGACTCTTCGACGCCACCCCACGCTCGGTTTACGTGCTGGAGATTCCCGAAAATCTGGCGAGTGGTGTCTGGACGATCTCGGAAACCCTCACCGTTCCGGAATCGGGAACCGCCGTTTTCAGGTTCCAACCCCGCCCCACCGGATCCCAACTCTTCCGACTGCGCAGCCGGTAGGGCCCGATGCCCGGACGCACACCCCCGCTCGGCGAACCAACTACGGGTTTCCCATGTCGCGAAACTCGGGAATGACGTCGCCGTACATGACCCTCACACAATCCCCGCAGATGCCATGCGTGAAGGTGGCCTCGGAGTGTTCCTGGATGTAGGCCTCGACCTTGTGCCAGTAACCCTTGTCGTCCCGGATCTTCTTGCACCGGGAGCAAATCGGAAGAAGGCCGCTCAGGCGTTTGACCTCCGCCAGCGCCCGCTCCAGTTCCTCGTTGAGCTGGCGAAGCTTCATCCAGTCCGCAAACCGCGCCGTGGCGATCGCGATGGCCCGGGCGAGATCCGGACGACGCGGCGGCTTCACGAGATAGGCCCCGGCTCCCGCCTCGCTCGCTCGATCCACCCAGGTCTGGTCTTCGTGCGCAGTGAGAAGAACCACCGGACATGGACACCGCTTCTGAATCTCCCGCGTGGCCTCCAGGCCATCCATGACCGGCATCGAAATATCCATCAACACCAGGTCCGGCCTCAGGGACGCCGCCAGATCAATTCCCGACTGCCCGTCCCCAGCCTCCCCCACCACCTCGTGCCCCATCACCCCAAGCTCAAGACGCACCAACTGGGTCACGACCCGGTCGTCATCCACGATCAACACCCGCAACGGCTTGAGGGCCTTTACCATGGGCGAATGGTCGGTTGGGAAGACAACTCCACGGCCCGCTGTGAAACCCCGGTCCGCACCCCACCCGCCACCCGCGGACCCGGAACAGCCCCACCGCCCACACGAAGCGCCACCCCGCCAAAACTCGTCAGATTCAATGCCATCCGCGACAGCACAATCCCCGATACCCAGTCCGCACAAACCCGCCCCGCGAAGTCATGACCGCCCACGGACGCACGCAGGCCGGATTCCCAGGGGGGCTCCATAACGACGGCTCGGGCTGCCGCAGCCTCACCGCCGCGGTCCACTGGTTGTCTCAAGATCATCGGTTTCGGTCGAAATTAGCATCCAAGTCCACAAGCAACGCAAACTTGCCCCAGCCCGGGCACCGTCGTCCCGCTAAATATCGCCACGAATCGGTCAGTTGACCCGCCGGACACGGTCCGCATGCCCCTTCACCAGGTATCTCGCAGAATGCCCGCGCGAGGGATTGCTCATGGTATAACCGGCCCCGTCGGCGTCCACCGAACATCTCAGGTACGCCCCCGCACAGGGCTCACCAAGGTTCGCGATGAAGGCCTCCGGACAGTTGTTGGTGGCGCCGTCCGGGCGCACGTTGCGATGGACCTGATACTGGGCTTTCAATCCCGGAAGCAGGGCAAGACTCCGGAACACCTCCCCCATCGCCCCCTTCGTCGGACCGTTGTTCATCACACTCACCGCCGGGTTCAGCGCCGCCAGCAACCGCGGATGATTGCTGACATCCAGTCCATGGTGCGTCACCTGATACACATCCACCTCCGGCACCAGCACCTCCGGCCAGACCAACCGCGTCTCTGCGTTCCACGTCACGTCCCCGCCATCATAAAACCGGAACCCGCCAAAGGTCAGCACCCACACCGAACTGTTCGCATTGTCCGATCGATCCACCGAACGAAGCTCCGGCCTACCCAAACCCTGCGCCGGCTCCCGCCTCGACGGCGCCTCCCGCCACGGCTCCTGCCGCGCCATGAAACACCGCAGTTCCAACGGCACGACCACCCCGCCCGATTCCCCACCCCCGAGCGGCACCACGGACCCCGCCTTCACCGGATGCCGCTTCGCCGCCCTGATCTCCCGATACGGCCTGCTGGTCAACGGCCAGGTCGACGTCGCCTGCCCGTCCGGATCCTTCTCCGGCAATCCGTTGTCCCAGATCTCCCCAATCGGCATCAACGCAGCCAGTTCGGCGGCCCCGCCGAAATGGTCGATGTGGAAATGCGTGACCACAAGATGATCAATGCGCCGAAGGCCCGCCACCTCCGTCGCCACCCGGTGGATCCGCCCCGGATCGCGCACCCCGGGGTTGCCGGAATCCATCAGCACGCTGGTGCCGGTCGGCGACACAATCAGCGTCGACCCACCGCCCTCCGAATCGATCCAGTAAAGGTCCAGGGTGCCGTCCTTCGATCCCGCCCAGCAGGCGGAAACCGCGGTCAGGCACACGCCCAAAGCAAGGCTGCGGGAAAAAGCCACACGGGGGATCACGGCGTGGTCTTAGTCGAACCTCGGGCAAAACTCCAGCCCCCGGAGCTTCAGGAAAGAATCTCCCTCACCACCCGGGCCGGCTTGCCATCTGTGAGGCTCAACTCCCGCCCGCCACGACGATAAACAAGCCTGGCATGGTCCAACCCGAACAAATGAAGCACGGTCGCGTGATAGTCGTGGTGGGTGACGACGTCCTTCACCGCTCGGTGCCCCCACTCGTCGGTCTCCCCGTACGCCATGCCGCCGCGAATACCACCCCCGGCCAGCCACATGCTGAACCCGTGGGTGTTGTGGTCCCGCCCCACCTTCTCCTTCCCAAGATCGTTCTGCATCACCGGCAAACGCCCCATCTCCCCACCCCAGTGGACCAGGGTGCTGTCCAGCAGACCCCGCGCCTTCAGGTCCTTCAACAGGGCCGCCGTCGGCTGATCCGTGCGGGCACACAACTCCGGCAACGCCTTCACAATCCCACTGTGGTGATCCCAGCTCTGGCCGTTGTTGATGATCTGCACAAACCGCACCCCGCGCTCCACCAGCCTCCGCGCAATGAGGCACCGCGTCCCGTAGTCCCGCGTGATGTCCCGGTCCAACCCGTACAACGCCCGCGTCGCCACACTCTCCCCCGAAAGATCCATCGCCTCCTTCGCCGCCGTCTGCATCCTCGCCGCCAGCTCGTAACTCGAAATCCGCGCCTCCAGATCAAACTCGCCCTCGTGCTCCCGCAAATGCTCCCGGTTCAACTGGCGCACCAACTCCAACTGCCGCTCCTGCGCCTCCCCTCGCAAATGCTCCGGGGCATCCAGATTCAGAATCCGCGGTTCCCTCGGCCGGATGACCGTGCCCTGGTACAACGCCGGCAGAAACCCGTTGCTCCAATTGTGTCCGGCCAACAGCGGAGGGCCCGACGGATGGGTCAACGCCAGATACGCCGGCAACTCATCCGTCACACTCCCCAACCCATACGTCAGCCAGCTCCCCAACACCGGCGCCCCGGGCACAATGCGTCCCGTCGACAGCGCATACACCGACTGCCCATGGTTGTTCACCCCGGTCTGCATCGACCGGATCAGGCAGACGTCATCAATCACCGAAGCCAGGTGCGGCAGCAGCGAGGACACCTCCGTCCCGCTCTGTCCATGCCGCGAAAAATCCCACAACCCCGGCAACACCTTCGAACTCGCCTGCCCCACGTTGTCGAACTTGAGCTCCCCGGGAAACGGCCGACCCGCGTACTCCTGCAACCTCGGCTTGGGATCGAAGAGGTCCATGTGACTCGGCCCCCCGATCATGAAAATCGATATCATCGCCCGCGCCCGCGCCGGGAACTGGGGCGGCTTGGGAACGAGATCAAACGAGCGCCGCTCCAACTCCGGCCGGACCGGCTCCGCCAGCAACTTCTCCCGGCCCAATAGCCAGGCCAGCGCCGTACCCCCCAACCCAAAAGCATTCGCCCGCACGAAATGCCGGCGGGAACAGAGATTGTGAGGTCCGGATCCGGAGGTGTTCATTCGAGATACAAAAATCGGTTCGAGCCCAACAACGCCTGACAAAAACTCGCCAGCGCCAGCGTTTCCGGCGCCGAGACGCCCCGGACAGCCCCATCCGCAGCCGCCGGCCCCTTCCCCAACCCGGCCGCCAGTTCCGCCGTCTGCGTCCGCAAATAAGCCACCCCCGACGCCCGCTCCGCCACCGAGGGCGGACCTCCAAACAGAAGCCGCCACAAGAACTCCACCCGCGCCCCTGCATCCGGACCCGGCACCCCGCTCCGCACCCGCTCCGCCAGATCCGCCGCCCGCGCCACCACGAAAGGATCGTTCATCAGCAACAACGACTGCAGCGGCACCGTCGAGGAGGGACGCACCTCGCAGTTCGGATTCATCGGCGGCGCATCGAAGGTCTCCAGCACCCCCACCGGCGCCGACCGTTTCATGGTCAGATAAACACTTCGACGGAACTCGTCCGCGCCCAGCGACGCCGAAGCCGTCGGGTCGCCGTTGCCATCCCGGTTCTGCAAACCCACCACCACCTGGCCCTGCGCCGAATACGCAATCGGAACCGGCTTCCCAAACATCCCCGTCTCCGCCCGTCCCGAAACCGCAATCATCGCATCCCGAACACTCTCCGCATCCAACCGGCGAAGATTGCGCCGGCCAAGCAACCGGTTGTCCGGATCCGCCTCCCGGGCCCCCGGATTGACCGTGCCCTGGCGATACGCCTCCGTCATCACCAGCATCCGCACCCACGGCTTCAGACGCCACCCCCCCGCCATGAACTCGGAAGCCAGCCAGTCCAGCAGTTCAGGATGGGACGGCCGCTCTCCCAGCGACCCGAAATCAGCCAGGCTCCGCACCAGCCCCGCCCCGAAAAGATGATGCCAGAACCGGTTCACCAGCACCCGCGCCACCAGTGGATGGCGTCCGTCCGTCAGCATGCGCGCAAACGCCAGCCGCCGGCCGCTCGTGCGCAGGGTCCCGTTCGTCGAAGGAATCTCCCCGCATCCCCGCCCCTCCAGCACACTCAGCCCCCCCGGCACCACCCGCTCCTTCGGCTGCTGGTGATCACCACGGTGAAACAAAAATGTCTCAGGCAACCGTCCCGGCTCCTCCACCAGACAATGCACCCGCTCCTCCGCCGGCTTGCTCGCCCGCAACGCCGTCGCCCGCTGCCGCACCTCGTCCACCTTCTTCGCCCCATCCCGGTCGATCTCCCCCAGCAGGATGTTGTCCTGGAAAGTCGGGAACTCCCGCAGCAATTCGAGATGACGCGGCGTTCGCTTGTCCGCCGGCGTCCGACGCGCCCCGATCACCTCCTCGCGCCGCACCTCCGGAACCAGCAGAAGCTGCCTCTGCACAAAAGCCTCGATGAACTCGTCGTGGAGCTTCTGCGCCTCCTTGTCGATCACCGACGCCTGCGCCTCGATTGACTCCGACTTCTTCCTCACCTCATCGCGCAGGAGCGACACGGACCGCTCCCCCGGCGACTTCCAACGCTGCCAGTCAAACGCCGGCTCAAACACCGCCCGCATCCGATAGTAGTCCGTCTGCGGAATCGGATCGTACCGGTGATCATGACACTGCGCGCACTGCACCGTCAGGCCCAGCAACGACGTCGACACGATCTGGATCGTGTCCGCGATCACCTGATTGCGCGCCAACGCCGCATCCGCCGGACCATCGCCCGTCGGATCCGGCGCCATGCGCAGAAAACCCGTCGCCACCAACCGGTCCAGGGCCTCGCCCTCAAGCCTCTCGTACGGCGGCGACACCATCTCGTCTCCCGCCAATTGCTCCGTGATGAACCGGTCGAAGGGCTTGTCCGAGTTCATGGACCGAACCACATAGTCCCGGTAGCGCCACGCCCAGGGCCGGTCGGAATCCGACTCCGGCCCGCCATTCGAATCCGCGTAGCCCGCCACATCCAGCCAGTGCCTTCCCCACCGCTCCCCGAACCGCGGCGAAGCCAGCAGCCGCTCCACCAACCGCTCGTACGCCTCCGGCTCCGCATCCCCCACAAAAGCCTCCACCTCCTCCGGCGTCGGAGGCAGTCCCGTCAGGTCGAACGACAACCGCCGCGCCAAAACCTCCCGCCCCGCCGTCCCCGCGTACCCCAAACCCCGCTCCTCCAGCCGCGCCAGCAGGAATCGGTCCACCGCCGAGGCCCCCACTGAAGCCCCCACCCGTGGCGGCACCGGACGCGTGATCGGCTGGAAGGCCCAGAACCCACGCTCCTCCTCCGAAATGAAAAACCGCGGAACCGTTTCCGGCTCCTGCCTCACCGTCGGAGCCCCGGCCCTTACCCAACGTTCAATCCGTTCCACCTGCTCCCGGGTGAGCTTCTTCTCCGCCTTCGGCATGTCTCCCGATTCGAGCACCTTCACCAGCACACTCCCCGCCGGATCCCCAGGGACAAGCACCGCACCCGAATCGCTCGTCCGACTCATGAACCGCCGCAACCGAAGATCCACACCCCCCTGCAGCTTCTCGCCCTCCCCATGACAATGGAAACAATGGGCCTTCAGGATCGGACGGATGTCCCTCTCGAAAGTCGGCATCGGCATCTCAACCCCGGAAGCCCCCGCCTCGGCACCGCCTGCCGACAGCGAAAGGCAGACAACCGCCAACGCCATCCGGACCAGGGACGATGGCAACAAGGGATGGAACGGAAAAAGGAGTGGCATGCCCGGGTTGACCGGAAAGGAATACCCCGTCCCCCCCGCGTCACGCAATCGCTTCGTCCGCCTCCGGCGCATCCCCATGTCGTTGGTACCGGTTGTCGCGCTGCGACAACCCCGCCCTCGGTGAGCGGGCGGTCGCCTTTGGGTGTTGCACCTTTGTGAGGTCGTTGCGCGACGAGTTCCACCCCCAGCAAACCGCGATGCACCGGTCCGCCTCGGCCCCACAAACCCGCGCTCGCCACCCGGACACCCGCCGGCGCACCTTCCCGAAGTCCCCGACACCGCCAACCACGGATCCCCTGACCCCACCCGGCCATGACCCATCCCATGCCCTTCTCCCGGTCGCCCGACCCGATGGGAACCCTCACCGCACTCCCCCTCCTTCTCCTGCTGCTCGCACTTCTGCCACCTCGCCTCCTTTTTCCACCCGCCCACGCCCAACTCGTCCTCTCCGGCAACGAAACCAAAATCGACCTGGTCTCCGGCGGTCCCCGCAGAATCCAGGCCACCACCCCGGACTCCCTGACGATCCTCGATTTCTCCCGATTCCCTCCCTCCGTAACCCACCTCACCAACATCCCCAACACCGTCGTCGGCCCACCCTCGAACATCGGCATCACCCCCGACCACTCCCTCGCCCTCATCGCCAATTCCCTCCGCATGGACCCCGCGAACCCCACGAACTGGTTCCCGGAATCCCATGTTCACGTCCTGGACCTGCTCGAATTACCCCCACGCATCATCGGCCGTATTCCCACCGGGGCCCAGCCGTCCGGACTCTCCATCACGAGCGACGGTCGCACCGCCCTGGTTGCCAACCGCGCCGCCGGCACGATTTCGGTGCTGGCCATCGACGGCCGACAAATCCGCCCCTTCGCCGAGGTGCCGGTCTGCGCCCCGGCCGACAGCCTCTCCGACGTCGCCATCGCCCCCAACGGACGCACCGTTCTCGCCAGCGTTCAAAAAGGCGGTTACCTCGCCGTCCTCTCCCTCGCTGAGCGGACGCTGACACTGACCGGCCAGAAGGTGTCCACCTGCGGCCAGCCCTACCGGGTCGTCATCACTCCCGACGGAACCCTCGGCCTGACCGCCGGTGCCGGTGCCGGAAACCGCCTCGATAACGATGCCCTCACCGTCGTCGACCTCACCTCCACCCCGATCCGCACCCTCGACTACATCCCTTTGGGAGCTGTTCCCGAGTCCATTGAAGTCAGCCCCGACGGACGCCTGGTGGCGGCCGTGCTCATGAACGGTACCAATCTGGCGCCCGGCCATCCGGACCGCAGCGAGGCTGGCGAACTCGTTCTTCTGAGCCGTCGCGGCATGACCTATCGCGTCACCTCCCGACACACCCTGGGCCGTATTCCGGAGGGGGTGGCCTTCACGTCCGACGGCCGACATCTCATTGTCCAGTGCCACGCCGACCGCGAACTGATGATCTTTAACGTTCGCGGCACTCGGGTGAAGGACACCGGACTGAGAATCCCTGTCCCTGGCATGCCCTCCTCCCTCCGCGCGTCCCCATAACTCCACCCCCGCTCCAGCAAGAACCCGGACCGGATCAAAACTACGGGACAGGCTTTCTGCCTTCCGCCATCGCTCCGCCATCGCGCCACACCACAGGGGGACAGGCTATTTGCCCCCCCCCACGGCGCGCATACTGGGGGACAGGCTTTCTCTCCGCCCCCCTCCCCCCTACTGGGGGACAGGCTGTTTGGCTCCGGGACGGCACCCGGAATCAAAGACCTGTCCCCCTGTCCACAGCCCCCGCCCAGCGCGAGGCTTCGACGATAGGGACAGACTCTTTCTGCCGCCCTCCGATGGCGCCGACCGGGAGACGTGGTGATAGGGGGACAGGTCTTTGGTCGGTTCGGATGGCATCCGCCACCTTGCGTCCTCCGTCCCGCGCCGACATTGTTTCCGAACAAGCTCAGAAGCCTACCGGCGTGCCCCAGAAGTCCCATCCATCGCAGCCAGCGCTTTCCGGTCACGGACCGTTCGTGACCACGAATTGGAGCGCGGTGCGTCTGGCCGGGGACGGCGACGCCACGGGCAGCGGGGAGGCGCTGGAGGCGCTCTGCCGCGCCTACTGGCATCCGGTCTACGCCTATGTGCGACGTCGGGGATATCCGCCCGAGGACGCCCGGGACCTGACCCAGGGTCTCTTTCTTGATCTCCTGTCGCGCGATGCCATCGCCAAGGCCGACCAGGGACGCGGCCGATTCCGCACCTTCCTGCTCGCCGCGCTCGGCAACTTCCTCTCCAAAGAGACCGAAAAGTCCCTGGCCGCGAAACGAGGCTCCGGCCAAACCCTGCTCTCCCTCGATGCCGAATCCGGCGAGGAATTCTTCCAACTCGAATCGGGGGAGTCCTTCGAACCCGAGAAACTGTTCGACCGCCGGTGGGCCCATCAGATGACGGGAATCGCCCTCGACCGACTTCGGGCGGAAACGGACTCCGGCGCCGAAGGCCGGTTCGATGCGCTCCGGAAATACCTCCTTTCGGAACCGGAACCCGGGGACTACGAGGCGCGCGCCGCGGAGCTTGGTCTTTCGGTCAACGGCATCAAGACCGCCGTCCGCCGTCTGCGCATCCGCTTCGGAGCCATCCTTCGCGAAGAAGTGGCCCGCACCGTCGCCGACGCGGACCAGGTCGATGACGAACTATCGCATCTGCTCGGGGTGCTCGCCTCGCCCTGAACGAACCCGGCAGGCACCCGCCTGCCCGCCTGCCCGTGTCGACCACCCACTGCCCCCAATGCAACGCCCCGATCAGCGCGGCAGCCCCCGGGGGCCTTTGCACTGCCTGCCTGATCCGGAAATTCGCGTTGGGCGGCTCCGAATCCGACGCGGAGGGTGAACCGCATTCCGATGGCCCGGGCCCGACCGCGCCGGGTCCCCAACGGATCGGCGACTACGAACTCCTCGAAGTCCTGGGCCGGGGCGGCATGGGGGTGGTGTACAAGGCCAGGCAAACCGGAGCCAACCGCATCGTCGCGATCAAACTCATCGCCGCGGGGGACTTCGCCTCCCCTGAGTTAATCCGCCGGTTCCGGAGCGAGGCCGAAACCGCTGCCTCGCTTGAGCACCCCGGCATCGTCCCGGTCTACGAAGTGGGCGAATCCGATGGCCGCCACTTCTTCAGCATGCAGCTCATCCAGGGCGAATCGCTAGCCGCCCGACTGCAGCAGATTCGACGCGGCACCGTCCCTTCGATTCCCGAGGACCGCGCCGCACGGCTCGTCGAGTCCATGGCCCGCGCCGTCCACCACGCGCACCAGCGGGGCGTCCTGCATCGCGACATCAAGCCCGGGAACATCCTGCTTGATGCCAGCGACGAACCGCGCCTCACCGACTTCGGTCTCGCGAAACTCCTGCGCCACGACTCCACCGTCACCCGGGCGGGCGGCGTGCTCGGCACACCCGCCTACATGTCGCCCGAACAAGCCGCCGGCCGCACGAACGCCCTCACCACCGCGGTGGACGTCTACGGTCTCGGCGCGGTGCTCTATGAACTGCTCACCGGTTCGCAACCCTTCCAGGCCGCCTCCTCCTACGAACTGATCCGGAAAGTCATCGAGGAGGAACCCGGCCCACCCACCTCCCGGAATCCACGCATCGGCCCCGACCTCGAAACGATCTGCCTCAAGTGCCTCGAGAAGGAACCCTCCCGCCGCTACGCCACCGCCCAGTCCCTGGCCGACGACCTGCAGCGCTGGCGAAATCATGAACCCATCTCCGCCCGCCGCTCCGGCCCCGGCGAACGAATGGTCAAATGGAGCCGCCGCCATCCCGCCCTCGCCGTTCTCGCCGCCGCCTTCCTGCTCGGCTCAATCCTCTTCGCCCAACAGCAATGGCGTCACACCGCCGCCCTCCGGTCGGAACGTGACGCCGCCCGCGACGCCCAGCGCCGCGCCGAACACACCGTCCAAAACCAGCGTCTGGTCAACGCCGACCGCCTCCTCCAGTTCGGCAAGACCGGCGAGGCACTCGCCGAATGGGCCCGCATGCTCCGCGGCAACCCCTCCCACCCCATCGCCGCGGCCCGCATCTTCTCCACCCTCAGCCACCGAAATCTCGTCCTCCCAAAATCCGGCGACTCCCTGCTCCCGTTCCGCACCACTACCCTGGAGTTCAGCCCCGACGCCCGCTACGCGCTGCGCTCAACCCGCGACGAAACCGCGCTTCTCGATGCCACCACCTGGGAACCTCTTCCCAACCTGAGCGCACCCTACGGCGCCGTGCGAACCGCCTGGAGCCCCGACGGACAACGGATCGCAATCGTCGGCACCGCCGCAAACGGACTCCGCATCCTCGACGCCCGAACCCTGCTCCCCCTCCTCCCCGTACTGCCGCTGAAACTCTGGAGCGTCCCCGTCTTCACCCCCGACAGCTCCGGAATCGCCGTCGCAGGAGGCGAAGCCCCCGCCGTGTGGCTTCAGGATCAACGCACCGGAACCGTGACGGAATGGAAGGGAGACGGAATCGCCCGCCGGCGTCCCGGCGCGGCAATCGTCCACGGATCCCCGCGGGTGCTCGTCCCCACCACCAACGCCATCACCTCCTGGCCCCTCCAACCCGGCGCATCCCCCTCCCCACCCCACACCGTGGCCCTGCCGCTCCCGCCCAAACGCCTTCGCACCCGACCCCAGGTCCCCACCGTGGTCGTCGAAACGGAACGTTCCCGATTCCTCTTCCTCGATGCCGAATCCCTGGAAACCACCTGGCCGGAAATTCCCCTGGAAACGGCCATCGACGACGATTTCAGCCCCAACAGCCTGATCTATGCCAGCGCCCAGCGCGAACGCTGGGGGCAGCTCTGGAACCTCGCCACCGGCCTGCCCCTCGGCGAACCCATCCTCCGCCCCTGCCTCAGCCCCAGGGTGCGATTCACCCCGGACGGCCACAGTCTCGTGCTCTTCGGCGACACCCCCGGCACCCTGCTCTGCGAGGCGCGCAACGGACGCATGCCATCCCGCGCCTTCCGTCACCAGGCTCCCGTCAACCACGCCGAATTCAGCCCCGACGGCCACGCGGTCCTCACTGCGTCCGACGACCGCACCGCCGCCGTCCGGGATTCCGAAACCGGAGCCCTCCGCTTCCCACCCCTCGAACACCCCGCCAAAGTGCGAAGCGCCCAGTTCGCCGCCCGCGGAACCCTCATCGTCACCCTCGACACGGAAAACACCGTCCGCATCTGGGACGCGATCTCCGGAACACCCCGCGGCGCACCCCGCAACGAACCCAACTTCGTCCATGCCGCCCTCGTCGATTCCACCGGCTCCTGGCTCGCCTGCCTGCGCGGCGCCGGATGGAACCTGTACTCCCTCACCTCCACCTCCGCCGCGCCCGTTCTCACCGAATCATCCCACAAACTGCCCTCAGGCCAGTTCACCCCCGACGGCCAGACACTCCTGACCGTCACCGTCACCGATGCCCAGACGGATCTGGTCCAGCTCTGGACCCCCGGCCAACCCAAGCCCCGCTGGACCCTGCCCGAACGGGAGCCCTACATCCGCGCCGCCGTCTCCGATGACGCAAAACGGGTCGCGGTCGTGGGACCTTCCATCCGGATCTGGAACACGGAAACCAGCCAGCCGATCGGGGCCCCCATCCCGCGCACCGACGAAACCTGGGCCATCGCCTTCAGCGCGGATGGACGCCGACTTCTCACCGCAGGCATGGACCGCAAGGCCCAGATCTGGGACGCCCAGACCGGCGAACCCGCCACGGAACCCATGCTCCACGAGAGCGGCGTCTGGCAGGCCCAGTTCAGCCCTGACGGCTCCCGTGTCCTCACCTCCACCCGCGACGGGGTGGCCCGCGTTTGGGACGCTGCCACCGGTCATCCCCTCACCGAACCGTTCCCCGACCATCCGGTGTCCGTGCACATCATCATGTCGCCCTCGACCCAGGCCCGGTTCTCCCCCGACGGCACCCGGGTTGTCCTGCCTTGCGCCGATCACGCGGCGCGGTTCATCGAACTGCCGCCCTCCGTCCCTCCCCCGGACTGGCTCCCCTCCTTCGTGGAAGCCATCGCCGGTCAGCGCTGGGGAGGCAAGGGCATGGAACTGCTTCCGTGGACTGAGTTCTACGAGGCCCGTTCCCGTCTCGAATCCGCAAAGGACGGCGGCCCATGGCTGGCCTGGGCCCGCTGGCTGCTTGCGGACAGGCTCGAACGCAGCATGACCCCCGGTTCCAACCGCCCCACCCGGAGTCATGTCGAGGATCTCGTCCAGGAGGGAAGCCCCGACAGCCTGATCGAGGCCTTGCAGTCCGAACCCGACCACCCGGAAGCCCTCCGGAAACTCGCCCGCCACTGGCTCGACCACCCGAGCAACGACCACCCGGGCCGGGCACGCATAGCCGAACATCTCTTGAAGCGTGCCGCCGGTCCCAACAGCAGACGCTGATCCGATCCCTCGAAGATTTTTTCAGAACCGCTGAAACCGGCGGTTTCATTTCCGTTAGAGGAGCGATGACCGGGCCGTCGATGACCGCCGGCCGGAATCAGCTCCCATGATAACCCCACTCCTGCTCCGCACCTGCCGGCTGCTTCTCGCCGCCGCACTCCCCCTCTCCTGGCTGCCGGCCGGGGCCGCCGCCGCCGCCGAAACCAATCGCCGGCTCCCGGACATCGAAAACCAGTTCGACCGGCTCCGGTCCCATGCGGATTTCCTCGGCTTCAGGCACGATCCTGACATCGCTCCCGTCGCCTGGGGGGAACCCGACAAAACCTCCACCCACTACCAGGGCATCGCTCGATCCACCTCGAAGGGCTGGGGCTACCTCTTCGTCACCCGCGCCGGAGTCGAGGACGACGACCGCGCCAGCCTCATGGTCGTGCGCATGGGCTCGCGCAACATCGTCGGCGAACGATTCCGCAGCAACCGCTACGAAAAGAGCGATTCCGTCGAAGGCACCCAGCCCCCCGCCTCGGATGCCGTGATCAAATCGTTCCTCTTCTCCAAATACCATCACCCGGGCGGCATCCAGCTCTGCGGCGACATCCTGGCCGTCCCCCTCGAGGACGTCATCGGCGACGGCCCGGTCGGCAAGGTCGTGTTCTTCGACGTCTCCGAACCCGAAGACCCCAAGGTCCTGCCCGTGACCGTGACTTCCTCGTCCAAGATCGGCATCGCCGGCCTCACCAAGCTGCCCGACGGCCGTTTCCTCCTCGTCACCACCGGCGGCAGCGGCGAAACCCTGAAGTTCTACCGGTCCAACAAAAACTCCTTCTTCGAGCACGGCTTCGACTTCGTGCTCCACGACACCTTCGACGTCGACGACGTCACCGGCGGCACCTGGACCACTGGTTCAACCAGCCACCAGGCCCTCCAACTGATGGTCAACCGCGACGAAAACGGCGTTGAATCCGTTTACCTCATCGCCGGCAGAAACGACAAAATCACCACCCCGTTCATCTCCGGCAAGGACCTCCTCTACCTCTACAAGGTCTCCGGCTGGGAAAGCGGGTCCTCCGGCATCCGCATCCGCGAAATCAAACAACGCCAGATGCACACCGACAGCGGGAACTCCGCCAACGGCGAACTCTCCCTGGTCCTGCGCGACTCCAGTTCCTTCCACACCGATGCCAACGGCAACTTCCTCGCCGGCCTCTGCACCTACGTCAGTCCCACCGGCGAACTGCTCGTCTACGCCATCGAACACTTCAACTGGGGCCCCCGCGGCTCCGTCCGGTTCTGCGAATTCCGACACGAACAGGTCTACCGCGAACAAAACCCGATCTACGAAAAGCAACCCGTCCTCGAAGCCCCCGAATTCATCACCGAGGACTCCTCCGCCCTCCTCGACGCCGGCGATTCCAAACGACTCGGCAGCGCCCGTCCCTGGGTCGAGATCTTCGAGGACGCGAATTACAACGGACGCTCCGTCATCATGGACTGGGCCGACCGCAGCCTCGAGGACTTCAAAGACCTCCGCAAACTGTCGTGGCCCGACGGATTCAACGACAAGGCTTCCTCCGTCCGCTGGTTCGCTCCCCACGGCTGGAAAATCCGCCTCTACGACGGCGACAACTACAAGGTCAACGACGAGGAACCCTATCTCGACCTCGACGGCCTCGGGTACCAGGGCGGCATCCGCGTGCTGAGCGAATCCCCCTACAAGTTCGACAACACCACCTACGACGGCGTCCTCCACGAGACCCGCGTGACGTCCATGAAATTCATCCCTCCGGGGTACTACGACGACTTCGATGTCTTCACCAACCCCTTCACCTCGGAGGACCCAGGCACCGAATCCTCCGACGACGGCTGGTCGAATCCCAAACAACACCTGACCTATCGCTGGCGCCTGCTGGACGAGCGGATGCAGCCCGTCTCCAGCGCCTACGCCACACTTACTCCCATCGCCGGCAGCCCCTGGCTCGCCAAACTCCAAACCTTCCGCCGGGGCGTCGAAAAACTGAATGCCGAACTGACCCTCGGCCCGTTTCCCGAGCAGAAAATCGTCCGCACCATCCGGTTCGTTAAGAGCAACCGCATTCCCGTGGTCCAAAGCTCCGTGCGCAGCGCCGTCGGCGGACTCATCACCCTCGAAGTCAACGTCAAGGACGACGACACGTCCGATCTCATCGACCTCGCCCTGACCTGGGGCAGTGACCCCAAGGTGCAACGCATCCGCGGCTCCTCAGGCCAACGCTCGTTCACCGTCAGTCACGAGTTCACCAACCCCGATCCCGGCATGATCCTCAAGTCCGACTTCCTCATCACTGTGCAGGCCACCGACTCTGCCGAAGCCACCTCCGACATCGTCGAGCAACGAGTCCAGGTGCGCTGGCGCGCCAACTTCCCCCCCGCCGTCGGCACCGACACCTTCGAACGCGCCGTCACCAGCGGCTTCAAAACCCGGATCCGCAACCTGCTCACCAACGATTCCGAACCCGAAGGCGACTTCTTCGCCTTCGCCGGCATCCGCGGCGTCTACCCCGACGGCGCCAGCGTGATCGAACAGGACGGCTGGCTGCTCTACTCCCCCGCCCCGGGCGCGGGCCATCTCCCCGGCGGCTTCGACTACGCGCTCCGGGATCAGTTCGGAGCCATCGGCTCCGGTCGCGTCAACATCACCCCCCAATCCTCCCCCACCGGCCCCAGCCTGAATCTCGTCCGCATCCAACCCCGGGACGGCGGCGGCGTCATCGCCACCTTCCAGGGCATTCCCAACCAGTCCTACGACGTCTTCGCCGCCCCCTCGCCCGGCGGACCCTGGACCCGTCTCGGCCGCACCACGGCCGACTCCACGGGACGATTCCAGATCGAGGACGCCAACGCCGGCAACACCCGGTTCTACCGCACCCAGATTCTCGCGTTCTGAATTCCATCCACCGGAACACCTCTGATTCCCCCGTCCCCCTTTGCCTCCACGGCCATGAAAACCCTCCCTCTGTCACTCCTGCTCCTCGCCGCCGCCGGCTCGCTCCTTCCGGGCCAGGCCCTGACCTTCAACGCCACCTACCCCCTGGCTTCAGGGCTCCTTCCCGATGGCGATCTCAACGGACGCACCGACGTCCGCAACATCTCCGGTATCGACGGCACGATCACCGGCGTCCAGGTACGACTGAACCTCACCGGCACCGGCCCCGACGGCGGCTGGAACGGCGACCTCTACGCCAGCCTCCAGCACAACTCCGGATTCTCCGTCCTCATCAATCGCCCCGGCCGCGGCATCGGTTCCGAATTCGGTTCCTCAGGCGACGGCTTCGAGGTCGTCCTCGACGACTCCGCGCCGCTCGGCGACATCCACAACTCCCAGCCGGGAAATGGCGTGGTCACCGGAACCTGGGCACCCGACGGACGGAACATCCCGCCGACTGCTTCACTCACGGACTTCTCCAACGCACCGCGATCGGCCCTGCTCTCGTCCTTCATCGGACTGCCCGTCTCGGGCGACTGGACCCTGCTGGTGCTCGATGCCAGCTCCGGCGGACAGATGGAGATCCGGGAATGGGGACTTCGGATCGATTATCAAACCACCCCGAACACCAGTTCCGTTCCGGATGGCTCGGGTGCGCTCGCGCTGTTCGCCCTGGGATTCCTGGGCCTCGTCGCAACCGCCCGGAAACGCTGACAGGATCCCCCCCTTCCCACCCAGTCCCGGGCCGGAGATCCACCCTCCGAGCCGCCGTGCATCCCGAAGTCCCGACCCCGGAGGGGGCGCACAAGAGGAGTCGTGCAGGGGCTTCTGGCACGCGCTTCGGGGTGCTTGTCTATTCAGGCCTCCTTCCGGAGGTGACGTCGGGGACGACGCCACCTCCGGCCACTTTCTGCGATCCCGCTGGGATCGACGGAGTCTGCCCGTCTCTCACCCGTCCGTCGCCGCCTGACCCGCCGAAGCTTCCTCGCCCAGTCCGCAGCACCGTCGTGGAATTCGTGAACCACGCTGGCCCAACCACGAATTCCGGCGCCGCCGGCAGGTTCCTCCGATCGCCAGCAACAGAATCCCAACCCCCGGGATCCCCAACAGGCAACCCCCACCCGTTGCCGGACCTGTCAGCCCAGACAAAACATCATCACCACCAGCACCCAGGCGAGCGCCAGCAGACCCACGGACGCACCAAACTTGGCGAGAAGTTGCATTGTCATGCCCAAACCCTGCCCCACCGGGTTGGACAATGGCGGTCCAACCCGGAGACTGGTCCCAGACCAAGCCGCCCCCATCCCATGACACCTCGCATCCGTCACAGACCGGTCGGCGACAAGCCCTTCGCACCCGAACCTGTCTCTCCCATGAAGATTGTTCCTCGACGCCGCTCCTGGACCGCCGCGCTCGGGTTGGCCACCGCCCTCGGATCCGCCCTCTCACCCCTCGCCCTCGCCGTCGAACCACGGCCCATGTCCATCCAGGACTGCCTCAACGAGGCGCTGGCCAGAAACTTCGACGTCCAGATCGACCGCATCAACCCCCGGATCGCCGCCTACACTCTCAGCTCCACCTACGGCGACTACGACCCCAACCTGACCCTCAACGGCCAGCACAGCTACACCACGGACTCCGGCGGTATCGACAATCAGAACCGACCCTACGCCGGCAGCCAGGCAGACTCCGACACCCTCAGCGCCAGCCTCGGCGGACTCGCCCCCTCCGGCCTCAGCTATTCGCTCTCCGCCAACGTCAGCGACACCCACGGCAGCCGGCCCGGCATCGACCCCAACAACCCCTTCCTCGGCCTGGTCCCGATCCCGTTCAGCAACAGCCGCGCCCAGTGGAACGTCGCCACCCTCCGTCAACCAGTCCTGCGCAACTTCTGGATCGATTCCACCCGGCTCAACCTCCGCACCCGCCGCAACGACCTCGCCAACTCCAAGTACGCCCTCGCCCAGACCGTTCTCAACACCGTCACCCAGGTCGAACAAGCCTACTACGACCTCGTCGCCACCCTCGAAAACGTCAGAAACCAGCAACTCGCCCTCGAACTGGCCCAACAGCTCTACGCGGATAACCGCCGGAAAGTGGAACTCGGCGCCCTCGCCCAACTCGACGAAAAGGAAGCCCAATCCCAGGTCGCCTCCAGCCGCGCCAGCCTCATCGCCGCCCAGGCCCAGGTCGCCCTCGCCCAAAACGCCCTCAAACGTCTGACCACCGACCGCTTCGAAACCGAAACCATCCCGGATATCCTCCCCACCGAACCTCTCAACGTCTCCCCCGCCCCCCTCGACCTCCAGGTCAGCCGCGAACGCGGACTCCAACTCCGCCCCGACCTCCAGCAGCTGAACCTCACCCTGGAAAACCGGAAGCTCGGCAACCGCTTCCAACGCAACCAGCTCTACCCCCAACTCGACCTCGTCGGCGGCCTCGGCTACCAGGGCAACGGCTTCGAACTCAGCGATTCCCTCGGCGAAGTCAGCAGCGGCTCCGTCCCCTTCCACTCCTTCGGCGCCGTCCTCACCATCCCCCTCAGCAACCGCCGCGCCCGCGAAAATTACCGCATCGGCCAGGCCCAGCGCGATCAGGTCGAACTGCAGCTCCGCCGGCTCCGCCAGGAAATCGTCGTCCAGGTCAACGACGCCCTCGTCAGCGCCCAGTCCGCCTTCGAACGCGTCGGCGCCACCCTCGAAGCCCGCCAATTCGCCGAAGCCGCCCTCAAGGCCGAGGAACGCAAACTCGCCAGCGGCAAATCCACCAGCTTCATCGTCCTCCAACTCCAGCAGCGCCTCACCATCGCCCGCTTCGACGAACTCCGCGCCCAGGCCGACTACAACAAGTCCCTCTCCACCCTCCGCCTCCGCGAAGGCTCCGCCCTCCAGTACCACCGCATCGACCTCCCCGACGAAGCCAACGGCGGCATGCGCTCCGAACCCAAACCCTGACCGGGGTCTGGGAGCTGGCGTCTGGCGTCTGGGGCCGAATTCTCGGGTCGACTCACCACCTTCGACCAACCACCCACGCCCGGTGGCGTCCGGGGGCGACACACGACGAACGACGCACGTTTTCAGTATGGACTGCGGCAGCCCTCTGCCGCTTTCCAACCACCGCTCCCTCCTTCCCCCCCCACGCCCGTTCCCAGCCCCACGTCCCCTCCCGCCCCACCGACGAATCCAAAGCGGCGACCAGTCACTGGACACCCTCTCCCGCCCCCCCACCCGCCCCCCCCAGACGCGAGAGCCCAGCCCCAAGACCCCAGACCCCAGACCCCAGACCCCATCCTTGACGCCCCCAGCCATCTACCTACCGTTCGGTACACAACGTAGGCGATGCCTCCCTCCCCCAATCGTCCCCCTCCCGAAAACGCCCGTCAGCCCATCCTCGACGCCGCCATCATCGTCTTCGCCCGCCAGGGCTACGCCGGCACCTCCGTCCAGGATATCCTCGACGAAATCGGCGTCTCCAAACCCGCCCTCTACTACCATTTCGAAAGCAAGGCCGGCCTGTTCCGCGCCATCCTCGATCACGCCTACGACGAGTGCTTCCGTCTCATCCGCACCGCCGTCACCCCCCTCCCCCCCGGCGAGAACCAACTCGCCGCCGCCGCCTACGCCCTGTTTGAATTCGCGAACCGCCACGCGGATCTCACCCGGCTCGTCTTCGCCAGTCTCTTCGCCGCCCCCGGGGAAATCCCCGCCGAATGCCTCGACGCCTCCCGGCGCCATCGCAATTTCGACCTGATCCAGGAACTCCTGAGTCGCGCGCGCAAGGCCCGGGTCATCGAACCACGCTCCGACCTCGGCGACCTCGCCCATGGCCTCGTCGGCGCCATCAGCCACCGGATCCGAAGCCATCTTCTCGCCCCGTCCGAACCTCTCGACGAACGGCTCGCACGCCGCATCGTCAGCCTTTTCCTCAACGGAGCCCGTCCCCGCCCCAAGCCATGAGACAACCGCCCACGCCCGCTTCCCACGCCTCCCCCGCCCTGGCGCCAGCAACCAAGCCAGGCCCCACGCCGCAGGGGCCGAATCTCCATGCCAGGGCGTCCCGTCTCGTCCTGGGCCTGGGCCTGGCCGCGGGCCTCGCCGCCATCACAGGCTGCAATCGCAACCCCGCAACCACCGCTTCCACCGGCCGCAACGAGCCGGTTCCCGTCACCGTCGCCACCGTCACCAATGCCGCCTGGGACCGCACGGTCTCGATCATTGGAACCTTGTTCCCCAAGGACGAGGCGATCATCGCCGCGCGAGTGGAAGGGCAGGTGGAAGGCACGTCGGTCGACTTCGGCGACCGCGTCCGCAACGGCCAGGACATTGCCGCCATCGACACCACCGCCTACCTCGCCCACCTTGAACAGGCCGTCGGCATCCGGGCCCGCGCCGAAGCCAACCTCGCCAACGCCCGCAACAACTTCGACCGCGTCCAACGACTCCAGAAAAGCGGCATCGCCTCCGATGCCGACTTCGATCTCGCCCGTTCCCAACTCGACCAGTGGCAGGCCGAGGTGAAAGCCGACGCCGGAGCCGAAGCCGTGGCCCGGCTCAACGTGGACCGTTCCCAGGTCAAGGCTCCCTTCGACGGTGCCGTGGCCGAGCGGATCGTGGGGCGCGGCGACTTCGTGAAGGTGGGTTCCCCCCTCTACCGCATCGTCAACGACGCCGTGCTGAAATTCATCTTCCAGGTCCCCGAACGCCACGCCTCCCTGGTCGAGAAACGGCTGCCCGTCAGCTTCAACGTCGACAACTACCCCGGCAAAACCTTCACCGGCAGCGTCTACCTGATCAGCCCCTCGGTCTCCACCGCCTCCCGCTCCTTCGGCGTCGGCGCCCTCGTCACCAACGTCAATTTCCAACTCAAGGCCAACAGCTTCGCCCGCGGCGAACTGGTCCTCCAGAAAGCCGTCCCCACCCCCGTCGTGCCCGTCGACGCCATCATCAGCTTCGCCGGCGTCACCCGCGTCTTCGTCCTCGACGACCAAACCGCCCGAAGCCGAACCGTCGTCACCGGCAGAATCCGCGACGGTCTCCAGGAGATTCTCGAAGGCATCCAAGCCGGCGACCGCGTCATCGTCTCAGGCCAGAGCCGGATCACCGACGGCCAGGAGGTCGCGCTCCGCGACGCCACGCTGGCTCGGACCACTCCGGGAGCAGGAGCAGGAGCAGGAGCAGTAGCGGGCGCGGAAACGGGAACGGGAACGAATAACGGCACGAACGCCAGCAAGGCACCGGACCAGCCGCAAATCCGCGAAACGGAGGCGAAACCGTGAAGCACGGTACCGACACTCCCCAGACCGGCAGGCTCGGCGGACTCGGCATCGCCGACCTCTGCATCAAGCGGCCGGTGTTCGCCACGATGATCAACCTGTTCATCGTCGTGCTCGGCTGGTTCTCCCTCCGCGACATCGGCATCGACCAACTGCCCAATGTCGAACTGCCCATCGTCACCGTCACCACCACCCTCCGCGGCGCCTCGCCCGAGGAAATGGAAACCAGCGTCACCAAGCCGCTCGAGGAAATCATCAACACCATCCAGGGCATCGACGAACTCAGCAGCACCACGCTCGAGGGCGTCTCCGCCATCACCATCCAGTTCCAACTCGAACGGAACCGCGACGTCGCCGCCCAGGACGTCCGCGACAAGGTCAACACCATCCTCGCCCGCCTCCCCGAAGGCACCGACCCGCCCATCATCGACAAGTTCGACCTCGACGCCATCCCCGTCCTCTCCATCAGCGTCAGCGCCCCGCGCGATCTCCGCGAAATCACCCACATCGCCGACAAGGTCCTCAAACAGAACCTCGAAACGGTCAAGGACGTCGGCTCCGTCACCATCGCCGGCGGCCGCGTCCGCGCCGTCCAGATCGGCGTCGATATCGACAAACTCCGCGCCTACAGCCTGACCATCGACGACGTCCGCCGGGCCCTGCTCCGCCAGAACCTCGAAATCCCCGGCGGCCGGCTCAACCAAAGTCCCCGCGAACTGGTGGTCCGGACCCTCGGCCGCATGGAGGCCGTCGCCGACTTCAACACGCTCATCATCGCCAACTTCGGCGGGCAACCGGTCTTTCTCCGCGACGTCGCCCGCGTCGAGGACAGCGTCGAGGAACCGCGCAGCCTTTCCCGCACCGACGGCCAGGACTGCGTCACGCTCATCGTGCGCAAGCAGTCGGGCAGCAACACCGTCCGCGTCATCGACGGCGTGAAGGAACGGCTCGAACAGTTGCGCAAGGTGGTGCCGTCGGATTTCCACCTGGAGGTCATCCGCGACCAGTCCCGCTTCATCCGGCGGTCCCTTGAGGAAATCAACTTCCACCTGCTGCTCGGCGCCGTGCTGGTGGCGCTCACCACCTTCTTTTTCCTGCACGACTGGCGCGGCACAATCATCGCCACCCTCGCCATTCCCGCCTCGATCATCTCCACCTTCGTCCTGATCCGGGCGATGGGTTACACGCTCAACAACTTCACCATGCTCGGCCTGGTCTTCGCCGTCGGCATCGTGATCGACGACGCCATCGTCGTGCTCGAAAACATCCACCGGACCATGGAGGAGAAGGGCTGGGACGGACTCACCGCGGCCAGCCATGCCACCCGAGAAATCGCCCTCGCCGTCATGGCCACCACGCTCTCGCTCGTGGTCATCTTCCTCCCGCTCGCCTTCATGAAAGGCCGCGTCGGCATGTTCTTCTCCGGCTACGGCGTCACCGTCGCCTTCGCCGTCATGGTGTCGCTCTTCGTCTCCTTCACGCTCACCCCCATGCTGGCGTCCCGGTTCCTCCGCCACACCGCCGATCCCGCCCAACGCGAAAAGAAGGCCCACGGCGGCTGGCTCATGCGCCGTCTCGCGGATCTCTACATCGGCGTGCTCCGCTGGAGCCTCGGCCATCGCGGCCTGGTCATGCTCGTCTGCGGCCTCTGCCTGCTCTCCCTCGGCATCCTCGGACGCATGACGAAATTCACCTTCATGCCCCAGGACGACTCCAGCGAGTTCGAGATCTCCCTCCAAGCCCCCGAAGGCTCCGATCTCCGCCGCACCGCCTCGCTCTGCGACGACATCGAACAGCGCCTCCGGGCGCTCCGCATCCAGGGACAACCCGTCGTCTCCCAGGTGCTCACCACCCTCGGCAACACCTCCGGCCGCATCGGCAAGGGCGAAGGCGATGTCACCGTCGCCACGCTCTATTGCCGCCTCCCCGAACTCGGCGGTCTGATCTCCCGGTTCACCGGCAAAACCCGCGGCTGGTCCCAGTTCCAGGCCATGGGCATGGCCCGGAAAATCATGACCCAGTTCCCCGATGTCCGCTCCAGCGTCCAGCTGATCTCCGGCATCGCCAGCGGCGGTGGACGCAACTCCGACCTGCAATTCAACCTCGTCGGCCCCGAACTCCAGGGGCTCACCTCCTACAGCGACCAACTCGTCGCCGCCCTCCGCGCCATCCCCGGAATCGTCGACGTCGATGTCACGCTCGCCAACCGCAAGCCCGAGCTGCGCGTCGAGATCGACCGCGAAAAAACCAGCCAGTTCGGCCTCCAGATCCAGGACATCGCCGGCACGCTGCGAACCCTGGTCGGCGGCGAAATCGTCGGCACCTACCGCGAAGCCGACGATCTCTACGATGTCTGGCTCCGCGCCGAACCCCGCGACCGCACCACCCAGGAGGCGCTCGAGGACATCACCCTGCGCACCGGCAACACCAACGCCGCCTTCGTCCAGCTGGCGAACTGCGTCCACTTCCGCGAAGCCCGCGGCCCCAACCAGATCGACCGCTACCAGCGCCAGCGCAAGGTCACCATCGCCGCCAATCTCGTCGACAAGGCCCTCGGCGAGGCCATGGAGGACGTCCGCGCCGCGACCGCCAAGCTCAACCTGGCGGCCGGTTACGACGTGGTGTTCACCGGACGCGCCAAGACGCTTCAGGAAACCGCCCAGAACTTCCTCATCGCCTTCGGTCTCGCGATGGTCTTCATGTACATGATCCTCGCGGCGCAGTTCGAAAACTTCGTCCACCCCATCGCCATCCTGCTGGCCGTGCCGCTCTCCCTTCCGTTCGCGCTGCTCACCATGATCGTGCTCAACGAACCGCTGAACATCTACGCCATCTTCGGGCTCTTCATGCTCTTCGGCATGGTGAAGAAAAACGGAATCCTCCAGATCGACTACACCAACACGCTCCGCGCCCAGGGCGTCGATCGCGAAACCGCCATCCTCCAGGCCAACCGCACCCGGCTGCGCCCGATTCTCATGACCACCATGATGCTGGTCGCCTCCATGATCCCCATCGCCCTCGGCGTCGGCCCCGGCGCCGCCGGGCGCGCGTCCATGGCCAAGGTCATCATCGGCGGACAGATGCTCTGTCTCCTGCTCACCCTGCTCGTCACCCCGGTCAGTTACGCCATCTTCGACGACTGGTCCCGCGGCCGCTTCTTCCGGCGGCGGGCAAAAAACTGACCATCAGCCGCCACCGCGCCGCGCCGCGCAGTCCGAGATTGTGGGTAGGGAGCGATCGGGTGGCGGTTGTCGCTGTGCGACGACTCTGGAGATTGGCCATTTTCGCCCACGCACAAAAGTCGCGGAGCGACGGGACGATG
>CAYZAE010000068.1:27722-32386 GCA_964476125.1 uncultured Verrucomicrobiota bacterium | reverse complement strand
GGCGGCGCGGCAGTTTCGGCCCCGTTGGCCGGTCTCCCGGTCCTGGTTGGGCGGTTTGTTCCAAGCCCTGGGGCATTCATGGCCCAGGGAGTGCCCGAACGGGATCTCGGTGGATGGCCCTGTTGCCGAAGCAAGGCGATTGACTCAACTGAACGCGCGCGTGGCGGAATGGCAGACGCGCCAGACTTAGGATCTGGTTCCGAAAGGAGTGGAGGTTCAAGTCCTCTCGTGCGCACCAGAATTTCGGGATTCTGAAGGACCCAATGGCGACAGCTTCCCACTCGCCGCCTGAATCCCCGGCCCTGCGGGGCGTTGGCTCCACGCGGGAGTTTGGGTTGGATTGGCTGCGGGTCATCGCCTTCCTGATCCTGATCTTCTACCACACCGGCATGTTCTTCGTGCCGTGGCCGTGGCACGTGAAGAACAACGAGCTGAGCCAGGGCCTGACCTGGGTCATGATGTTCTTCGCGGGCTGGCGGCTGCCGCTCCTGTTCTTCATTTCGGGCTGCGGCGTGAGCTTCGCGCTCCGGCGCCGGACGCTGTCCACGTTCGCACGGGAGCGTCTCCGCCGGCTTCTGCTGCCGCTCCTGTTCGGAATGTTGGTCGTCGTTCCGCCGCAGGTTTACTTCGAGCGACTGACCGAAGGAGTGAAGTTCTCAGGCTACCTCGATTTCTATTCCAGCGTCCTGGAGTTCGTTCCCTATCCGGAGGGCAACTTCAGCTGGCACCATCTCTGGTTCGTGGTCTACCTCCTGGTGTATTCGCTGACGATGATGCCGGTGTTCTCGTTCTTCCGCAGCGAGCGGGGGCAGGCGGCCATCTCCGCGCTCGCCGGTGCCTGCCGGCGTCCCGGCATGATCTACCTGATCAACCTTCCCTCGATTGCTGTCGCCCTGCTCCTGGGCCCGCATTGGCCCACCACCCACAACCTGGTTGCGGACTGGGCCAACCTGATCGGATCCCTCGTCACCTTCCTGTGGGGCTTTGTTTTCGCTTCGTCACCGCAACTGCTGGAGATCCTGGAGCGCCGCCGGAGGGAATGGCTTGTCGGGGCGCTGGTGCTGACGGTGGTTTTTTATGCGGTTCGCGGGCTGGAACTTCAGGTTAGGTGGGTCCCCCGCACCTTGATCAATTCCTACTTCGGGATGCTCTGGATCTTTACCCTGATCGGTTTTGCCCGTCGCCATCTCACTCGGGACAGCGCTGTGCTCCGGTACGCGAACGAGGCGGTTTACCCGTTCTACATTGTGCACCAGACCATCACGGTGTCGGCGGGGTATTGGATGGCCGACTGGAAACTCGCGCTGGGAATCAAACTCCCGTTGTTGGCCGGGGTGACTTTCCTTGGGAGTTGGGCCGTCTTCGAAGTTGTCCGGCGAACCGCCCTGACCCGCCTGCTTTTTGGTCTCAGTATCAGCGCTCCTGGAGTCGGTAGAACTTGACCGGTTGTTGGGTGATGGGATCCGGGTCCTCCCAAAGGATGTTCGTGGTTTCCGCAGGGAATGAGCCAACGTCGGTCCAGGTGGTCAGGTGGGTGGAGGACTGGAGCGAGAGCGGTTTTGCCGAGGGCCCCCAGATCTCGATCCGGGGTGCGGTGCGGGGGGGCTTGGCCCAGAGGTGCATTTTCGGCACCACATCCAGCGGCACCCTGAAGTACGCGCCATCGATGGAGGTCATCAGATCGTTGCGCAGCCAGAATCCCCCCTGTCCGGGCGGGAGGATGAGCGGGGCGGGAATTTGACCGGAGCGCGCCAGCCAGGTGCGATTGGCGGCCAGGATCAGGAGGTCGCCGGCTTCGTTGAGACCCTGGATGGTGCACTGGCCGGAGAAGAAGCTGACGCGGCGCAGAGTGCCGTTGGGATCCCGGATCCAGACCTGGGTGTTTCCGTTGGCGTCGAGTCGGGTGAATGCCACGTGGCCGCCGACGGCTTGGTAGTCGCGTCTCGGAAAGCATTCCCGGGGTTGCTCCGGTGCGAGTTCGATGCTTTCTCCGTTCGCGGCGAGCATCCAGAGCGCGGTTGGTTGCAGCCGGAACGCAGAGCGCCGCCAGACCACGTTGATGCCGTCGGTGAGGGGATAGGTGTCTCGTCGGTCGCTTCCGGGATTGGAGAGGAGGGTGGAAACGCCGGCGCGATGGCGGTGGATCCGGTAGCTGTCGCCCCAGTAGACGAGGTCGCCGTTCGCGGCCAGGTCGTTGCTGTTGTTGCCGGCTGAATCCGAGACCACGCGGTTGGTTCGGGCGTTGAGATCGCGAAGGATGAGCATCGACCCGAGATTCCATGCGGCGAAGTGTCCCTGGGACATGAGGGTGTAAACCGGTTCGATGCCGCTGGGTTCCCCGACTTCGATGGTTTGCGTTCCATCCCATTCGTAGACTGTGTCGAACACGGTTGCCTTGGCGGGGAGGATGAACAGAGCGCCGTGCGGTGTCAGGCGAGCGCCCAAGGGCTGGCTTGGAAGCGGGAGCACGGATTTTTCGCGGCCCGAGGCGCGATCGCGGATCACGAGATTGGAGCTGGATCCGGAGGATCTCCAGGAGATGGAGCGATCGTACTGGTAGTCGTAGGCAAGCTGTAGGTACTCGGTCTCCATCTCAAGTCGCGGATCGAGCACGAGTCGCACCTGGTGAGAGGCTTCGTTGAGACGTCCCGCACTGTTGGTGGCCCGGAATTTGATGACGATCAGGCTGTAGTCCGGCCAGGCATCGAGCGACGCGGTCACATCCAGTTGGTTGGTCGCTTCTGCCACGGGAAGGTCGCCGATGCGTACTTCGAGACGAGTGCCGGAGGGTTCGGGATTCGTCACCCGAGCCGAGAGACGCAGATCCCGGGTGTGAGTTACCAGTGCGGCTGGTTGCCGGATTTCGAACTCGGGCAGTTCGTCGTGTTTGAACAGGACTTCGGATTCGGCCTTGGCACCGAAGGCATCCACAGCCGTCACGGTCAGTTTCTGGGGGCCCCAAGGCAGGGAGATGATGGGGGCGGTTCCCCACCAGCCTGGGCGGCATCCCCTGCGGTCACAGAGTGCCGTCTGGGAAAACGCCAGGGGGATTGCGGTTCCGCCGAGGTTTGCCGTGACCTGAATCACCTCGAACAGCGAGGTCACCTCCACCCGGATGTTCAGGCTTCCACCGTGGTGTTCCTGCGCGGCGGGCCGCACGATGGCGACGGTGGGGCCCGCGTTGAACGCCTTGGCGGTTCCGGGGGTCAGCGCGGTCATCGTCAGAACGAGCAGGGCGCCCAGGGCTTGGAGGTTTCGGTGAATTCCTGATGTGACCGTGGAGTTGTGCAGCCTCCTCCATCGACAGAGTTCTTGAGTGTTCACGGCGTTCCCCTCCTTTCTAACTGTCTTCAGCCTGACGCAGTGACGCGGCATCGGCAACGGAGAGCTGAAGGTTTTCATGGACACCGCAATCGATCACCGGCTGTTCGCGGTGTTTTCGCGCCGGCGGGGTGTCGTCGGTCGTGTCGCGTTCGTTCTGCTTTCCCCTCCCCAACCGCTTGCGTGCCACGGCGTTCGAGGCTAGCCATGCGGCCATGCGTGATCGTTCCAAGTGCTCCGCGGCCGTTGTTGTCGCAGCCTCCCTGACCTGTGCCGCCGTTTCTGCCGTGGCCCAACCCGCCAATCGTTACGGCGCCTCGGCCGAAGGGGCACCTTCGAACCGGTACTTCTCCGAAGTTTCCTACGTGGCCCCCTCGCCCCTGAGTTTCGGCAGCACTGAATATGGCGACGTCGATACCCTGGCGTCCCAGGTCTCGTACCAGTCGATGATCCGCCATTCCGACTCGTGGTCCTGGATCGTGGGATTCGATTTGCAGGGGACCTGGTTTGACGTGCCCGGTCGGGCCCCGATTCCGGACGCCCTCTATGAGACCTCGCTGCGGCTCGGCGGAAGCTGGCGGATCAACGAGAAATGGTCGCTCCAGGCGATGTTGAGCCCCGGACTCTACAGTGATTTCGAGGACATCGACGGCGGTGATTTCAACATGCCCGGGTTGGTGCTGGCGTTCTGGCAGGTGACGGAACGTCTGCAGTTGATCGCGGGGGCCGGGGTGAACGCGCGTCGGGACGTGCCCGTGATTCCCGCGATTGGCGGGCGCTGGCAGTTCGCCGACGACTGGACGTTGCTGGCCGTGTTTCCGACGCCGCGGATCGAATACGCCGCCTCGGAGGCGGTGACGGTGTTTGCCGGCGCGGAGCTGGTTCGGTCGGCGTACCGGGTGGCGGAGGATTTCGGGGATCGGTTTGGTCGGCCGGAGCTGAACGGGGAGGACATCAGTTACAATGAATGGCGCGTGGGGGCTGGGGCCCGCTGGAAGATTTCGCGGGCGCTGGTGCTGTCGCTGGATGGCGGGTGGATGGGGGATCGCGAGTACAATTTCGATGATCAGGAGTTCAAGCTGGAGAGCGACGGGGCGCCGTATGTGCAGTTCGGGGTGAGTGGGACTTACTGACTGAGAGGGGAGTGTGGAGTGGGGAGTGCGGCGACATGTCGCCGCTTTGGATTGGGCGCGGGAACGCAGAGGGGCGCGGGAAGGTGTTCCCGGGGGTGGGGGCGAGGGAGCGGTCGTTGGAAAGCGGCAGAGGGCTGCCGCACTCCACATGGGGACGGTCTTATGGAGTGCGCCAGGCCTCTGGCGCTTTGCTCCGACGAGGGGCGGCGG
>CAYZAE010000068.1:20416-27622 GCA_964476125.1 uncultured Verrucomicrobiota bacterium | reverse complement strand
CGGGGGGCGGAGAGGGGGCGGTTGCAGGAAAGCGGCAGAGGGCTGCCGCACTCCAAAGGGTTCAGCCTTGACCAAAGTCCCCATTCGATTTGGCATCTGTCATCTCTCCGTCCGCCCTGCCATCCAGCCATCCCCTGCCATGATTCCATTGCCCTCCTCCTCCCTCGAAACCCGACCTGCGGTCGGGAATGGCGTGCCGCGTCGAGCCGGGTTCACGCTCATCGAATTGCTCGTGGTGATCGCGATCATCGCCATTCTCGCGAGCATGCTCCTGCCTGCGCTCGCGAAGGCCAAAAGCAAGGCGCAGCAGACCAAGTGCCTGAACAACATGCGCCAGCTGGGCATCGCCACGGTGATGTACGTCCAGGATTTCGAAAGGTATCCAGGCTGCCTCTTCGCCCAGGGCGGGTTCCGCTATGTCTGGGCTCCGCGACTGTTCACCCAGATCGGCACCAACCGGGCGGTGTTCTCCTGTCCCTCCGCCTCGCCCTTCTCCATGTGGGACACCAACGTCAATCGAACCCTGGGCGCAAATAATGTCGTCGGGGGCGGGCGCGATCCCTGGGGCATCAGCGAAACCGCGCTGTTCTCCATCGGTTACAACGACTGGGGCGCGGCCCCGGCCGGAGGTGAACGCGGGCTGGGCGGGGACGTGGATATCTTTGGTGAAATCAAGGAGCCCAAGGTTTTCAGGCCCTCCGAAATGATCATGCTCGCGGACTCCAAGCCGGGTGCCGGCGGCAAGATCACCAAGGCGTCCCGCGGCCAGTTCGATGCCAACATCGATCCCACCACCGAAGCGGAATGGCCCTCCAACCGGCATAGCTCCCGAACCACCCTGATGTTCTGTGATGGTCATGCCGAGGCGGCTCGACGCAATGACGTCATTGACCCGAACAACGACCGCTGGCACCGCCGCTGGAACAATGACAACGAGCGTTCGGCGGCCTGGACCGTGAACCGCACCACGTCCAACCAGGTGGATCCGTAACGGGCTGCGTTTCCTCAAAAGATTCTTCCCCTGAAACCACGGAGTCCGGGCTGATCGCCTGACTCCGTGGTTTTTTGTCTCTGACCCGCCCCTGGCTCCCGTTCGGCCAACAGCCACCCCACCAACCCCCGGCTTGACGATTTCAGAGTGATATCATAGAAATATCTCCGTCCGGAGGGTCTCTGACGGTTTCCCGGATGAAATCAACACCATGAACACCACCGAAACTCAGACGCAGAACGCCAATCGCGAGCGCATTGTCGAGGTCCACAATGGGTGGACGGTCCTGCCCTTTTACTTGTTGCTGTTGCCGGGGAGCATTGCCGCCGTGGTTTATGCCATTTATGCGGGGGGGCGGGATGGGCTGGGGCATCCGTACTGGACGTGGTTGATCGCCGGGCTGCTTGGAGTTGTTTCGTGGTTCATCCTGCTGAACGGCTTTTTCACCCTCCAACCCAACGAGGCGCGGGTGCTGGTGCTGTTCGGGGCCTACCGGGGGACTGTTCGCGAGAGCGGGTTCCACTGGGGCAATCCGTTTTTCAGCAGTGGCTCGAGCAAGAAGCCGATCCAGTTCTCGGGGTCATCAAAGGAGAACGCCGAGGCGGCGAAGCAGTTCGTGACGTCGAGCAATCCGCATCCGCGCAACAAGATTTCGCTGCGCACGCGGAACTTCAACGGGGAACGGTTGAAGGTGAATGACAAGCGGGGCAATCCGATCGAGATCGCCGCGGTCATTGTCTGGCGGATCGGGGACACGGCGCAGGCGATGTTCGACGTGGATGACTGCGACAATTACGTCCGGGTGCAGAGCGAGTCTGCGGTGCGCCATCTGGCGAGTTGTTACAGCTACGATCACGGCGAGGACAACGAGGTGACGCTGCGGAGCGGGGTGGAGGAGGTTTCCGTGGCCCTGCGGGCGGAGTTGCAGCAGCGGCTGGCCAAGGCGGGGGTGCTGGTGGAGGAGGCGCGCCTGACGCATCTGGCGTATGCCCCGGAGATCGCGCAGGCCATGCTCCGGCGTCAGCAGGCCGAGGCGGTGATCGCCGCCCGGCAGAAAATCGTCCATGGTGCGGTCAGCATGGTGGAAATGGCGCTCAAGGAACTGGCGGAGAAGAACGTGCTGACGCTCGATGACGAGCGGAAGGCGGCCATGGTTTCCAACCTGATGGTGGTGCTCTGCGGGGAAGCCGAGGTGCATCCTGTCGTGAATGCGGGAACGCTCTACTCCTGATCCGAAGCAATCCCCTCCACGCTGCTGAGATGGGAGCTCCCCTGCGCAACAACCCCGATTTCCCGGCCTCCTGGGGGATGTCGCTGAAGATCGTCACCCCCCTGGTGTCGGCGGTGCTGGTGGGGACCATGATTTCCCTCGGCGGGGCGCCGCTGGCACCGGAGTGGAGGGAGGTTCTGCTGGGTTTGCTGGCCGGGGTTTTCCTGGGGGCGGCGTTCTGCGCGGTGCGCGGCTATCGCGTCGGGGGCGGGGTGCTCGAGATTCTCCGGCCCGGGTGGCGGACACGGATTCCGCTGGCCGGGCTGAGATCGGTCGAAACGGGAGCCGGGGTGATGTCGGCGTCGATACGGTTGTTTGGCAACGGGGGTTTCTGGTCATTCACCGGGTGGTTCTGGAACCGGAGGCTTGGGCGGTACCGGGCCTTCGTGAACGATCCGCGGCGGGCGGTTGCGCTGCGCTTTGTCCGGGGTTGTGTGGTGGTTTCGCCCGACGACGCCAGGGCGTTTGCGCTGCGGGTCCGGGTGGAGTCGGGACTGGAACCTCGGCCGTCGGTCTAACCCCTGCCCGCATGGCTGAACGAAAGGCATTTCTCCTGAGAATCGATCCGCAGCTCTGGGCGGAGTTGGAGGCGTGGGCCCAGGGGGAGTTGCGCAGCGTCAATGGGCAGATCGAGTACCTCCTGCGCGACGCGGTGAACCGGCGTCGGGGGCGGTCGGCGGGAGCCCAGGGAGAGGGTGGGGGAGGTGGAGGGGGTGGGACGGTGCGCGGGTTGGAAGGTTCCGGGGGGCCGTTGGAGCCTGGGGTTTGAGGTGGGCCGGGGCATTCTGCGGGTTGCTTTTTGCGCCAAGGCGAGGCATGGGCTGGGCCGCATGCATTTCACGCTGTTCCGGTTTCCCATCCGGGTGGAGCCCTGGTTCTGGATTTCGATATTCCTGCTGGGGGGCGGATTGCGTTCGGATGCTTTTTCGAGTTCGGCGCGAATGGCGGAGATCGGGATCTGGATGATCCTGGCGTTTTTCTCGGTGCTGATCCATGAGCTGGGGCATGCGGCGTTGGGACGTCGTTATGGTTCCGATCCGATCATTGTGCTGCAGGCCTTTGGGGGAGCGGCGATCATGGATCCGTCGCGGTTCACCCGGGTTCAGCACTTCCTGATGGTGGCGGCGGGGCCGGCGGCGTCGGCGAGCCTGGGCATTGTGTCGTTGGCGGCGCTGGTTTATCTGCCCGGACTCGGAAAGGACGTGAGCGAGACCCTGGCCCAGCTGGTGACCATCAACTATTACTGGACGATTTTGAACCTGCTGCCGGTGCAGCCCCTGGATGGCGGGCAGCTGTTGCGCATCGGGCTCGGGGAACGCAGGCAGGCCGCGACCTGCGTGATCGGCGTGGTGGTGGCGGTCGTGGTGGCGATTTACGGACTGCGGCAAGGCCAGGTGTTCCTCACCCTGATCATGGCCCTGTTCGCCTTCGAGAACTGGCGCGCCATGAGGCGCTAGGCTCGGATCGGCCTTCGTCACTTCCGTCCCCGCCAACGCCCCCGCCCCCGTCACCGTCACCGTCACCGTCACCGCGACCGGCCCTGTTCTCGTGCACCTTGCCCGACTTCGACTGCGTGATTTCCGGAACTACGGCCGGCTCGACGCGGAATTCGGTCCTGGTTTCCAGCTGTTGGTGGGCGACAACGCGCAGGGGAAGACCAACGTGCTGGAGGCGATCTACCTCCTGGCGACCCTGCGTTCGTTCCGGGGGGTTGGCGGCGCCCAGATGGTCCGTCACGGTGCCAAGGGCTACTTCGTCGGAGGCACCCTGGTCGCCCAGGCCGAGCACGACCTGAAGATGTACTGGTCCACGGCCGAGAAACGGCTGTCGCTGGATGACCAGCCCGTCCGCCGGGTGGCCGACTACTACGGCCGGATGCGGTGTGTGGTGTTCTGCACGGAGGACCTGCAACTGGTGAAGGGCACGGGACGCTTCCGTCGACGGTTCCTGGATCTGCTTCTGGCGCAGACGCAGCCGGGCTACCTGACGGCGCTGCAGCGGTATGTGACGGCGCTTCAGGCGCGCAACGCGCTGCTCAAGAAGCCTGACATGGATCCGGCGGTCCTGGCGCCGTTCACCCACGAACTGGTGACCGCCGGCGGTCCTCTGATGGAACGTCGAAAGGAGCTGGTGCCGAAGCTGTCCGCGCTGGCCCGGCTGGCCTACCGGCGGATCAGTCATGAGGCCGAGGACCTGCGGATCAGTTATGCGGGTTCGGTGAAGGAGGACTTTGCGGTGGAACTCGCGCAGTCCGCCGGACGCGAGCGGGTGATGCGCATGACGGTGGTGGGACCGCATCGCGATGACCTCCTGTTCCAGCTCAACGAACGATCCGCCGCCCAGTATTCCAGCGAGGGACAGAAGCGATCCCTGGTCATCGCCCTCAAGATGGCCCAGGCCGAATACTTCGCGGGCGTCACCGGCAGTCCGCCGATCCTGCTCATCGACGACGTCATGGGTGAACTGGATGCCCGGCGGCGGGCCGGACTCATGCCGTTGCTGGAGCGCGCGGAGCATGCGCGTGGCCAGGTTTTTATGACCTGCACCCAGGAGAACTGGCCGCGGGAACTGGGGCGGCGGCTCCGTCGCTGGGAGGTGAAACAGGCGACCCTGGAGCCGGTGGGGCCGGCGGCCGACGGATGACGGACGACGAACGACGGATGACGGACGTTCCGTTGGTTCGCGGGGTGATCGCGGACTGGCGTTGGGGGCGTGGATCCGCGCATTTTCAGCGCATGACTTCGATCGAACGGAACATTCTCGACACGCTGATCGAACTGGAAACGACGGCGGCCGCGGCGCGGACTGTGGTTCCCAAGCCCAGCGTGCTGCCCTTGCTCGAGCGGTTGGATCGGTTGGCCGCCGAACTGCCCGCCGACGCCCCCGGGGATCTCCGGCATTACATGCAGCGGAAGAGTTACGAGAAGGCGCGGCTTTTCCTCATCGGCCGCGGCTCCGAAAACGCCCACGGCAACTGTGGTCATTAAGCGCTAAGGAACGGCCATCGCCTGCCGCAGCGACTCGACCCGGCGCCGGTTGGTGCCCAGATCCGAATAACCGAGGCGTGACGCCGATCGGACATGGATGACCCCGGCATCGGCGTCGAGGCGGAATTCAACGTCGTCCACGAACCGGCAGATCCGGGTTCGGAATTCACACCGGATGTAGCCCGGGCGCTGTTCCATGAGCCGGCAGCCGGGGTAGCGGTCGAGGAGAGCGCTGAACCGGGCCATGGCAACCTCGGGCACGCCCTTGAAGGCGATGGCATCGATGGCGTGACGGGCGTCGGAGTTCTCGCTCACGACGCAGTTCGGGGAGTCCGGACAGGCACGGAGCCGCCCGTTTTCGAGGCCCGGGGTGGAGGGCGGTGGAACGAGGCGATTCACAATCCAGAGGGCCGGGAGGACGGAGGCGGCGGCGAAGGCGAGACCCAGACCCAGGCCGAGTCGGCGCCGGCTCGGATTCCGGGCGGGTTCAGATGGCATATTTGCGGGCAATCCAGTCGGGGATGGGTTCGCCTCGGCCCGTGGCCACGTTCACCAGGGTGTAGTGGCAATGACCGTCGCAGCTGACCTTGTTGTTGTCGGCGCGGCGAATCTCGAAATCCACCCGCACCGTGTCGCGCTCCATGGCTTCGATCCAGGTGGTGACCGTGAATTTGTCGCCCATGCGCAGCGGCCGCTTGAACTCGATGTTCGCGGACCTTTGGAACCACGCGTAACCGATCTTGAGAAACTCCTCCATCGCCATCCCGTAGCCCTGGGCCATCTGCTCAAACCGGGCCGCAAGCACGTAATCCAGATACCGGCTGCTGTGCACATGCTGGAACATGTCGATGTCGTCAGGCCGCACCTCCAGCTGCGAGGTGAACCGGGTCCGGCCGAGAGGAGGGAGTTCGAAAGCCGGGGCCGCGGAGGACGGTGTCTCGGGCGGTATCGCGGATTCCTGGGGGGCGGATTTCATGGCGCGGACCTGACCGCGAGATTGGGGACCTTCGCGAACGGCCAGCCACCTTTAACGGAGGAAGGGGCGGCCGTCCATGGGAACGACGGACGATTCGGGCATTCCCACCAGGGAGCCTGCAGATCGCGCCCTCCCTGCCAGCCCGGGATGCACCGAGGCCCCGGGCACCCGTCCCCGCGCGCTTGAGCGGATCGCTGGATTCGGACAGGGTTTGGGCATGCCGATTTACGAGTTTCACTGCGGAGCCTGCGAAGCCGATAGCGAGGTGCTGGTGCGCTCGTCCGATTGGAAGGGGACCAAGTGTCCGAAGTGCGGTTCCACCCGATTGGAGAAGAAGTTCTCGGTCTTTGCCTCGTCGTTGGCTGGGGCCACAACGAGTTCTTCGGGCGGCGGCGGGGCGGCGGGTGCGGAGTGCAGCGGGACACCGTCGTCCTGCGGCCGTTGCTGCGGTGGGGGTCCCCACCGGCACTGACGGATACGCCCGTTAGCCTATCCGGGCACCTGCCGGATCGGTTTCCCCGACATCTTGAATCCTCCCGTGGGCGATGGCACCGAGATGCGAGGACTCCATCTCCCAAAAGCCGATTTCCCAATCCTCAGGAAGTTCGTCCCCCGGCAGGGATAGGATCCTGGGTTGGGTGTTCTCCAGGCTGAACCCTGAGAGCAGGCACGAGCGGGGATCGCTCTGAAGACCGGTGCCGAGTGCCTTCAGTAACGCCTCCTTGGCCACCCAGGCCCGGAGAAACCCCCGTCGAGAACGCGGTTCGTCGAGCGCCTTGAGTTCTGCCACCTCCGACGGCGCGAGCACGATGGGAGCCAGTGCCCGCCAGTCCGCGATCTCCCGCGTCCAGGATTCGAGATCAACGCCGACGCGGACCTCCCACCCCAGGGCGAGCGCGACCCGTCCGCTGGCGTGCGAGAGGTTGAAATCCAGGCCCTTCACGGATCGGGAGAAGGGCCGTCCGGAGGAGCTGATCTCGAT
>CAYZAE010000068.1:12929-20316 GCA_964476125.1 uncultured Verrucomicrobiota bacterium | reverse complement strand
AAGCCTGTCCCCCTGTAGGGAGCCCGTGCCAGCGCTGGGGAAGGGCCGGTTCCTGACACCGGACCAAAGACCTGTCCCCCTACCGCACTCCGTGATGTCTAGCGTCCAGGGGCTGGCGCTACCCAGGGGACGGGCTCTCTGGGCCTCTGACGAAAGACCTGTTTCGTTGTGGCTGTAGCTTTATGATCAGCGGAAGTGAAAGGACTTATGGCTTCCCTATACCTGGGCACGCTGGGAGTCCTCTGCCTCGCCTTGTGTTGGCTCAACCTAAAACTGAAAATCGGCGGAGCACTCGCTCCATTGAACCTGATCACAGGTCTTTTGGGCCTGGGCCTGATCAGCATGGCCGTTCGCGCGTTGATGCCTGCCAGGGAACCCCTTGCCCTTGTTCCGGACAATATCTCCAACCCAGAACCGCCAGTCGGGGAGATCGTCTCGAAAGTGACGGATTTTGCCCACGGGGGCTACGGCGACGACACCGGGGTGGTGTTTTTCGGATCGATTGACGGAGTGAGCTTTGACCGGATGGAGGTCAGCGATCACTTCATCGATCCTCTGTTTGGCGCCATTCTGACTCGTGGTTGGCGGAATTCAGATGGCGGGGGAGTGCCGCGGCTGGTTTCGGAGTGGAACATGATCGAGGGATGGAGAGACGGTTGCGAGCGGGTGAAGATCAGCGCAACGGACTTTGCCGACCTCGCCGCGGCGCTCGATTCGCTTGGGCAGGCCGACACGGCTGAGGATTTCGAGGAGTATTTTAAGGGATGGCCGATTGAGGGCCGGAGGCAGCATGAGGCCGAATGTCTGCGCTGTGCCGCGGCCATCCGGGAGTTTCTTGGCAGCCGGCTGGCACGCGGAATGGACATCTTCATCCAGCGTGATTGATGCCGATCCCCTGTCGCTTTCGCAGGGTTCGCCAGGACCAGGAAAGCCGGCTCCCCGATCGATAGCCTGTCCCCCAGTAGGGACGCGTCGATGCCAAGAGCCTGTCCCGCTGTCGGGAGCGGTTGAAATCAGGAGCGAGGAGGGGCTGGCCTGGGAGGGCAGGTTCTGGTGGGGTGGATAAGTGATGCGCCGGATTTGGATTCTCGCACTCGTACTGGCCACGGCCCCCGTCGAAGGCGCAACCCCACGCCTTGAGATTCGGATGGTGTCGGAGAGCATTCCGGAGCTGCGCTGGGCTGCCGGGGAGGACGTGGCCGTGGTGGAATCCGCGGAAAGTTTGGTTGGCCCCTGGAACGTGCTTTCGGCGAACGACATGGAAACCGGAAACGAACCCGGCATGACATGGGTGCGGGAGAGACGTTCCAAGGCAGCTCTGAGGTTCTACCGCCTTCGGATGCCCGGGAATGCCAGCAACCGGCAGCCGGCGTATGACATCGGGCAGCCGTCCTGGCGTGACGTCTGGGTGGATGGGGTGAAGGGGGAGGATTATGCGGAGGAAACGCACGATGGCACGAGCCGGACACGGGCGTTCCGAACCCTGGGCCGGGCCTGGCGAAGTCTGCCGGAAACCGGGGACTGGCCAACGGGTTACCGGATCCGACTGGTTGCCGGGAGATATCGAGGGGCGTATCTGGAAGATCGTCGCGGGACGTGGTTGACGCCGGTGCTGGTGGAACCTGCGGATGGGCCTGGCACGGTGACCTTTACGCCGGAGGGCGGGGAGGGAGGAAATCTGACGTTCTTCCGTTGCAGCCATGTTTATCTGCAGGATTTCGGGATCGATGTGTCGGCTTCGGGCGGGGACGGTTTGCAGTTTGAGGCGTGCGACCACGTGTTGCTCCGGCGGATGACGCTTCGCAGTCGGAGGGGGGACGAGCAGAACGAGACGTTGAAGGTGAACCAGAGCCGGCATGTGTACGTGGAGGACTGCGACATCTCGGGGGCGGGGGATAATTGCGTGGATATGGTGGCGGTGCAGCACGGGCACGTGGTTCGGTCGCGGATCCATGACTCGGTGGATTGGGCGATCTATCTCAAGGGTGGTTCGGCGTATTTCCGGGTGGAATCAAACGAGATCTACGGGGCCGGCACGGGAGGGTTCACAGCCGGCCAGGGGAGTGGCGTGCAGTGGATGGTGCCGCCGTGGATTCATTACGAGGCGTACGACGTGAAGGTGGTGAACAACTGGATCCATGACACCGAGGGGGCGGGGCTGGGCGTGAATGGGGGCTACAACATCCTCCTGGCCCACAACACGCTGTACCGGGTGGGTTCGCGCAGTCATGTCATGGAATTCGTGTTTGGCGGTCGGACCTGCGACGGGCGGGACACGGCGGCGTGCCAGCCGCTTCTGGACCAGGGGGCCTGGGGGCAGTTGGGCGATGAAGGCGGGTATCAGATTCCCAACCGCAATGTTCTCGTCGCCAACAACGTGATCTTCAACCCCGCCGGTTTCCGGAGTCAGTGGCAGCATTTCCAATTCGGCGCCACGGCCCCGCGCGACGCGGGTTTTTCAGGACCGGACCCCGCCCGGGCGGACGACGGTCTGGTGCTGGTGGGCAACGTGCTTTGGAACGGCCCGGCGGATCATGCGATGGGCAATGAGAATGCGTCGGCGTGCGGTCCGGATCATCCCTCGTGCAGCACCGTCAAGCTGCTGGCGGAGAACGCCATCAACCAGTTCGAGCCGGATCTCGTCGCTCCGTCGGCGGGTGATGCAAGGCCCCGTGCCGGAGGTCTGCTGGCGTCCCGTCCGGGGTCGAAGCTCTTCGATTTCACCTGGGTGGATGCCCCGACGCGGCCGGTGGTTCCGGCGGGTGATTTGCGCAACGAGGTCTTGCGGGACTTCGACGGGCGTCCGAGGACAATTCCGAGTCTTCCGGGTGCCTTTCTGCCGCGGGACTGACGGCCTCCCGGTTCGCCGCACCGCAAAATCTTCGAAACCTTCGCTGGTTTCGTGGCGTCTGGGCGGGACGGGAGTCCCGCCCATGGGTGGTTTCGCTTCGATTCTTTCGGTTCGGGTTCTTCGTGTCCGGGTTCTCCATCCACGTTGTCCCCATGAATCCTCATCTCCAGCCTTGGACGGTATCCAGCGATGGCTTTCCCGCGGAGGGATTCACCTCCGACCGACTCGAGTATCTCCTGCGCTACGCGATTCTCGCGCCGTCGCCGCACAACACGCAGCCGTGGCTGTTCCGGATCAACACCAGTGATGTCGAGGTTCATGCGGATCCGCGTCGGCGTCTGCGGTGCATGGATCCCCGGGGACGTGAGATGTCCATCGCGTGTGGGGCTGCCTTGTTCAATCTCCGGGTGGCGGCGGAGTACTTTGGGCAGAGTTACCGGGTGGAACTCTGCCCTGAACCGGGTGAGCCGATGCTCCTGGCGCGGTTGACGATCCATGCCGGAGGCGAGACGAGTTCGGAGGATGTTGTTCTCTTCCATGCGATAATGGAACGGCGCACGAATCGGGAGGCCTTCCATCCGGAGCCGATTCCGGACGCGGTGTTTGGAGAGTTGATGGAGGCCGCGCTGGCGGAGGGGGCTTCGTTGACGGAGGTGGGAGAAGGGGCACGGGTCCAGGTGAGTCAGTGGATCGCCGAGGCGGATCGTCGTCAGTGGGCGGATCGGACCTTCCGCAAGGAGCTGGCGCGCTGGGTTCGGACGGATGCGGAGCATCAGGCGGACGGGATTCCCACGCGTGAGCTTGGGGTGCAGGACTGGCTGGCTTTTGCGGGGCCGGCGATTGTGAGGACGTTCAATCGAGGCAACGACCAGGCGGCGCGCGATTCGGACATTGCGTTGCGTTCCCCCACCCTGGCGGTGCTGGCGACGGACGGGGATGATGCCGGGGAATGGTTGCGGGCCGGCCAGGCGTTGGAGCGGGTGTTGCTCGTCGCGCAGGCGGAGGGTTTGTCGGTCTCCTACCTGAACCAGCCCCTGGAATTTGAGGATTTGCGGGGGTGTGTTGCCTCGGTGTGTGGGGGAAAGACCTTTCCGCAAATCCTGCTGCGCCTTGGGGAGGGTCCGGAGGTGCCGCCCACACCGCGTCGCGGCGTTCAAGGTCTGATGCTGAGGCAGGATCCGTCGAAGGTGCCGCCCCACTGACACGGGGTTCGCCCGGGGATACCGGGCCCGGGCTCGCCGGTGATCTGAGGGTGTCGTAGGGTTGTGGTCGAGACCATGGAAACGACCGAGCGTGAACGGCGCTGGTTCCGACCGGGGGCCGGTGGGGGCTGGGCGGGTTGGGACGTCCTTTGGCGGCGGATTCTATTCGTGTGGCTGGGTTGGGTGGCTGTTCCGGCGGGCGGTGGTGCGGAGGCTGGAGCCGGTGCGGGGGATTCGCCGTGGATCCGTCCGCCGCTGGTGCCGCATCCCCGTCTTGAGCATCGTCGGTATGCGAGTGCGATTTTGCGGGCTGAGGTTGGTTACCAGGTCTGGTTTCCGCCGGGTTACGGGGAGCCGGCGGACCGGGCGAATCGGCATCCGGTGGTGTACTGGCTGCATGATCGGGAGGGGGACGAAGGGCGGCCGGCGTTGCGGCCCGAGATTTTGGAGGCCGGGGTGGCGGGGGGGATTCTGCCGCCGTTTCTTGTGGTGTATGTCAACGGCGGTGGGAACAGCTGGTTTCGCAATACGGCGGACGGCTTGCGGCCTGCGGAGCTGACGATGCTCGAGGAACTCATTCCGCAGGTGGATCGTTCCCTGCGCACGGTGGCGAGTCGTGACGGCCGGGTGGTGATGGGATTGGGAATGGGTGGGCACGGGGCGGTGCGGCTGGCGGCCGCGCATCCGGAGCGTTTCTGCGCGGCGGTGGCGTTGCGCGGCGAATTCAGGCCGGTGACCGATTTCGCCACCAACCGCGCATTGGCCGAGGTTTTCCTGCGGGTGTTTGGCGGCGACACGAACCGGTTTCAGCGGGAGGGTCCGCTGGCCGTGGCCCGAACCAATGCGCTGGTGTTGCGGGACCGCACGGGATTCCTCTTTCTGCAGGGGAAGGGTGATCCCTGGCGGCGCGAGGCCGAGACGCTGGCGCGCGCGCTGACGGGGCTGGGGTTGTCGGCGCGGACGGAGCAGAGGCCGGTGACGGGCGAGGGTTCCGGGGGTGTGTTGCTGGACGATGCGGCGTTCGCGGCGCTTGAGTTTGCCTCCGGGTGGCTGGGGAATTCCCGGCGCTTGGATCGGGACGGGCCGTGGCTGACGCCTCCCGCGACGAATCTACCGCGCCTGCGGCATCATGTGTTCCAGAGTCGGATTCTGGGGCGGTCGGTGGGTTACACCCTTTATCTGCCGGAGCGCGATGCGGTTCGGTCGCCGGAGTCGGGACCTCTTCCGGTGCTTTATCATCTTCATGGCCGGCTGTCGCATGAGTCCGCGCATCTCGAAACCGCGGCCTATCTGGATTCGGCGATTGGATTTGCCGGATTGTCCCCGATGGCCTGGGTTTGGTTGTACGGGGGGAGGCTGGGTTGGTTCACCGATTCCGCGGATGGGGTGGTTCCCTCGGAGCGGGTGTTGCTGGACGAGGCGATTCCGCACATTGAGAGCCGGTGGCGACTTGGAGGGGCGCCGGAACGACGTGGTGTGGATGGGTGGGGGATGGGGGCTTGGGGGGCGTTGCGACTGGCGACGACGCGTCCGTCGCGTTTCCGGGCGGTGCTTCTCCACGAACCCCTGCTGCCGGATTTGGCGACGATGCAGCGGCAGTTTCCCGAGGCCTGGAACGGTGTGTTCGGCCAGGATGCGGCGCGGTTTCGAAAGCTCGAACCGCTGGGGATGCTTTCGGAGGGCGAGGACGAGTGGCGGTCGAGGCTGCGAATCCGGCTGGTGGTTGGGGATCGCTCGGGCCAGTTGCTGGATGCGTTGCGGCTTCGGGAGTGGCTGACCCGGCATTCTTTCGAATTCGAGTACGAGCTGGTGCCCGGTCGTGGGGACAGCGGGTCGGGGCACTATGAGGTCACGGGATTGAGGGATCTCCGGTTTGTGGCGGAGCGGATCGCCGGGGGCACGGAGCCCCCGAAGATCAAAGTCCGAGATCCGTGACGGCTCCCTGGGAGGCGGAGCCGACGGTGGCGGCGTATTTGGCGAGCACACCGCGTGTGTACCGGGGCTTGGGCTGCTTCCAGGTCTTGAGCCGGGCCTTGATCTCCTTGGCGGGGATGCCGAGGGTGAGTGTGCGGGCTTCGGCATCGATGGTGATGGGATCGCCGTTGCGGACGATGGCGATGGGTCCGCCCAGGTAGGCTTCCGGGGTGACGTGGCCGATGACGAATCCGTGCGAACCGCCGGAGAACCGGCCGTCGGTGATGAGTGCGACGTCCTTGCCGAGTCCCTTGCCCATGATGGCTCCGGTGGGGGAGAGCATTTCGCGCATGCCGGGTCCGCCCTTGGGTCCTTCGGTGCGGATGACGATGACGTGGCCCTTCTTGACCTTGCCGCCGAGAATCGCCTGGAGGGCCTTCTCCTCGGAATCGAAGCAGATGGCGCGGCCCTCGAAGCGGAGGCCTTCCTTGCCGCTGATCTTGGCGACGGCGCCCTCGGGGGCGAGGTTGCCGCGGAGGATGACGATGTGGCCGTCGGGTTTGATCGGGTTGTCGAAGCCGCGGATGACATCCTGGCCGGCGGGGTAGGAGGGCGCGTTCTTGAGGTTCTCCGCCATGGTTTTTCCGGTGACGGTCATGCAGTCGCCGTGGAACAGACCGCGGTCGAGGAGCATTTTCATCAGCGGGACGGTTCCCCCGATCTTCACCAGTTCAGCCATGACGTACTTGCCGCTGGGCTTGAGGTCGGCGAGCACGGGCGTGCGTTTGCCGATGCGGGTGAAGTCGTCGAGACCGATTTTGACGCCGGCGGCGTCGGCCATGGCGATCAGGTGCAGGACGGCGTTGGTGGATCCGCCCAGGGCCATCACCAGGGTGATGGCGTTTTCGAAGGCTTTCTTGGTGAGGATATCCCGTGGACGGATGCCCTTGCGGATCAGGTTCAGCACTGCGGCGCCGGCCTGTTCGCAATCGGTTTTTTTATCCTCGCCGACGGCTGCCTGGGCGGAGCTGTTGGGGAGGCTCATGCCGAGGGCTTCGATGGCGCTGGCCATGGTGTTGGCGGTGTACATGCCGCCGCAGGCGCCGGCGCCGGGGATGGCGACGGCCTCGAGCGCGGCCAGCTTTTCGTCGGCCAGTTTGCCGGCGGCATGTTGTCCGACCGCCTCGAAGCAGGAGACGATGTCGACGGGCCGGCCTTCGAAATTCCCGGGAAGGATGGTGCCGCCATAGACGAACACCGACGGCCGGTTGAGCCGGGCCATGGCGATCAGGCAACCGGGCATGTTTTTGTCGCAGCCGCCGATGGCCACGAAGCCGTCGAACCCTTCGCAACCGACCACCGTTTCGATGGAGTCGGCGATGACTTCGCGGGAGACGAGGGAGTACTTCATGCCCTCGGT
>CAYZAE010000068.1:0-12919 GCA_964476125.1 uncultured Verrucomicrobiota bacterium | reverse complement strand
GGAGATGCTGTCGGAGATGGTGATGGTGTTGAACACCACCGCCTTGCCGCCGGCTTCGTTGATCCCGAGCGCCACCTGCACCGCCAGCTGGTCGATGTGGATGTTGCAGGGGGTTACCTGGCTCCAGGTGGAGCAGACACCGACCTGGGACTTGCGGAAATCGTCCCGGCTGAAACCAACGGCGTGGAGCATGGCCCGGCTGGCGGCGCGCTCGGCGCCGTCGACGACCTGGGAGGACCAGACGCGTTCAAGGGACGATGAGGAGGACGACGGCTTCTTCTTCATGAGCGCGGGAGGATGGACCGGAGCGGGGATGGGTCGGAAGCGGAAAGTCGGAGCCGGTGCGGGCGGGGCGGGGGTGCCCATCGACGTCGCTTCCCCAGCCCAGCCGCTTGCTCCCTCGTCGTGGCTCGTCTTAAGTCCGCACGACCATGAGAGCCCTCCGTCCCGTCGATAACACCCCACTGTGCGGGCCGCTGGCCCTGCTTCTGACGTTGTCGCTCCCCTGGCTCATCGGGGCTGCGTTCGCCGAGGATTGGCCTCAGTGGCTTGGACCGCGTCGGGACGGCCAATGGCGCGAGGATGGCATCCTGGAGAAGTTGCCGTCCACGGGCCTCACCTACCGATGGCGGGTGCCGATTGGGGGAGGTTTCGCCGGACCTGCGGTGGCCGGGGGGAGGGTTTACGTCACGGACCGAAAATTGGCGGAGGGTGCGAATCGGCCGAAGGACCCCTTTGCGCGGGGTGAGATTCCAGGGATCGAGCGGGTGCTTTGTCTTGATGAGCCGACGGGGCGGATCCTGTGGCAGCACGAGTACGACTGCGCCTACACGGTGAGCTACGCGGCGGGGCCGCGGACCACGCCGTCGGTGTCGGACGGCCGAGTGTACACCCTGGGGACGGAAGGTCATCTGCTTTGCCTTGATGCCGAGCGCGGTTCGGTGATCTGGGCGCGGGATTTCCGGAAGGATTTCGCGGTGAAGACACCCTTGTGGGGGTTTGCGGGCCACCCGCTGGTGGATGGGCGGAAGCTGATCTGCCTGGCCGGGGGCGAGGGGAGTGTGGCGGTGGCGTTCGACAAGGAGACCGGCCGGGAACTTTGGCGGGCGCTGTCGGCGAAGGAACCGGGGTACGCGCCGCCGATGATTCATGAATTCGGCGGTCGTCGTCAGCTGATCCTCTGGCATCCGGAGGCGGTCAGTGGGCTGGATCCGGAGACGGGCAAGGTTCTTTGGAGTCATGCCATGACTCCCTCGGTGCGGGCCGGGATGACGATCCCGAGCCCGTTGAAGATGGGCGAACAGTTGTTCCTCACCTCGTTTTACAATGGGTCGCTGATGCTGCGATTCGAGAACGGTCAGCCCGTGCCGGTGTGGCGAAGCCGGAAGGTGAGCGAGATGGACACCGACGGGCTGCACAGCGTGATGGCCACGCCGCTGATCGAAGGCGGGTACATCTACAGTCCTTGCAGCTACGGCCAGTTCCGTTGCCTGAAGGCGGACACGGGTGAGCGGCTCTGGGAAACCTTCGTGCCGACCAGCGGCAAGTCCGCTCGCTGGGGGCACGTGTTCGTGGTGAAGCAGGGGGATCGCTGCTTTTTGTTCAGCGAGACCGGCGATCTGATCCTGGCACGGTTGAGTCCGGAAAAGTACGAGGAACTAGGGCGCACCCACCTGATCGACGCGACCAACCCGGACCCAGGCCGTCTGGTGGTGTGGTCTCATCCGGCCTTTGCCAACCGAAGCGTCTACGCGCGGAACGACCGGGAAATCGTGTGCGCTTCGCTCGCGCGGTAGGGGGAATGTGGGGAGTGGGGAGTGGGGAGTGCGGGGTGGGGAGATGGTGCGGTGAGCTGTGACTGTTCTGGATTCGCCGGGGGCAGGCGGGAGGGGCGGGGGGTGTTCCGGGGTGGGAAGCGAAGGGATGGTTGTGGGAAAGCGGCAGGGGGCTGCCGCAGTCCAAAAGGCGTGAGGGTGTGGAGTGCGCCAGCCCTCTGGCGCTTTGCTCTGACGAGGGGCGGCGGACGGGCGTGGGGGGCGGAGAGGGTGCGGTTGTAGGAAAGCGGCAGAGGGCTGCCGCACTCCATAGGCGTTTGTCAGCGGATTCTTCGCAGCCGGAAGAACGCGGCGTCGGATCCGGCGTTGAGGTCGCATTCGACCTCGCGGACGTCATCCGTCGCAGGTTCGGTTTCGACAGACTCCCAGCGGGAGAGGTCGCGGGATCGTTCCACCGCGATGTCGGCGGGGGCCGCCCCGTGGATGCGTAGGCGCAGCTTCTTCCGTGCGTGGTCCGCGCGGACCGGCACCAGGCGCGGCGGTTCCTGAGAAGGCCCGACGCCGGGAAGCCGGTCGGCGACGCGTTCGAAGGTGCCGTCCCCGTCGGAATCGATTTCCTCGCGCAGATGCGGGGACTGCGGCGGTCCGGAGGGGGTGAGCCGGACGGTGGCGCCGGGGGGCAGCGTGACTGGGCCGTAGTCGATGGATTCGGGTCCCTCGGGTCCGGAGCCGTCGCGTATCAGCCGGGCGGACAGCACGGTGCCGCCTTCGTTGCGGGCGCCGAGGGCTCCGGTGGTGGCGTCGGCCTCGAACACGATGGGGGAACCGGCGGGCAGGCGGAGGTCCTGCCAGTGCCAGGCCACGTGGTGGGTCCGGTTGCCGGGTGTTTCGGGGAGGATGACGAACGGTTCGAGGGCGGTGTTGGGACGTTCGGACTCGAAGCGAATGGCGCGTGGCGTGCCGTCGACGAGGCGTTGTTCCGCGTGATCGACGGTGCCCGGGGAGGCGTCCGGGTTTCGAAGGCCGAGAATCACCCCGCCACCGCCCGTGGCGAACTGGTAGTTTGTACCGCGAACCTGGATCTCAAGATGGCTCCAGGTGTTCGAAGGCCGGGTCAGGAGGTTGACCTGGTCGGTTTCATCGCCGGCGAAGGTGAAGGGCGTGAACGGATGGATGTCATCCATTTCCTGGACGAGTTTTCCTTCCGGACTCCAGCCCCAGCGTTTGCCCTGGGAATTGGAATAGAGCGGTCGCGCGTCGCCGGCGACGGAGGCGAACAGGTAGCTGATGCCGTAACCGAGGCCGGGCATGGTGCGGTCGCCGGTGGGCAGCAACGTGACGCTGAGTCCTTCGCCGGACCATTGTCGACCGGCGTGGTAATGGTTCCGGACCAGCGCAACGTTGTTGGTGTCGAAGCTGGCATCGACGTCGAACGTGTAGTTGTTCGCGGCCGGGTTGACATCGACGTAGCTGTAGACTGACCGGACGTTGGCCGGGTGGGTTTCCGGGAGGGAGTGATAGTAGGGATAGTTCGGGTCGTAGACCCAGATCCGGGTGATGCCGCCATCGAGGGGTTCGACGCGGTAGGGCAGCACACAGTGGCCGGTGGTTTCGGACCGCGGCTTCATGCAGAGCAGGTAGGCGTAGGGTCGGGTGCCGAGTTGGGCGAGTCGGGCGCCGACATTTCCGCGCCAGATGCCGCCGCGTTGGACGATCTGATTGAGCTGCTGGAGGAGGTGCTCCTCGCTTTGCTGCATGCCGTGGTAGGTCTGGATCCAGCTCCAGAGGGAGGCGGGTGAGCGCGGGCCGCAGGAGGGGTTGTTTTCGCGGATTTGTCCGGTCTCGGACCGGCCCGAGGGCAGCCGGACGACATCGATGAAGCCGCTGTTCAGCCAGGCGGGATCGAAGTCGCCGAGGTAAAGCGCCTGGCTGGCGGCGGCGTAGCCGAAGCAGCTGCCGCCGGGACTGCGGTTGAGGGTGACGCTGTAGCCCCATTCGTAGAAGCCGAGGTAGATGAGGTCGCGCCAGCAGCGGTTCGACCATGCGGTGTAGGCGTTGTGTCGGAACACCCCATCGAAGTCGGTCAGGGAGTTGGGCCCTTCGACGTTGAGGAATCCGAATCCATACGTCATCGGCCACGGCCGCTGGCGCGCGATGAAGCGGTCGCCGAGCGTCCACGTCACCCGGTCGGGGCGCGTCCAGGCGTCCTCGACGATCCAGCGGAGGGGTTTGTCCGTGGAAATGTCCAGATCCGCCCAGACTCCGGCGGGCAGCCGGACCTGGAGGTTGGTCCCGGCGGCATCGCGGGCGACGATCTCCGCCGGGATGAGGTTGACCGGGGCGGGCGGGATCCGGGCCAGGTCGTCGCGCACGGCGAACACGCGCACCAGCCGGTTGAAGTTCGATCCGACGAGGGTGAAGACCGTGGAGGGCAGCTTGATTTCGGGAAACTCGGCGGGTCTCCGGTTGTGCGCTTCGCGGACGAGATCCTCCGGATAGCCCACGGCGGGAGTGGCGGAGGCGAGGACCAGCGGGGCGGGACCGCGGTAGGTGATCACGAGGGGATCGGAGGCGGTGGACGCGGCATTGCCGGAGGTGTCGACGGCCTGCACTTCCACGGTGTTGCGCCCGTAGGCCAGTGGCAGGACCGCTTCGAGGCGGAATCGCGGCGCGGTTCCCGTCAGACGCAGGGTCGAGTCATCCAGGCGACGGAACTCGGCTCCGGTGGCATCGCGGACGATCACCACCACCCGGTCGAGGGCGCGGTCCTCGGTGATTTCCAGCACCAGGTTGGTTCCGCCCGTGGACTGGAGCGGATCGAACTGCTGGATCTCGGCGCCCTGGGCGGGGCTGAGCATCCGCAGGACGGGGGCGGTGGTGTCGGGTTCGGTGGAACCGACGGGCACGGGTCCGAATTCGAGGTCATCGATCGCTTCGAGACCGCCGAGTGCGCGATCGAGGAACTGGATTTCAAGGCGGTGGATGTCGGCTTGGCAGCGTTTCAGTCCGAGGATGCGACTGATGGCGCGGGGGGCGTTGATGACGGTTTCGACGGTGGCGATGGGGGCGGGGTTGCCCTTGGTGGCGTCGTAGGCGCGCAGGGCGACGCGCAGGGGGCGTCCGTCGTTTTCGGTGACCGGATAACCGACCATGACCCGCACCTCGGCCTGGGGCGGGTCGAACCCAAGTGTCAGCGGGCCGGGGTCGAGGTCGTTCGGGACCTTTCGCAGCACGCGGGTGCCCGATCCGGCGGCGACGCCGAGGCCTTCGGCGAGGGTGATCCGGGGGCGGTCGGGGAAGGTGACCCCGGGGTAATGGCCGAAGACCAGTGTTCCGGGCGGGCGATCCTCGAAGTCGAGCCGTTGAACCTGATGATTCGCCCGGGTGGAGTGGGTGATGCTGCGCAGGGTTTCCGGCGTGACGGAATCGAACTCGAGCACCACCAGCCCGATGTCCTGTTCCAACGGTCGGCACAACATCAGAGGCACGGTTCCGTCGGACCCGGCCGGAACCGTCGCCACGGCCTCCGCCACGGGTTTGGTGCTGTCGGTGGCGCTGTAGGCCCAGGCCCGGGCCCGCAGGCTGCCGCTCTTGCCCGGGTTGACGACGCCCAGGGTCACAGAACCGCGAGGGCAGGCGAAACGCAGCGAAAGCGTTCCGGTGTCGGGGCTCCCAAGGTCGGCGCTCGGAACCGACGCCAGCCGACCATCCCGGATCTCGGCCGAACCCAGCAGGGACGCGGCACCCAGGGCCTCGGCGGGAACAGGGCCATTCGCGAGCGTGTCGAAGGCGATCAGGTGTTCCCCGGCGGGCGGACATTCGCCTTTTCCGCCACCGCCACTGCCGCTACCACCGCCGCCACCGGCGTTCCCATTCCCTCCGTTGTCGGGTGGCGGGCATTCGTCGGGAATGCCGTCGAGGTTCGCATCGACCGAAGTTCCGCGAGCGATGTCCACGGCATCGAGGAGGCCGTTGCGGTTGCAATCCCCGGTGTCACCGGGCTTGAGGTCGATGGGGAGTCCGGGGGCGGGCGCCACGGATTCCGGGACGCCGTCGCTGTCCTCGTCGAGGCGCGCGTCCAGGGTGTCGATGGCGGGCCAGCGGGCGGGGACCAGGTCGAGAGCTGCGCCAGCCGGGAGAAGGAAGGGTCCGAACCAGCGGTTGTCCCAGGAGGGTTTGCGGTTTCCGGTGGAGAGCTCGAGGTGGAAGGCGATGGGTTTGGAGGACTCGTTGCGCACGCGGAGTCCGCGTTCGGAGGGAAGGGCTTCGATCTGGACGGGTTGGCCGGCTTCGAGTTGAAGGTGATGCAGCCGGAAAAGCAGTTCACCGTCGTTGGGAAGGACCAACCCGAGTTCAGGGGTCCAGGATCCGGCGGGACTGCCGGGAAGGAAGCGCAGCGAACGGGGACGTCCGGCGTCGGAGGTGAACTGGTAGAGGTCCTTCGTGGCCGGGGTGCGGTCGGTGCGTCGGGCGCCGAAGACAATGCCGCCGTTGCCGGTGACCAGGTGGTGGGTGGGGTCCTTGCCGCCCAGGGAGACGGTGAACCGCGGGGCGTTGGTGGGGAGGAGCAGGAGGGGGTTGCCCGTGCCCGGGTCGCCGCCGTCGAAGGAAGGAACGACGCGCAGTCCCTGGAGCCGGCCGTGGAAGTCGCCGGATTCATCCCAGCCCCAGGAGCCGTGGCCTTCGATTTCGAGCTCCGGTTCCACGTCCCCGGTGATTCCGAAGTACTGCTCGGCGAGGTAATCCGTCATCGGGATGGTGCGCGGGTTGGTGAAGACGGACATGGGCACGGCGACGAGGGCGCTGCCGGTCATGCGGTTGGTGGTCTGGTATTCCAGGGCGGGATCTGAGGTCGCGCTCAGCGAGAACCGGAACGTGTTCGAGCGCCGGTCGATGTCGATGAACCGGTTTACGGCCGCCCGGTTGGGCAGGGCGTCCTCGGCCTGGGCGGGGTCGTAGGGGAAGTTCGAGTCGATGACCCAGATCCGGACGGTGTCCGCTCCACGATTCTCAACGCGGTAGGGGGCGACGGCGTGGCCCACGTTGGAGGTGAAGGGGGTGAAGCCGAGCACATAACCCGCCGGGTAGTCCCGGATCAGGTCCGCCACGCGGAGGGGATTTCCGCTCATGGCGCCGTTGCTGAGGTCGTCGGCTTGATCGGCCCAGACATTGAGGAATTCGTAGCTCGTATGGACGCCGAACATCGTCTGGATCTGGGCCCAGAGATTGGCGGGGACCTGGGGGCGGCAGTTGGCGGAGGTGAACCGCATGGGTTCGGCGGCGCGGAAACCGGCGGGCAGGTGAACGGCGGGATCGAAGCCTTCGGTTCGCCAGAGGCCGTTCCGGAAGAATTGGGATACGGCGGCGAATCCGAAGCAGCTGCCGCCGGCGCGCGGGGCATTGAGGGTGGGCAGGTAGCGGCCGAGGAAGAAGTTGATGGCGTTCGCCCCGCGACGGCAGTCGTCGATGGGCGTGGCGGGTTCGAGAAAGTCGGGGAGCACCTCCTCGCCGTAGACCCCTTCGAAATCGCCGATGTCGTTCCGTTCGTCACGGTTCCGGAACCCGATCGAGCCAAGCGCCGCTTGCGGCCAGGCGCGGGCCTCGAACGTCCCCGCATGGGTCCATTCGTTGCGTCCGGGCCGGCCCCAGAGATCCCAGACGATCCAGACATAACGGCCGGGGGCCCGGAACAGGAAGTCCGGGATCGGGAGATCGACTTCGGTTTGGTCGGCGGAGCGCCAGGCGGGCGGGACATCGATGAGGTCGGGGGCGCTGGGCGGCAGGTCCGACCGGCTTTCCGGCACGAGATAGAACCGGGTTTCGGGATGGATGTGGCGGCCGGTCAGGCGGACCACGGTGGGGGCGTTGGAGAGGGCGGGACCGGTGGTGCTTGCTTCGCGGAAAATGATGGGAGCCAGGGCGAGTCCGGGGCTCGTGCCGGTCACCTCGAGCGGTGGCGGGCCGAGGTAGGAAAGGTGGTGGTCCAGGCGGGTGGTGTTGCCGGCGGCGTCGATGGCTGTGAGGCGGACCGTGCTGGCTCCGTACTCAAGGAGCACGGGCGTCTCGAAACGGAAGTTCGGCGCGACACCGGTCACAACGCCCAGCCGCTCGCCGTCGTCGAAGCGAACGTTCCCGCCGGCATCCAGCACCTGGACGCGAAAGCTGTTCAGGGCCCGATCCTCCTCAATGACACCCCGCAGGGTTACCGGGGTGGTCCGGTGTTCGGGCCGGGAGGTGGGTTGATCAAGACGGGTGTTGTCGGCGGGGGATTCGATCGTGATGCGCGGCGCGCCGGTATCCGTGGGGGTGGGGACGGGGTTCGGGCCGAACTGAAGATCGTCGATGACCTCGTGTCCGCCGAAGGAGGAGTCGAACTCGATCTCGATGCGCACGATATCGCCTTCGAGGCGGCAGACCTCCAGGGTGCGCGTGATGGCCTGGCTGTGGGGGATCTCCACTTCGTCGGAGGCCACCAGCACGTGCCCCTGGCCGTGGGCCGCGAGGGCGCGCAGGCGGACGCGCAGCGGGCCGCTCTGCTTTTCGGCCGGCGGATAGCCGGTCCGGACGCGGATCGCGCCCTGGCTGGGGGCGAAATCGAGGATCATCGGTCCGGGGTCGGATTCGCCGGCGACGCGTTGACGGAGCGCCTGCGACTCCGAATGCGTTCCCACGCCGAGGGCGGTGCTGGCGACCAGTTCGGGGCGGGTGGGAAAAGTGACTCCGGGGTACTGCGATTCGATCAGCGTTCCGGCGGGGTGCTCCTCGAAGCTGATATGCGAAGCCATTCCGGTCGCGGTGCCGGATTGGAGATCGTCGAGGTATTCGACGCCCTCGTCGCCATAGTGGAGTTCCACGCGGACCAGGTCGCGATCGAGCATGCGACAGAGGGTGATCCGCTGGGAGATGGGGGTTCCCCCTGGCAACACCACGCGCGCGACAGCCACGGGCTTGGTGGCGTTGGCGCTGTCATACCCGAGCAGGGAGATTTCCCGCGGCTGTTTGCCCTCGGGATTGCCGACGCAGAGGCCCACGAAGGAGCGCGGGGAATCGAACAGCAGCGTCAGGGGACCGGGGTCCGGTTGCGGGGTTTTGCCATTGCCATTCCCAGTCCCGGTGCCGGTGCCGGTGCCGGTGGGAATGATTCGTTTGGCGAGGAAATGGGAGCCGCTGCAGAGGCCGGCGTTCGCGATCTCAAGAACCTCGGCGCCTTCGAGGAAACGGGTGCCGGACGGCTTGTCGTATTCGATCAGGGTTGCGGCGTCGAATTCCTCCCAGGTTCGGAGGATCGGCGTGTCGGGGCCGGCTGGCGAGGGAGGTGCCCAAAGGAGGAGGAGGAGGAACGAGGCGAGGGCCGCAACCGGGACCGAGGGCCGGAGGCGGGGGATGCCGTGGGGGACGGACCTGGGACGGGGGGTGCGTTGGGGGGCGGGCATGGGGAGTCCTGGGGAGGCGTCGCCGCAGACCTGGGCACGACCGGGCACGGCTTCGCGGCGGAGGGACCCTGGGTGGTCTCCCGCTTGGGGGCCGTGGCAACGAGGCCACCTGACGTCCGGTTATCGGCCGGGAGTGGTGCCGACTGAAGGAGCCTGGTTGTCTCGCTGTTCCTGCGGGATTCGCGATTGATTCGGCGCGGGTGACCGCGTTGGATCACCCTCCATGAATTCCCGGATTTTCCCGCTGGCGCGCCGACGTTTTCTGACCCGGCTTGGCATGGCTTCGGTTTTGTTTGCCGAGGCCGGAGCCTTTGCGGCGCGTCTCGCGCTCACCCCCTCGCAGACGGAAGGCCCGTTCTATCCGGACCGGTTGCCGCTCGACACCGACAACGATCTGCTGGTGGTGAATGATTCCATCACCCCGGCGGTGGGTGAGGTCAGCTGGGTCGGTGGCCGGGTTCTGGATCACCGGGGTGATCCCATTCGCAATGCCACGGTGGAGATCTGGCAGTGCGATCAGAATGGCGCCTACCTGCACACTGGTTCGGACCACCGGGTGCGCAGGGACGGGAACTTCCAGGGATTTGGGCGTTTCGTGACGGGTTCCCGCGGCGAGTATGTCTTCCGCACCATCAAGCCTGTGCCGTATACGGGACGCACCCCGCACATCCATTTCGCGATCAAGCGGCCGGGGCAGCCGAAGTTCACCACCCAGCTCTATATTCAAGGCCACGAGGGCAACGAGAGGGATGGCGTTTGGAAATCGCTCGGCGACAAGAGCAGGCGTGCGCTGGTCACCGTGCCCTTCAGTCCCTTGAAGCAATCCCGCGCCGGGGAGATGTCGGCCAGATTCGACATCGTTCTTGGGGTGACACCAGCGGCCTGACTGGAGCTTGGGAATGGCGGAATGCCGGGGGGTGGGCGGGCGGGCTGGCGGGCGGGCCGCGTTACTGACGGTGCCGCCGGGGAGAGGCCAAACCTTGGAGGGACAGGGTCTTTGGCCCTCCCTGAACCCCGGTCTTGGAGGTGGTGGGGTGTCGGGATAGATTGAGGCCTGGGCGTCGACTGTTGGAATCGCCCTTCGCTTTAACGTCATGAATGCGCCTGAATATCGTCCGTACAAAAACCTTCCGCCCCTGGCCGGGCTCTGCTCGTTCGAGGAGGCCGCGAGGCCTGGGTTGTCGGTGAACGAGGTGGTGGACCGGTTGAAGCGGTACCATTACGCGCTGCAACGGATCTGGGGGATTCTCAATGCGCGCATGACGGCGGAGCCCGTGTACGAGCTCAAGATGGCCTTCAGCCTGCACGCACATCTTTGTGCGCAGCACATTTCGACGATCCGCGATCGTGTCGCCGAGATGCGGCATCCGCCGCTGGGATTGGAGAAGGTGCCGCATGAGGGGTTGCGGTTGTTGTTCGACGAGATTCTGGCTGCGCCGGGGACGCTGGACCTTTTGACGGGGTTATACGGGAAGGCGTTGCCGGCGTTGAAGCGGGGGATGGAGCGGCATCTGGCCGACACCAACCGGCTGGCGGACTGGCCGACGGTGCGGGTGCTGCGGTTTGCGTTGATCGAGGTGGACCAGATGCTGGCCTGGGGCACGCAGGCGCTGGCGGCGCTGGCGGAGGAGCCCCGGGGGGAGGATCCGGTGGGCTGGCTGCGGTTGATGGATCGCTGCCTGCTGGTGGCGGGCGATCTGGATGGTGTGGACGAGAGGTCGGAGGGGCTGCCCGAGCCGCGGTATTCGCGGACCCCGTACAACTATGAACGCACGCCGCGTCGCGATTCGCGTTTTCCGGATCCGTACAACATGGGGGTGCATGCGGAGGAGTTCCTGTACCGGCCAGATTTTCCGGCGTCGCCGAAGACGCTGATGATGTATTTCAAGCGGCTGCGGGAGATCGACGTGCCGGAGATGATGGCGACCATTCTGGTGGAGAGCCCGGACAAGCCGTGGGAGTTCCATCGGGACATGACGCGTCAGCTGTGGGACGAGGCGCGGCACGCGATGATGGGGGAGGTTGGGTTCGTGAAGCTGGGGATCGACTGGCCGAAGCACGTGATGGTGAATTTCACGTGGTCGAAGGGATTGAACGAGCAGCTGACCCCGCCGGAGCGCCATGCGGTGTTGTGGTTCATCGAGCAGGGCCTGATGTCGAAGACGGGGAAGCGCTACGAGTGGGAGGTGGGCCGGGAGTCGGGGGATCCCCTCGCGGAGTTGTTCCAGGATTACGACTGGGCGGACGAGGTGCTGCACGCGCGCATCGGGCGCGAGTGGTATGTCAGTCAGTTCGACAACGACGTGGAGCGGGCGGCGAAGTACGGGAGTGACTGTTGGAGCAAGGTGGTTTCGGACTGGGCAAGCTGGCAGGCGGACGGCCTGACGCAGCACCGCAACTGGTGGCCGGGCCTGTACTCCGAGTTTTGCCGGGTTCGCGGCATCAAGCCGGATCCGAAGATTCTCGCCTATTCCACGACCTACGCGGAGACGCGGGCGGATTTGCAGCGCATCGCGGCTTCGGCCTGATTCCGATGAAAGCGCGGGCGGCCATCGCGGATGGGAAGGGGTCCTTTACCCTCGAGACAGTGGAAGTGCTCGAGCCGGCGGGGGACGAGGTGCTGGTTTCGATGCGGGCGGCGGGGATCTGTCACACGGACCACGCCTCGCTGAGCTGGAAGCGGCCCCTGGTCATGGGACACGAGGGGGCGGGCGTGGTGCGGTCGGTGGGGCCGGACGTGCGTCATGTGCGGCCTGGGGATCCGGTGTTGTTGAACTGGGCCATTCCCTGCGGCACCTGTGCCGCGTGCGGGCGGGGCGATGCGGTGTTGTGCGAGAGCAGCCGGCCGGCGCATGTGATGGAGCGTTCAGCGGGCCATGCGCGCGCGGAAGGCACGACCTGGCGCGGACAACCGGTGGATCGCTCCTTCAATCTCGGCACCCTGTCGGAACTGGCTCTGGTTCGCGGTGCGGCGGTGACGCGCTTGCCCGACGGCGTTCCGTTTGCCTCGGCCTGCATTGTCGGGTGCGGGGTCATGACGGGGTTCGGGTCGGCGGTGAACGTGGCGAAGATCGGGCCCGGCGCGACGGTGGCCGTGATCGGCTGCGGGGGTGTCGGGCTGAATGTCATCCAGGGCGCCCGCCTGGCGGGTGCGGCGGTGATTCTGGCCATTGATGTGCGCGAATCCGGACTGGCGCAGGCCCGGCGGTTCGGGGCGACGGCGGGAATTCTCGCGGATCCGGTGGACGCTGATTTCTCGCGATTGGCGGAGGAGGTGCGGCGGCAGAATGGGGGGCGCGGGGTGGATTACGCGTTTGAGGCGACGTCCGTGCCGGCGCTGGCCTTCGCCCCGCTGCGCCTGGTGCGGGACGGGGGCATGGCGTTGCAGGTCAGCGGCATCAACGATCCGGTGACCGTGCCGATGCCGTGGTTCATGTGGAACAAGACCTATGTCACGCCCTTGTATGGCGGGTGCGTGCCGGGGCGCGATTTCGAACGGATCCTCGGGCACTACCGCCGCGGGGAGTTGAAGCTGGATGAACTCGTGACCCGCACCTATCCGCTGGAGCGGCTGGGGGAGGCGATCGACGACATGCTCTCCGGGCGCAATGCCAAGGGGGTGATTCTCTTCGAGGAGACCTGAGATGTTTCGAACGTTTGAGATTTCCGAACCGCGCTTCGAGCATGAGGGACTGCGCCTGGTGACGGTGA
>CAYZAE010000067.1:0-32544 GCA_964476125.1 uncultured Verrucomicrobiota bacterium | reverse complement strand
CCCTCCCCGGACGCCCGCACGGTGAGGGTCACCGCCGAACCCTCCGGCATCCGCTGACCCACCGGCTGAAGGGTGATCACCGGCGGCGTGACAATCCGGACCGTCGCTCCGCCGAACACAGGGAGGACCGCAGCCACCAGCGTCACGAAGGTAAATGCAGTCCTCGCGGCGAATCGATGAATACGGTGCACGCGCCATGGTCGCATGAGCCCGGGGGCTTACGTCCATCGGACGAACCGAGGAAGAACCCGTTCAGCGTGAGCGATGAAACAGTGCCACGGCTTCCGTGCGGTTGCGGACTTGCAGCTTCGCGTAAATGGCCATGAGCTGACTCCGCACCGTGGATAAAGCGACGCGCCGGATCTCGGCAATCTCCTGGTTGGTCTGTCCCTGGGCCAGGAGAGCCAGGACCTCCGTTTCACTGGCCGTGAGGTTCGTCAAGGCCTCGGTGCGCCCAGGCGCAGCCTGCCGGAAATGATCCAGAAGACGTCGGGCAATGGCTGCCGACATCGGCACTTCTCCGGCAAGAAGATCGCCCAATCGGGCGAGCACGCCCCTGGGATCGCTGCCCTTGACCAGATATCCGTCCGCCCCCGCCTGAAGGGCGGCAAAGAGGGTGGCCGAGTCCTGCAGCACCGTGAGCACCACCACCTTGGGTGGAGTCCCGGAATGTTTCAGCAACCGGATGGCTTCGATCCCGGAACCATCCGTGAGTTGGATATCCACCAGCGCGACATCGCATTGAAGTCGACCGCGCGCGGCATGAAGAGCCACGAGCGAATCGAGTTGGGCAACCACTTCGTAGATCGTCGAGCTCCCGAGGGCAGCGACCAAAGCCTGTCGTTGGCGCGGATCGTCTTCGAGAATGGCTACGCGGACCGGCATTGGAACAGCATGCTGGAGACCTTGCCGCTGCGCTGTCCATCGGACAAACCGATGAAGTGAGACGGGGTGTACGTACGGACGGCTCCGATGCCAGTCGGCGCCGGTTGAATGGTGCGGTCTCTTAAGCCTGCGAACTGGAACGTAAAACAAATCAACTTCGGCACGGCACGGCCAGGCGGATGACCAGACCCCTGGGGTCATTGGGCTCGGCGGCCCACGTTCCCCCCACTTCCCGAAGGCGGGCGGCCATGCCGGCCAGTCCCAGGCCCGCCCTGGCCACCGCAGCCCCCTCCGGCAGACCCAGGCCATCATCCGCAATGCGCACCTCCAGTCGATCGCCCCGCAGGGTCATGCCCAGCGTGACCTGGGTTGCCTGGCTGTGTTTCCGCACGTTGTTCAACGCCTCCTGTGCCGCACGATAGATGGCATCCAGAGTTTCCGCCGACATCTCGATCGGGGGCAGCTGCAGCGGGATATCGAATCGACGGCGGATCGAGGTGTCCCGCAGGACGTTCTCCGCCAGATCGGTCAACCCGCAGGCCAGGTCCGACAAGGACCTGTGCCCCGGATGCAAGGACCAGATGATGCGCTCGATTCCGGTGGTCACGCCCCGGGCGGCCTCAGCGATGCACTCGCCTGAACCCTCCGCAGGCTCACTCAGGCGGGCCAGATGTCCGCCGAGTTCGTCATGAAGATCACGAGCCAGCCGCGTCCGCTCCTGCTCGATGATCAGCAGCCGGTTCTTTTCGATCTCCTGCCTCAGAAGCCGGCGAAGTCGGGCCTGAACAATCATAAAACCCGTGGACACGGCAGCGAGAGCCACCATCCACGGCCCCCAGTAAACCACGGATCCATACCGCTGTCCGTAGCGCTCCAAAGACTGCTGCAGGGCCGTTAGAAAGGGCTTCTCGAGGCTCCAACTGTTCGAGAACCGGAGTCCCTTGGGACCGCCGTAAGCCACAACCAGCCGGCCGGCCTTCGCGCTCGCCCCGTTCACGGCCACCCGATAATTGGGCCCCAGAACCAGAACGTCGGCGAATCCGTCCCCGTTCAGATCTCCCGCACCCGACACCACCCTCCCGAACTCCTCGTTGGAATGGTCGCTCTCCATCAGCCAGGCGGGCCTGGACGCCAGCCCAGACCTGGACCCGTGGTAAACCACCGCCGCGCCTTCCCTCATCTCGCCATCGGTCGCCTCGGGCAGTCCCACCACCAAGTCGTCAACGCCGTCGCCGTTGATGTCGCCCGCCCTGCAGACCGACTGACCGAACAGGGAATGCGCATGGTTGCTCTCGGCCCGCCAGTCCGGCGACGGGCTCGGCCCCTGCCGCGAACCGTGATAGACAAACGCGAGGCCCTCGTTCAGATCCCCGTTCTCCGCGAAGGCGGCACCCACGATCACGTCATCAAAACCGTCGCCGTTGACGTCTCCGGCCATCGCCAGCCCCTGACCGAAAAACTGCTCGTACGCCTCATCCACGTCTTTCCGTACGGGCAGCGGATACTCGGCAGTCCAGTCGGGCCTCCCACCCGGCCCCTGCGGGGAACCCAGATACAGATAGGCCTTGCCGCTGCGGCGAAGGCGGCCGCTGAAACCGGGCGCACTGACCAGCATGTCCTCGTAGCCGTCTCCATTCACATCCCCCGCTCCGGCGACTTCATTCCCGAACATGGATCCAGACTGTTCGCTGTGAACACTCCAGTTCTTCAGGAGTGTTGGACCCAGGGACGAACCGCACAGGATCTGAAGGGCCGTTCCATGGGCCTGGTCCTGGAACACACTGGCCATATCCGCGTATCCATCCCCATTGATGTCCCCGATCGGAGAGCCTCCGACAGGAACAACCCAACCACCTGAATTCACCAATCCCATCCGGCTTCCGCGGACAACCCTGCCTTCTTCCATTCCGGAGCTGCCGGATCGGAGGGCCACCAGCAAATCGTCGAACCCATCGCCATCCACATCCCCGAGCATCCGGAGCCGGCTCCCACATTCACGGTCACCCTCGGCACCTGGAACAAGCACATCGGGCTGCGACGGCAACCCTGATTTCCCTCCGTAGAAAACTTGGACCCGTCCCCGCCCCTGGTCGTGAACCGCATCTCCAATCGCCAGGTCGGAGAATCCATCCCCATTGAAATCACCGCCGCAGGCCACGGAGGAGACCTCACCCTTCCCGGGCGTCTCCGGGCTGAACACCCAATTCGGCGGACGTGTGAACCCACCCTCGCTGGTAACCGATGCGGACGAAGGGACCCGGGAACTTGGGGCTTTCCGCGGCACGCCCGCCCGAGCCGGATCCGCCCCGGTTTCCTCAGGCAAACGGCAATCCACCCACAGCATCACGCCAAACAGAAGGCACAACTTGCCCCTCCCGAATACGAGCCGACCAACAGCCGACTGGGCTTGCTCCCGCCTCACGGACGACAACTCCCCTCCCGGAAAGCACGTCGTATCAGGCCAGCGCGCCTGCGACTTGATGCGAGGAAATCAGCCATCCCTAGAAAGTGCCCTGATCCCCTCGATTTGCGCAAGATTCCCGCGGGGCCGGATCTACATTATTGAGTGATCCCGAGTCCAAGGCCACCGCACGATCATCCAAGGCAGGGTCGAGCAGTCCGCAGATTTGCTGTATCCGAGGTTTCCCGAGTCGAAAAGGTCGCGACCGACCCCGGAAGTTGAAGCCGTGCCACCCATTCGTTGTGCGCCCCTCCCACCAGAAGAACCCCATTCCGAAAACTTGATGACTTTCCGCTCTGGGACGGCAGCATCCCGCTCCGCTTTCATTGGATGTATGCAGATGAGGGCCACAGAAACCGGCGGAGACGTCTGGCACGACGGGCCGCTTCTTCGTCCCGAAAACCCACGGCCTTCAGCGCTTTCACGGTCGCTGCTCGGAGCCTTGCTGCTGTGCTGCATCGTCGGACCGGCGGCGCCTCGTGCACTCGCCCACGCCAAACCGGGCGCCCACGCCGACGTGCGCATCAACGTCACGCGCTCCGCGGTGCGGGTCGAGGCGCTGATGAATCTCCGCTTCGTCGAAGGGATCGTGAACTGGAACCGCGTCGTCCGTGACGAGGTGGCCCCTGCCGAGGAGGAGGCCGGACGGAAGGTGCTGATGGAGTTCTTCGGTGGCCCCATGGCCGGCCCCCAACCCGCCGTGCTCAACCGGCCCATTGCTGTCACCGTGGATTCGGTGCCCATCCTACCCGTGCTCGTGGAGTTCCGCATCCAGCGTCCCGCTCCAGAGACGCGACCGGGTTTCATCGAGGTGGCCCAGGCTCTCTGGCAGCAGGTCTGGATCGTGGTGGAGTATCCCTGCAAGGCCTCGCCGCGCTCCGTGTCCCTGGTCTGGGGAACCTACCCGCGAAACTTCCTCGCCACGGAACGCGATTCTGCACCGTTGTCCGAGGTCGAGGCCATCCTGGTTGCCGACGGGGAGACGCTGCCTGTGGTGTTCCGCGAGCAGGAACCTGAGTTCACCTGGCACGCCTCGGGAGTCCCGCTTGAGGCGAGATTTCAAAAGGTGCCCCCTGCTGCCCCCACGGAAGTGGGAACGTTTCCCGCGCCGTCGCTGGTCCTGGGCGTCGCCGGGGTCCTGGCGGGAATGTTTGCCTGGCGGTATACGGCGTCATCCGTGTGGACCCGGTGCGCTCGAATCCTCGCCGTTGGCCTGCTGGCCGCCGCGGCCGTCGTCTGGCCGGTCGGACGACTGCCCAAGCCCGCGTGGTTGAGCCCTCCGCCGCCACTGCCCTCCACCGCTGCGGCCCTCGGAATATTCCAACCGTTGCACGCGAACATTTATCGAGCGTTTGATTACACCACCGAGAGCGAGATCTACGACGCCCTGGCGCAGAGCGTGGACGGACCGCTACTCGGAAAGACTTATGACGACATCTACCGAAGTCTCATCCTGCAGGAGGAAGGCGGTGCGCTGTGCCGCGTGAAGTCTGTGTCGTTGATCAGTGCGAAGGTTGAGTCGGTCACCCACCGCGCGCCTCGCCGCGCGCCGGAGATCGTCCTCGACGCCCGCTGGACCGTGGAAGGTGTCGTGTACCATTGGGGCCACTCCCACGCTCGATTGAACGAATACCGTGCCCGCTACACGGTGGCGGCCGCCGCGTCCGGATGGCGCATCGTCGGGGTCGAACCCCTGGAACAACACCGCGTCGACCCGGACAAGCCCGGGGCGACGCCCGGAACCGATTCCCGAACTTCCCCGAAGAGCTCGGCGGGGGAGACGCCGTGAAAGGGGCGCCACTCGTGCATCTGGAGGGCGTCCGCTTCGCCCATGGAGTCTCCTTCCAGCTTTCGCTGGACCAGCTTGAGGTGCATCCCGGGGAGGCCGTGGCGCTCATCGGACCGAGCGGATCCGGCAAGAGCACGTTGATCGATTTGATCGCGGGGATCCGCCTGCCGGCCGCCGGGCGAATTCGGGTACTCGGCGAGGATTGGTCGGCGCTCGCCGAGGAGCAGCGGCGCGCAGTCCGGCGGACCCGCATCGGCATGGCGTTCCAGGAGTTTGAACTCCTCGAGTACCTCACCGCTCGGGAGAACATCCTCCTCGCCTGCTATGTCGGCGGCGCCCGGGAAACCCGCGCCGCCCTTCAACAACGGGCTGAACGCCTCACCGCGGCCGCGGGGATCCAGGGCGTCCTGGATCGCGCCCCCGCCCGGTTGTCGCAGGGCGAACGCCAGCGGGTGGCATTCTGCCGCGCACTCCTGACCCGTCCGCCGCTCATCCTCTGCGATGAGCCGACGGGAAATCTGGACCCCACATCGGCAACCAGGGTGATTCACCTGCTGCTGAACCAGGCCCGCGAAGACGGCGCCACCGTGGTGATGGCGACCCACGACCACGGATTGATCCCCCAGTTTGATCGGGTGGTCGACCTCGCAGCCCTGGCGAACTTGGGCCGGAAAGGGCACGCACCATGACCGGTCCGATGGTGCTAGCCGCGCGACATGTCCGGCACAACCCGGCGCGCTCACTGATCATCGCGGTCTGCGTCGCGGCGGCCTGTGCCATCCCAATGCTGGTGCGCGTTCTGGTCCGAGATTTTCAGCGTTCGCTGGTCACCCGCGCTCAAGCCACGCCGGTGGTGATCGGCAGCAAGGGCAACCGCTTCGACCTGACCCTCGCGCTGCTCTATTTCCGACGGGTGGAAACGGACGCGATCTCCTTCGCGGATTTCCAGCAACTGTCCACCAACAGGGGCGGAACCTGGATCCCGGTCCATGTCCGCTTCACCACTCGCGGCCGGCCGCTGGTGGCGACCAGCCCGGATTACTTCGAGCATCGCCGACTGAGACCCGCGGCCGGCACACTCCCGCTCGTTCTGGGGGACGCAGTCCTGGGCGCGCGCCTCGCGCGCGAGCTGGGACTGGGGGTCGGCGACACGCTCTTCTCGGACCAAAGGGAGGTCTTCGACATCTCCAAACCCCAGGCGCTGAAGATGCACGTCGTGGGCGTCCTCGCACCCTCGGGGGAACCGGACGACGAGGCGGTGTTCACGGACACCAAGACGGCCTGGATTCTCGAGGGACTTTCGCACGCGCACGTCGATCCGAACAAGGCACCGGAGAAGGTGGTGATGGAGAAGGATCCTGGTCGGATCGTCCTGAGCGAGGCCCTCATCGACTACAACGAGGTGACTCCCGAAAATGTCGGCGCTTTCCATCTCCATGCCGACGACGCCCACCTGCCGTTGTCGGGGATCATCTTCGTCCCGGACTCGGTGAAGTCCGGCACCTTGATCACCTCCCGGCTGAACTCCGGCAAGACCCTGCAGGCAGCGGTTCCGCTCTCGGTGGTGGATGACCTGCTGGCGTATGTATTCCGGCTGCGCGCGTTGATCGATGGCATCTCTCTGGTCCTCGGGCTGCTGACCAGCTTGCTCGTCGGGTTGGTCACCGCACTCTCTATCCGGATCCGATCGCGGGAACTCGAAACGCTCCGGCGTATCGGGGTCTCGCGCGGCACGATCGCGGCGATGTTCAGCTGGGAGATCGTCCTGTTGCTGGGATCGGGAGCAATCCTCGCAGTCGTCGGGGTGGCGGTGATCACCATCTCGGCTCCCGACCTGATCCGATGGCTCTGACCGCAACCGGGTTTGCCGTGGGCACCCGAAAACGCTCAATTCCCGCCTGAAATGATCCAACCATGGCATCGTCACCCAATTGCCATTGGCCTGCTCGGGGCGCCGAAAGTTAGGGTGGCTGCAGTGAACGCGCGACAAGACAGCCCCCGGACACGGATGCCCCGAGTCCGAGCGTGGGCCTTCTGCTTGTCGTCATGCGTGGGTCTTCTCGTCGGCTGCGATCGAAGAGTGGATTCCCCATCCCCGTCGCGCCCCACGGCCTCGCGGACCGTAGCGACCTCCTTCTATCCGCTAGCCTTCTTCGCGCAACAGATCGGCGGTGACCGAGTGACGGTGAGATCCCTGTGCCCGCCGGAGGCGGATCCCAGTCTCTGGAACCCTTCGCGGGCGGACTTGCAACAATTCCAGAGCGCCTCGTTGATTCTGCTGAACGGAGCCAACTTCGAGCACTGGGCGACGACGGCGGCCCTCCCGGTGGGGCGCGTGATCGTGACCAGCCGCGCGTTTGAATCGGAATGGATGACCCTTCCCACCGTCGTCCACTCCCACGGATCGGGTGGCGTGCACACGCACTCGGGCATCGACGGACACACGTGGATGGATCCCGTGCTGGCCCACCGACAGGCGGCCGAGATCCTCGCGGCCTTCAACCAGCGTTGGCCGGAGGATACCTCCACCTTTAGGGCCGGCTTTGATCGTCTCGCAGTGGAGTTCGATGCCCTGGAATCAGCCTTCCGTGACCTCACGCCGGGCATAAAGGAAGCCGTGATCTTCACCTCCCATCCCGCCTATGGCTACCTGGCACGGCGGTTCGGCTGGACCACGACCCCCCTTCCCCTGTCCCCCGACAAGGAGCCTTTGCCCGAAGTGTGGGTGGAGGTTACCAAAGCGGTGGCCGCCGCGCCGCCGGGACAGCGCCTGATCCTTTTCGAGACCGAGCCGCTGCAGGCGATTCGTCAACGTTTGCAGACGGAGTGGCAGGTCGCCGCGGTCGTATTCCAGACCTGCGAAACACCGGCCCATGACGGTTCCTATTTTGACCGCATGAAACGAAACGTTGAATCCCTCCGCAGTGCTGTCGGTCAAGCCCATCCCTAAGCCCATGAACCCACTCTTCGCACGTTGGCGCCGACTTCTGTCGGCCTTCACCTTGGTCTCCTCCCTCACCTCGCCGACCCTCGCCCAAACCACCGATCCCGGACTACTGCTCCATTTCGGAGTTTCAGTCGGTGCCTTCGCCGGCGGCGTCGCCACCGACGCTTCTGGCAAAGTGAAGGCTCGCGTCGTGGGACATCCGGCCAAACAAAAGCTGGGCCCAAGCGAGGGCTATCGGTTCGACGGGACCAACGACTGGCTGGTGGTCGCAGACGACGTGGCGACGAACCAGTTCACGATGCCGACCCGGGAGTTGACCGCCTCGGCCTGGGTGAACCTGTCGGAGACGATGCAACGCGGGTCCATCATGGGCTGCATCTCTGCGGATCGTTCCAGCCAGGGCGGCTGGCAACTCGGTTATTCCTCCGAGTCCTTTGTGTTCAGCCTGGTCACCAAGGTTGGCGACGGCGCCAAGGGCCGTCTCTCCGTTTTGCAGGGCACCAACAAGATCATGACCGGCAAATGGTATCATGTCGCCGCGACCTATGACGGTCGATCGACACGGCTCTATGTGAACGGCCAGCTCGATGGAGAGATGAAGAACGTATCGGGCGAAATCCTCTACCCGGAACACGCGCCGTTCACCATCGGATGTTATGCGAACGGCCGGGAACGCCGCCCGATGGAGGGCACGTTGCTGGAGGTCAAACTTCACTCGCGAGCACTCGCAGACACCGTGTTTGCCAACGAGGCCGCCGCCGGCGCGCGGCTGATCAGTTACGACCTCCCCTCAACGGAAAGTCAGCGTTTCATCGCCCAACCCTTCCTCCAATGGGCGACGCAGGACGGCATGACCATCGTCTGGGAAACCTCCCGCAGCGGCATCGGCTGGGTGGAATACGGCGAGAAACTGCCCTACGACCAGAAGACACCCGAGGACGCGGGCGGCACCATGCATGAGATCCGAATCAGCGGCCTCAAACCAGAAACCTCGTACTTTTACCGCGTCCGCACCCGGAACCCCGACGGCACCGAACTCGTGGGGCAAGCCCTGACGCTCCAGACGGCGGTCCGGCCGGAGTCCGCGTTCGCCTTCGTGGCGATCGGCGACACGCAACGCAACCGGCCGGTCATCAAAAAACTCCAGGACTTCGCCTACTCGCTGCGGCCCAACTTTGAGATCCACCTGGGAGACGTCGTGGACGAGGGCGCGAACAAGAACGAGTGGGTGAAGGAGATGCTGCCTGCCTCCCACAGCCTGATGGGTCGCGTGCCGGTGTTCCCCAGCATCGGTAATCACGAACGGAACCACTCGCTCTATTACCAGTACTTCAGCCTCCCGGAACCCGAGTACCACTACACCTACTCCTACGGAAACGCCCAGTTCTTCGTCCTCGACACCAACAAGTCGGTGGAGCCGGGCAGCGACCAATACCGCTGGCTGGATGAAGAGCTCGGCAAGTCCAAGGCGACATGGAAGTTCTGCTACCATCATCACACCATCTGGTGTTCCGACGAGGACGACTACGGTGACACTTATAAGGAAAAGTCCACCTGGGGCGAACCGCGGCACCGCCACCTGGCGGGACTTTATGAGAAGCACCACGTCGACATGGCCTTCAACGGACACGTGCACGCCTACGAGCGCACCTGGCCGATCTACCAGGACAAGGTGGATGAGGAGAAGGGAACGATCTACATCACCAGTGGCGGCGGCGGCGGCGGGCTCGAATCCGTGGCGCCCTCCCGCACATGGTTCCAGAAGCGCACCTACCGCGGCCATCACGTGACCTACGTCATGATCCACGACAAGTCGCTCCAACTCCAAGCATTCGACCTGGAAGGACGGCTCTTCGATGTGATGGAACTCAAGAAGTAACCCGGATCACAGCCTCCTATTTGGATGTGACCCCATTGTCTTACCTCGAGCACGCATTGAGGCCCGACGCTCCGGCACGAATCCTGTTCAATGGCGGCTCGATGCTGTCGAAGCGACTTCTCGAATCCATCCACGCAGGGGCGGACGAGACGTTTGATCTCCTCTATCCCGAGGAGGTGCGTCGCATTTCATCCATCCACTGGACTCCGGTGGAGGTGGCCCGGCTGGCGGCGCCCTTCCTGGTGCGAAAGCCGGGAACCCGGGTGCTCGACATTGGCTGCGGACCCGGGAAGTTCTGCCTCGTGGGAGCGTTGACCACGCCAGGGGAGTTCCTGGGGGTGGAGCAGCGGCCGCACCTCTGCCAGGTCGCCGAGGAATGCGTCGCGAAGCTCGGCCTCCCCAATGCCCGGGTTCGCCAGGGCAACATCGAGGACATCGACTTCTCCGCCTTCGACGCCTTTTACCTCTTCAATCCGTTCGGGGAAAACCTCAGCCACGTGGCGAAGATCGATGGTTCGGTGGCGCTCTCGGAGGACCTCTACGCCCGGTACACCGAACACGTCGCCGCCCAGTTCGCCAGGGCACCCCTCGGAACCCGGATCGTCACGTACTACGGACGTTGCGAAGAAATCCCGAACACCTACGACTGCGTGGACGCGCCCCCCGAGTACGAACTCCATTTCTGGGAAAAGACCCGTTGCCAGCCGTTCCCGATCCGGGACGCAATGGGGTCGCATCTAGATTGTTGACAATTGAATTCCCCGCTCACCGCTCCGGGCGGTGCATCCGCAGTTTGTGGGTGATGGAACTCGTCGCGTCCAGCGGCGCAACGACATCGCCAAGGTGCAACACCCAACGGCACCGCCCGCTCAACGCGGGCGGGGTTGTCGCAGCGCGACAACCGCCACCAACAACTTCCGGATGCACGACTCCCCGGGTTCTGCCCGAACGGATCTGGCCCCGGCGTAGCGCTCCAGGCATGATCCGCGTCGCCATCGAAAAGATCCTGGCCAACGCCCTGGGGCAGGACGTGAGCAAACTTGCCGTTCAGGAAAAGCGGCAGCTTCTTTCACGTCTGCTGGCCCGCTTTGCCCACGAGGTTCGAAACCCCCTCAGCTCGCTCGACATCCATGTGCAACTGCTCGAGGAGGATTTCCAGGAACTGCCGCCGCCACTCCGCGAGAAAAGCATCAGCCGGTTCGAGATCATCCACGGCGAGCTCCACCGGCTTGAAAACATCGTCAAACACTTCCTCAGCCTGAGCGGCCCCTCGTCCCTGGAGCTGCAAACCGTCCAGCTCGGCAGGATCGTCGGACATGTCTGCGACCTGTTGAGGCCGGAAGCCGCCGCGCGCGACATCGAGATCCTGGTGAACGTGCCCGCCGACCTGCCTTCCCTCCAGGCCGATCCTTCCCAGCTCACCCAGGCCCTGGTGAACCTGGTCATCAACGCCATCCAAGCCATCGAACGAAACGGCCGGGTGGAAGTCGGCGCGGACCACGATACGACAGCGGCGTGCGTCAGGCTCCGGATCAAGGACTCCGGCCCTGGGATCCCTGCGGGCCGGGAGTTCACCCTCTTCGAACCGTTCTTCACCACCAAACCCGAGGGCAGCGGTCTGGGCCTGTGGATCGTGCAGCAGATCGTGACCGCGCACGGGGGCGAGGTGGAGGCGGCGACCGCAGCGGAAGGCGGCGCTGAGTTCACGTTGCAACTGCCTCTTCCGCCCGGGGGGGAACCACCGCGTGGATAAGTCCAAGATCAACATCCTGGTCGTGGACGACGAACGCGGTCTTTGCGCGGGAATCCAGGAGGCGCTGAAGCGCGAAGGCTACGCCGTGGACGCCGCGAACAGCGGCCCCGCCGCCCTCCAAAGGATGGCGGACCGGCTCTACAATCTCGTCCTCACCGACATGAAGATGCCGGAGATGACCGGCCTCCAGTTCTTCCGCGAGGCCCGGCAGCGGAGCCGCGACACGCAGTTCATCCTGATGACGGCCTACGGGACGGTCGAGGGCGCCGTCGAGGCCATGAAGGAGGGCGCCTACGACTATCTATCCAAGCCCCTCGACATGCAGCGCCTCCGGGCGCTCGTGCTCAAGGCGCTCGAGTTCCAGGCAGTGATCGCGGAGAACAGCGAACTCCGCCTGCGCCTGCAGAAGCGGTCGGAGCTCAGCCTGCTCCTGGGCAACAGCGAGGCCATGCGCAACGTGGCCCAGCTCGCCGACGAAGTGGCCCGCAGCGAAGTCACCGTGCTCATCGATGGGGAGAGCGGCACGGGCAAGGAGCTGGTGGCGCGGACCCTTCACCTGAAAAGCCCGCGTGCGGACCAACCGTTCATCTCGGTCAACTGCGCCGCGCTTCCGGAGCAATTGCTCGAGGCCGAGCTGTTCGGTCATGTGAAGGGGGCGTTCACCGGGGCGGTCGCGGAGAAGCCAGGGCGCTTCCAGCTCGCCGACGGCGGAACGCTGTTCCTCGACGAGATCGGCGATCTTTCCCCGAAGGGCCAGGGCGACCTCCTGCGCGTGCTCGAGGATGGAACCTTCCGCATGGTGGGCGGCACGCGACAGGTCCGGGTGAACGTCCGGGTCGTGGCCGCCACGAACAAGAACCTCCAGGAAGCGGTCGCCGCGGGGAGATTCCGGGAGGACCTGCTCTACCGCCTCCAGATCGTGCCCATCACCCTTCCGCCCCTGCGCGACCGCGCGGAGGACATCCCGTTGCTGGTGGAATCGTTCCTTGAACACTTCACCGCCAAGCACAAGCGCCAGCCCAGGAAGATGTCGGCCGAAGCGCTCCAGGTGTGCCAGCGGTTTCCCTGGCCGGGCAACGTTCGCCAACTGCGGAACACCATCGAACGGCTGGTCATCACCTGCCGCCACGCGACCATCGACACGGAGGACCTGCCCCCGCTGCTGGTTGGCCATGACCGCAACACCGCCACCTTCGTCATCCGGCCCGGCATGAAACTGGCCGAAGTGGAAAAATTGCTCATCCGCCGTACCCTCACGCACGTCACCTCCAATCGCACGGAGGCCGCCCAACTGCTCGGAATCAGCCGCCGCTCCCTGCAATACAAACTCAAGGAATACGGACTCCTGGAAAAGGAGGAGCCCACCTCCCCCACCACCGAGCCACCCGAGTCGGGACAGTCCCCCACCTGAACCCGCACCGACCCACGACCCACGACCCACGACCCACCCGCACCCACGCCCACGCCCACGCCCCAGCTCCGCCATGAAACGGATCAAAACCGCCCCGTCCGCCAGCCATAGCATCGTCATGCGGCTGTCCTACCCCAACCGCATCGGGATGTTCGCCCGCCTCACCCGGACCATCGGCCGCCTCGGCGGGGACCTGGGGTCCGTCGACATCGTCAATCCGGACGCCAAACGCATGACGCGCGACATCACCGTGCGCGCGCGCGATCACGCGCACATGGAAGCCATCGTGCAGGCGGTCCGCCGGTTGAAGGACGTCACCGTGGTGCACGTGTCGGACCAGGTTTTCCTCCTTCATCTGGGCGGAAAGATCTCGATCCAGAACAAGGTCCCCCTCACGACCCGCGAGACGCTCTCCATGGCCTACACACCCGGCGTGGCGCGCGTCTGCGAAGCCATCGCCGAACAACCCGCCAAGGCCTGGCAGCTCACCATCAAGGGCAACTCCGTCGCGGTGATTTCCGACGGCTCGGCGGTCCTGGGACTCGGCAACATCGGTCCCGATGCCGCCATGCCGGTGATGGAGGGCAAGGCGATGCTCTTCAAGGAATTCGCCGGCATCGACGCCTACCCGATCTGCCTCGCCACCCAGGACACCGAGGAAATCATCAACACCGTCGCCCATCTGTCCGTGGGCTTCGGCGGGATCAACCTGGAGGACATCTCCGCCCCGCGCTGCTTCGAGATCGAGCAACGCCTCCAGGAGCGCCTCGATATTCCCGTGTTCCACGACGACCAGCATGGCACGGCCGTGGTCGTCCTCGCGGCCCTGCTGAACGTCACCCGGCTCGCCCGCCGCGAACTGAGCCGGCTGCGGATCGTGATCCTCGGCGCGGGCGCCGCAGGCACCGCCATCGCCACCATGCTGATGTCGGCCGGCGCGCGCGACGTGGTGGTCTGCGACCGGCAGGGGATTCTGGATGCCCGCACGCGCACCGATCTCAACGCGGCGAAGAAGGAACTGGCCCTGGCCACGAACCCGCGCGGGGCGAGCGGCAGCGTGGAGGAAGCCCTGCGTCAGGCCAACGTCCTGATCGGCGTCTCCGGTCCCGGACTGATCGAGCGCCGCTGGATCAAGCGCATGGCCGCGAAACCCATCGTCTTTGCGCTGGCGAATCCCGTGCCCGAGATCATGCCCGAGGAGGCCGCCAGCGCCAAAGCGTGGATCATCGCCACCGGCCGCAGCGATTACCCCAACCAGATCAACAACGTGCTCGCCTTCCCCGGCATCTTCCGCGGCGCCCTGGACGTCCGTGCGCGGCGGGTCAACGAGGCGATGAAACTCGCCGCGGCCCGCGCCATCGCCGCCTGCATCGCCCCCGCTGAACTGAGCCCGGAATACATCGTGCCGAGCGTCTTCAACCGGGAGGTCGTCAAGCGCGTCGCCAAGGCCGTCGCAGCCGCGGCGATCAAGTCCGGGATCGCCCGAAAACGGCCGGCGCTTCGCTGACGCGAAGCCTGCACAAAACAGGGCGAAACCGCGCAGAAAGTGCACAAAGCGGCCGCCTGGAACCGGTTCCACGACTCCCGGCCCCCCCGTTTTTGGGGATAAACCCCAGCAGCCAAATCCATTGCACAATCCATGCCCGGAACCGGCACGACTCGTGCCATGCTCCGGGCATGAGGACGAACCTGGAACAGCTGCTGGAGATGCAATCGTTGCAGTTCGGTCCGCTGGCGAAGCCGGCCGAAGTCCCTGCCCGCCTCGCCGCCTTGAAGGAATCCGTGCCCGCGGCGCTCTTCGCCCACTATGAGCGGATGACCTCGCGCGGCAGGAAATGCGTGGCCATCGCCCGCGGCGGCGTGTGCAGCGAATGCCACCTGCTCATCGCCACCGGAACCCTCGCCAATCTCGGCAAGGACGGAATGCTCCACACCTGCGACAACTGCGGGCGCTACCTGTACCTCCCGAAGGAAACGGCAGCTGTCGCGGCCCCGGCCCCAGCCCCGATCGCCGCCCCCCGGCCCGCATCCGGCAAGAAACCGAAAGGCCGGCCCCGCCGCATCCCACCCGTGGCCGAGTAACTCCTTCCGCGGGACCCGTGCCATGACCCTCGCCGATTTCACCGCACCGGACCTGATCGTTCCCCGTCTGCGCGGGGAGGAATCCGCCTCGGCGATCAAGGAGCTGACCGAGGCGTTGCATTCGGGGAACCGGGTGCCCGATTCGCTGCCGTTTTATCAGGCGGCCATGAACCGCGAATTCATGGCCGGCACGGAGAGGGAAGCCGGCATGGCCTTCCCGCACGCCCGGATCGCGGGCTTGAAGGAGGTTTCCTTCGCGCTGGGTCGCAGCCCCGGACCGCTGCGATGGGGACACCCGGCCGTGGGTTGCGTTCACCTCGTGTTCCTCCTGGCCGTCCCGGCGACCGACGCCGCGCAGTATCTCCTCGTCATCTCCGGCCTGGCCCGGCTGTCCCGGGACGACGGACTGGTGGCCCGACTGAACGGGGCCACCGACGCCCACCAGATGCACGAGGTGCTGCGCCGTGTGGCCCTGAGCCGCCAGGCCCGCGCCGGACTGGCGAATATCAACGCCGCATGAAGCCGGATCCCTCTCCGGCAGACTGACCCGTCCCCGTCGTCATGAGCCTTTCGATTGTTTTCCGACCCAGGATCCTCGTGACGCTGATGAACTCTTCCCGGGCCCGGTTCCGTGGTGATTTCGCCGCCGGCCTGAACGTCCCACCATGTACCTCAATCTCATCCAACTCGCGGAATCCTTCGGCGTCTCGGAGAGCATCGTGGAAGGCTGGATCCGGAATGAAGCCCTGCCCCATACCATCGACCGGGACCGATTGATCTTCGACCGCAGCCAGGTGGCGGAATGGGCGGCGGCGCGGGGACTGGCGGCTCAAGCCGGCTTTCTCGCCCCGGAATCATCGGTGCTCACCCCCGGGTGCCGTCTCGAACCCCTGCTGCGCACCGGCGGCATCTGGCGCGGGATTGCCGCCCCGGAGGTGGCCTCGGTCTTCGACCGCATCGTGGCGGCCCTGCCGGGGGTGACACCGCCCGTGGCCCGGATGCTCGCCCAACGGCTGCGCGCCCCGGGCGGAGTGACCTGGGCTCCGATCGGCGGCGGCTTCGCCCTGCCGCATCCCAGCACCCGGATCGCGCTCGGCCGCGGCTCCGGAACGGTCGCTCTGCTGCTGCTGAGCGATGGACTGCCGATGCCCGGCAATGCACCCGACGACACCCCGGTGACGCGCCTGCTCTTCTTCATCGCCCCCTCGCCCCGCGCCCATCTCGATCTGCTCGGGCGCCTCAGCCGTCTACTGGTCAACGGCAACCTCCCTGAACTGCTCAGCCGGGGAGCGACCGATGCCGAGGTCTTTGGCGCGGTCGCCGAGTCGGACAAGGCCACACCCCCTTCGCCGCGCCCGGAGGGAACCCCATGACTCCGGGACTTCCCATCCTGCTGGCCGGCGCCGCACTCGCGGTGGGCATCCTGTCCGGGCGTCGATTTCCCCGGGTGTGGATCGCCGCCACGCTGACGGGAACCGCCTCCGGCCTGGCGGCCGCCCTCTCGGTGCTGCTCGGCGGCGGCGATTGGGAATGGCGCAGCGCCTTCGCGGTGGGAGGGGAAACGATCCACCTCCGGCTCGATGCCGTAAGCGCCCTGTTCCTGGCGCTGCTCTGCGTCGTGGCCGCCGCCGGAGCGGCCTATGCGCGCGAATACTGGTCGGAGACCCATTACCCTGAATCCGCCCCCCGGGGCCGGGCCTGGTGGACAGCCCTGGTTTCCGCCATGGGCCTGGTTCTTCTGAGCGCCAACGGACTTCATTTTCTGATCGCCTGGGAATTGTTCACGGTCAGCGCCTACTTCCTCGTCACCCTGGACCGCCAACGCCCCGAGGTCCGCGCCGCCGGCTGGCTCTATCTGGCCGCCTCGCATGCAGGCACCCTTCTTCTCTTCGCGTTTTTCGGCAGTCTCGCCGCCCGGACCGGAAGCTGGGAGCTCGGGCCCATGCGGGACCACGCCGATCTGGGTCCCCTGTTCTGGCTGGCGCTGGCCGGATTCGGAATCAAGGCCGGCGTGTTTCCGCTGCATGTCTGGCTTCCTTCGGCCCACGCCAATGCCCCCAGCCACGTCTCCGCCCTGATGTCGGGCGTCGCCATCAAGATGGGTCTCTACGGCATCGTGCGTTTCGGCGGATGGCTCCCGGTGCCGTCGACCGCGGGCTGGTGCGTGATGGGACTGGGCGCCACCAGCGCCCTGCTGGGCATCGCCTTCGCCCTGGCCCAAAGCGACTTCAAACGGCTGCTCGCCTACTGCTCGGTCGAGAACGTGGGCGTGATCCTGATCGGCGTGGGCGGGGCCCTGGTGGCCTCGACCCACGACAACGCCGCGTGGGGCCGACTGGCCCTGGCGGGTGCGCTGCTCCACGTCTGGAATCACGGCGTCTTCAAGGCGCTCCTCTTCCTCGGCGCCGGCTCCGTCCTGCACGCCACCGGCACCCGCGAAATGAGCCGGCTCGGCGGCTTGTGGCGCTGCATGCCCTGGACCGCAGGGCTCTTCGCCCTCGGCTCCGTGGCCGCCGCGGGTCTGCCGCCGCTGAACGGGTTCATCGGCGAATGGCTGCTTTATCTCGGACTCCTCCAGGCGGCCCTGGGCAAGGGACCCGCCAACTGGGCCGCCATTCCTGCCGCGATCCTTCTGGCCATGGCCGGGGCCATGGCTCTGGCCTGCTTCGTGAAGGCGGCCTCGATGATCTTTCTCGGATCGCCCCGCTGCCGCGCCGCCGCCGAGGCGCAGGAATGCGGCCCCGGCATGCGCGCTCCCATGTTCGCGCTGGCGAGCCTCTGCCTTCTGCTCGGGCTCGCCCCGATCCTCGCCTGGCCGCTCATCGCCCGCGCCGTGGGAGCCTGGCGCCCGGCCTGGGCCAGTCTGGATGTTCCGGCATCGATGCCGACCTTGGGCTCGGTTCACCTGGGGCTCGCCCTGCTCGGACTGGCGGCGGCGACCGCGCTCTGGCGGAGGGTGCACCGCAATGGTCTGAGTCGGGGACCGACCTGGGATTGCGGCTACGCCCATCCGGGGGCTCGCATGCAATACACCAGCGCGTCGTTCGGCGGGATTGTCTCGGGCTGGTTCGCCTGGATTCTGAAGCCCGACCTGAAATGGCGCCGGCCCCGGGGCCCGTTCCCGGGCACGGCCCTCCGGCTGGAACGGGTTCCCGAAACCGTGCTGGAACGGGTGCTCGGCCCCCTGGCCGCAGCCGTCATGCACGTCTCGACGGCGGTGCGCCGTCTCCAGCATGGACGGCTGCAATACTACATCCTCTACGTCCTGGCCGGCCTGATCGCGCTGGGACTGATGGTTTCGCTGGAGGGCGCCCGATGATGATTGTCCTCGGATTCCTCCTGCGACTGGCCTTCTGGCTGCTCCTGGCGCCGCTTCTTCCGGGACTGATCAACCGGGTGAAGGCCTGGGTCGCCGGCCGTCGCGGGCCGCCCGTGCTCCAGCTCTACTACGACCTCGCGAAGCTCTGGCGGAAAGGCGTGGTGATCAGCCACCAGGCGTCTCCGGGGTTCATCGCGGGACCCGCCGTGGCCTGGGTCGCCCTCACCGGGGCCGCACTGCTCATGCCCCTTGGAGCGGCGGGCAGCGCGCTGGGATTTCACGGGGACGTCCTGCTCCTGATCTACCTGCTGGCCCTGGCGCGATTCGCCACGGCGTGGGCGGCCATGGAAACCGGGTCCGCCTTCGAGGGCATGGGCGCGGCGCGCGAAGTGAGCTACGCGGTGCTCGCGGAGGCCGCCCTTTTCGCGGGCGTCATTTCCCTCGGCATCCGCACCGGGAGCGTTTCCCTCGAGACCATGCTGGCGCCCTCGGCCGGCGCGGGCGCCCTGTTGCTGGCGGCGGGACTGTTCACCGTGCTGCTGGCGGAGAACTGCCGGGTGCCGTTCGACGATCCCAACACCCACCTCGAACTGACCATGATCCACGAGGTGATGGTGCTGGATCACAGCGGCCCCCCGCTGGCGATCATCCTGCACGGGGCCTCGATCAAACTGCTCCTCTTCTCGTTGTTGCTCGTCCAGGCAGTGCTCCCGATGGAGGGCCTGCCCCCGCTCGGCGCCGCCGGCATCCTGGCAACGGGAGTGGTCGCCGTGGCGGTGGCGGTGGGGCTCGTGGAATCACTCCTGGCTCGGCTCGCCTTCCGTCGCGTGCCGCTCCTGCTGACCACCGCCTTTCTCCTGTGCCTGTTCGCCCTGTTGGTGGCCTGGAAGGGAGGCGCGACATGAACACGGAAACCCTCAACCTCCTCCTCGGCGTGGCCATGGGCCTGAATCTGCTCGCCCTCGGCAGCAGCCGATTGCCGTCCCTGATCCAGGCCATGTCGCTCCAGGGTGTGGTGCTCGGCCTGATGCCACTCGTGATCGAACATGAGACGCTCGACTGGCGTTTGATCGCGGTGGCGGTGGCCACCATGGCCGGCAAGGGAATCGTCATCCCGATGCTGCTGCGGCGCGCGACGCGGGCGGCGAACATCGACCGCGAGATCCAGCCGTTCCTCGGCCATGTGCCGTCCCTGCTGCTGGGGGCCGGAGGCACCATCACCGCGGTGGCCATGGCCCGCGCGCTGCCGCTCCTGCCCGAACATGCCGGCACCCTGATCGTGCCGGGCGCCATCGCCTCGATCCTGACCGGCTTCATCCTGCTCATCGGCCGCGCCAAGGCCATCTCCCAGGTCTGCGGCTATCTCATCCTCGAAAACGGCATCTATCTGTTCGGTCTCCTGATCATCCACTCCACACCGTTGCTCGTGGAATCCGGCATCCTGCTGGATGTCACCGTCGGCGTGTTCGTCACCGGCATCATCGTCGACCGCATCCAGCGCGCCTTCGATTCCCTCGACACGCGCAAGCTCACCACGCTCCGAGAATGAACTCCCATTGGCTCACGATCGTGCCGCTGGCGGGGGCCGTGCTCGCCGCGGCGTGGCCGGGAAACCGCTCCCGGCCCTGGCTGCTGCCGGTGTTCGGTTCGATTCATTTCCTGCTCGTGCTCGCGTTCTTCATGAATCCCCCGGCGGTCGCACCGGGGGACTGGCTGGCCTTCGATCCGCTCGCGCGCGCCCTGCTTCCCGCGGTGTCGCTGCTCTTCCTGGTCTGCGCCTGCTACGGCGTCCCCTATCTCCACCTCCGCTCCGAACGGCCCAACCGCGTGTTCGTCGCGCTGCTGCTCACCGTGCTCGGACTGTTGAGCGCCGGACACCAGGCCCGGCATCTGGGATTGCTCTGGATCGCCACCGAAGCGGTCACGCTCGCTGCCGTCCCCCTGCTGCACTTCAACGGCACCCCGCGCGCCTTCGAAGCCACCTGGAAATACCTGCTCGTCGGCGGCACCGGCATCGCGCTGTCGCTGCTCGGCTCCTTCTGCCTCGGTTACGCCTCGCTTCACGGCGGCGGGGTCGGCGACCTCACCTTCACCGCCCTCACCGCCCAGGGCACCGCCCTGTCCCGGCCCTGGGTGCTGGCCGCCTGGGTGCTCCTGCTCGTCGGCTACGGCACCAAAATGGGCCTCGCCCCCATGCACACCTGGAAACCGGATGCCTACGGCGAAGCGCCCGGAATCGTCGGCGCCATTCTCGCCGGCGGCGTGACCACCGTCGCCTTCACCGCCCTGCTCCGCGTGCGCGGGGTCGTCGGGGCAGCGGGGGAAGGCCCCATCGCCGACCACACCCTGCTCGCCCTCGGACTTTTTTCCATGCTGGTCGCCGCCCTGTTCCTGCTCGGCACCCGCGATTTCAAACGGATGCTCGCGTACTCCAGCGTGGAGCACATGGGCATTCTCAGCGTGGGCGCGGCCTTGGGAAAAGCGGGCGTGCTGGCCGCGTTGTTCCATGTCTGGGGCAACAGCCTCACCAAGGGAGCGCTCTTCCTCAGCGCCGGAAACATCCGGCGCGCCGCCCATTCCCCCTCCCTGGATGTCGTCCGCGGCATGGCCCTGCTCACCCCGCGCTCGGCCGCGATTTTCGTGACCGGCATGTTCGCCGTCACCGCCCTCCCCCCCTTCGCCCCCTTCTTCAGCGAACTCCAGGTGCTCCGCGCCGCCCTCGCCGCGGGTCACGGCGCCGGCACCACCCTCTTCCTTGGCTGTCTGTTGCTCGCCTTTTTCGGACTCACCCGGGTGGTGTTCGGCATTGTCGAGGGACGTCCCCGCCCTGTCACCCGGGTCCATGCCCGGCGCTCGGTCGAGACGACCGGCGTCATCCTTCCCCCGCTCGTGCTGCTGGGATTGTCACTTTGGCTCGGACTCTTCACCCCGGCCATCCTGCGCGAGGCCTGGGCCGCCGCAGTGAACCAGATCTTCCCCACCCCATGAGCGCCCCCACGCCCTTCGCCCTGCTGGCCAATGGAACCAGCCTGCCCTGGACCGATGTCCCCGCCTGGCCGGTGGCCGATTTTCTCGCCGCCACCGGGCGCGAACTGGATCGCGGGGCACGCTTGTGCGCGCTGTTCGGGGTCGAGGAGGAACCCGGAACCTGCCTTGTGGCCGTGCTGGCCTTCGACGCCGACAACACCCTCGCCGTGGCCCGCAGCCAGCCCTTCCACGGCGCCTACCCCTCCCTGACCGTCGCCCATCCGCAGGCGCACCTGTTCGAACGGGAGATCCTGGAACAGCACGGGCTCACCCCCACCGGTCATCCCTGGCTCAAGCCGGTGCGCAAAAGCCATGGTGACGCGCCGGCCAACGGGGAATTCTTCCGGGTCGAAGGCCGGGAAGTGCACGAGGTGGCGGTCGGTCCGGTGCATGCCGGCATCATCGAGCCCGGTCATTTCCGGTTCCAATGCGCCGGCGAAGAGGTGCTGCACCTTGAGATCGCCCTCGGCTACCAGCATCGCGGGGTGGAGGAGGCGCTGCCCGGAGGACCGCACCGCGCCACGATGAGCCAGATGGAAACCGTGGCCGGCGACAGCACGATCGCCCACGCCACCGCCTACGCCACCATCCTGGAATCGCTCGCCGGAACCGAAGCCCCACTCCGCGCCCAATGGCTGCGCGCCGTCGCTCTCGAACTGGAACGGCTCGCCAACCATACCGGCGACATCGGCGCCCTGGCCAACGACGTCGCCTTTCTCCCCACGTCGTCGGCCTGCGGCAAAATTCGCGGCGATTACCTCAATCTGACCGCGCTGCTCTGCGGGAACCGATTCGGTCGCGGCCTGGTCCGGCCCGGTGGCGTCCGGCACGACCTCGAACCGCAACGTCTCGAGCAGCTTTCCACGCGACTGCGCTCGGCCCTGGTCGACACCGAACAGGCCCTGGCCTGGTTCTGGGATGCCGCCTCCGTCCGGGCACGCCTCGAAAATGTCGGGACGGTCTTTGCCCAACAGGCGAATGAGATCGGGCTGGTGGGCCCCGCAGCCCGGGCCTGCGGACTGGTGCGCGATGTTCGCTACGATCATCCCGCCGGATGGCACCGGTTCGCCCAGGCCCCTGTCGCGGTCTGGCCCGACGGAGACGTCTTCGCCCGCGCCCGGGTGCGGTCCCTGGAAATCCAGCGTTCGGGGGAATACCTGCGGGAACAACTGGCCACCCCGCCCGAGGGCGAATTATGGGGCGAACCTCCCCCGCCCGAGCCCGACACGCTGGCCGTAGCCCTGGTCGAGGGATGGCGCGGCGAGGTCTGCCATGTGGGATTGACCGGCGGCAACGGAACCTTTCGCCGGTACAAAATCGTTGATCCCTCCTTCCACAACTGGACCGGTCTCGCGCTCGCGCTGCGGGGCACCGCCATCTCCGATTTCCCGATCTGCAACAAGAGCTTCAACCTGTCGTACTGCGGCTTCGACCTCTGAGGCACCGCACCGCGCCGAACTGCACCGCACTGCACCGCCACGCCATGTTTGTCCTGGATACCCTCCTCCACCGCCTGAAGCGCGGCTGCCAGACCATGGCCTACCCGGACGGCCCTCCCCCCGCCCTCCCGGACCGCCACGGAGGCGGACTCCGCGTGGACACCGCCCGCTGCGCGCCCGACTGCGATCGCTGCATTCCCATCTGTCCCACGCAGGCAATCACCCGTTCCCCCGGACAACCCATCGTGCTGGACCTCGGCCGCTGTCTGTTCTGCTCCGCCTGCGTCGAGGTTTGTCCGGAGAAGGCCATCACCCACACCGGCGATCACCGCCTCGCCGTCAGCCACCGCGACGACCTCCTGCTCGGGGGCCCTGCGCTCGAGGAAGTCCGGCTGGCCACCGCGCTCGACGAAAAACTCCGCCGCCTCTTCGGTCGATCTCTCCGACTCCGCCAGGTCAGTGCCGGCGGCTGCAATGCCTGCGAGGCGGACACCAACGTCCTGGGAACCATCGGCTGGGACCTGGGACGTTTCGGCATCCAGTTCGTCGCCTCCCCCCGTCATGCCGATGGACTGCTCGTCACCGGCCCGGTGTCGAAGGGCATGGATCTCGCCCTGCGAAAGACCTACGACGCCATCGCAGCACCCAAGATCGTGATTGCGGTGGGGGCTTGTGCCATTGCCGGCGGACCGTTCGTGGGCCATCCCCAGGTCAACCAGGGGGTGGGCGGCAGGCTGCCCATCGACCTCTTCATCCCCGGCTGCCCTCCCCATCCCTTGACGATCCTCGACGGCCTGCTGCGCCTGCTCGGCCGCCTTGAGAAGAACCCCTGAGCCTGCACAGGGGGGACAGGCTTTGTGCACAGGGGGACAGGCTTTGGGTTGGCCCGCTCCGTCCCCTCCCGTGCGTGGGACAGACTATGCTTTCCCCGCCTTTCCTCTGCGCCTCTGCGCCTCTGCGCGATGCCCTCTCCCAACGTCAGTCCACCCCTGGACCTCGGCCTCGCCCCCATCCCCAAGCCGGAGGACTTCCCCCCGGCCCTTTGTTTCCTCGCGCAGAGGCGCAGAGGCGCAGAGGAAGAAAAGGCGGCTGAACAAACCCAAAAAGCCTGCCCCCCAGTTGGCATTCTTCGTCCTACGGATCGGCATGGGCACGATGGACAGGGGGACAGGGGGACAGGCTTCTGGAGTTGCCCGGCATTGCTTCGCTGCGGCAACTCCGCTAGGAGGTTTGTCATCCATCCCAACGCGAAGTGTCCGTTCCCACGTTCCGTCCTTAACTGGGCCGTGGGTCCGTTGTTTCGCGCACGGGTGAACGAAGCGAATCCGAATCCAAATCCCAATCACCCACCGTGAACCTCCGCAGCCTGCGATTTCCTGCCAGCGCCCTTTTGTCGGGTGCCGCATTGCTGCTCGGTCTTGCCCGTTGCCTGGCGGCCGACCCACTGATCCGCGAGGTCCCGCCCAAAAACAGGCCCGCTCCGCCCCCCCAAGACCGGCTCGTGTCCTCCTTCGTGCGGGAGTACTGCACCGACTGCCACGACTCCGGCGCCCGGAAAGGGAATCTGGACCTCGAAAGCCTGGCAGGCACCGAACCAGGGGAACACCCGGAGCTCTGGGAAAAGGTGGTCCGCCGGCTTCGCGTGCGACAGATGCCGCCCCCGGACAAACGCCGGCCGGAGGAACCGGTTTACGAGACGGTCTTGGGCCGCCTGGAAGCCGACCTCGACGCCGCCGAAGCGCGCCAACCCCATCCCGGTCGGACGGATACCTTCCGGCGCCTGAACCGGACGGAGTACCAGAACGCCATCCGCGACCTGCTCGCCCTCGACATCGATGCCGCCGCCCTGCTGCCCAAGGACGACGCAGGCCACGGGTTCGACAACGTCACGGTGGGCGAGATCTCACCCACGCTGCTCAGCCGCTACCTTGGCGCCGCGCAGAAGATCAGCCGGATGGCGGTGGGCCGGGTGCTGCAACCCGGCGGCGACACTTACCGGCTCCCACCCGATCGAACGCAGGAGGAACATGTCGACGGACTCCCCCAGGGAACCCGCGGCGGAATCCTTATCTCGCACCACTTCCCCCAGGACGCCGAATACGAAGTCCAGATCCGCCTCACGCGCGACCGAAACGAGGAGGTGGAAGGGCTCCGCGAATCTCACGATCTGGAGGTGCTGCTGGACCGCGAGCCGGTGAGCGCTTTCACGGTGTCGCCGCCCAAGGATCGGAACCACGAAAGCGTGGACCGCCATCTTAAAGCCCGGATCCGGGTCGGCGCAGGCCCGCACCAGGTGGGGGTGACCTTCGTGAAGAATCCGTCGGCGCTGCCGACCACCCGGCGGCAGCCGTACCAGGCCCGGTTCAACATGCACCGGCATCCGCGCCAGTCGCCGGCGATTTACCAGGTTTCGATCCACGGGCCCTACGACGCCCGGGGCCCCGGGGACACGCCGAGTCGCCGGAGCATTTTCATCACCCGCCCCTCGCAGATCTCGGAGGAGGACGCCTGCGCGAAGCGGATTCTCTCCAGCCTGATGCGCCGCGCGTATCGCCGGCCGGTCGGCGAGCCCGACCTCGAACAGCCCCTCCGCTTCTATCAGGAAACCCGGGCGCAGGACGGATTCGAAGCGGGCATCGAAGCCGCACTGAGCGTGATCCTGGTCAGCCCCAACTTCCTGTTCCGCGTCGAACGGGACCCCGCTGGCATCGCTCCCGGTCGCCCCTACCCCATCACCGATCTCGAACTGGCCAGCCGGCTGTCGTTCTTTCTCTGGAGCAGCCTCCCGGACGACGGCTTGCTCGACGCCGCCGAGCGCGGCGAACTGCATCGGCCGGCCATCCTCGAAGCCCAGGTCCGCCGGATGCTGGCCGATGAACGCTCCTCCAGCCTGGCCAGCAACTTCGCGGACCAATGGCTGTTCCTCCGCAACCTCGACTCCTTCAACCCCGACCTGCGCCTGTTCCCCGATTTCGACGACAACCTCCGGGAATCACTTCGCTCGGAAACGCGACTCCTGGTCCGGAGCCTCCTCCGCGAAGACCGCAGCGTGCTCGACCTCATCCGGTCCGGGGAAACCTTCCTGAACGAACGACTGGCCCGGCACTACAGCATTCCCGGGGTTTTCGGCAGCGGCTTCCGGCGGGTCGCCGTGGACGCCGACACCCATCGCGGCGGATTGCTCCGCCAGGGCAGCGTGCTGGCGGTCACGTCGTACGCCACCCGCACCTCCCCCGTCCTGCGTGGGAAATGGGTGCTCGAGAACCTTCTCGGCACACCGCCACCGCCACCGCCGCCCAACGTGCCGGCGCTCCGCGAGAACATGCTCGCCTCCCACCTTTCCGTGCGCGAACGGCTGGCCGAGCACCGGTCCAATCCCCAGTGCGCCGGGTGCCACGCGCTGATCGATCCGCCCGGATTCGCCCTCGAAAACTTTGATGCCGTCGGACGATGGCGCGTCTTGGAAGAGGGCCAACCCATCGACGCCTCGGGCGGGCTTCCGGATGGCAGCCGGGTCGAAGGCGTGGACGGCCTCCAGCAGGGAATTCTGCGACGCCCGGAGATCTTCGCCAGCGCCCTGACCGAAAAGCTCCTCACCTTTGCACTCGGTCGGGGCATCGAATCCTCGGACGGCCCGGCGGTACGCCGGATTGTGCGTGAGGCCCGGACCTCCGATTACCGCTTCTCCTCGATCCTGGTCGGCATTACAACCAGCACACCCTTCACCCAGAGAAACGCCCGATGAACTTCATCACCCGGAAAGCCCTACCGCGGCGAACTTTCCTGCGGGGCTTTGGCGCCACGCTCGCACTGCCCTTGCTCGAAGCCATGGCCCCGGCCGCCACTCCGGCCGCACGCTCGCCGGTTCGGCCGGTCCGCCGCCTGGGCTTCGTCTTCATGCCCATGGGCTGTGATCAAAGCCGATGGACGCCACCCGGCCAGACGCTGGACGCACTATCTCCCATTCTCTCCTCCCTCGCGCCGGTGCGCGACCACGTGACGGTTCTCTCTGACCTCGAACTGCAAAACGCCTACCCCGGCAGCCACGCGACTTCCAACGCCGCCTTCCTCAGCGCGGCCAAGGCCCGGCTCACCGAGAGCACCGATTACTACCTGGGAACCACCGTGGACCAGGTCGCCGCCCGGCACATCGGCCAGGAAACCCAGCTGCCCTCCCTGGAACTCGCGATGGACCTGCTCCAGGTCGTCGGCCAGTGCGACAACGGCTACGCCTGCGTCTACCAGAACAACCTCTCCTGGTCGTCCCCCACCACCCCGCTGCCGGCCGAAGCCCATCCCCGGATCGTCTTCGAAAGCCTGTTCGGCGAAGGCGGCAGCAACGCGGAACGCCGCACCGCACTGCGCAAACGCGCCAGCCTGCTCGACGCCTTCAAGGAGGACCTCGGCCGCCTCGGACGCCAGCTCGGCCCCGCCGACCGCGCCCGAGTGGATCACTATCTCGAGACCGTCCGCGAAGTGGAGCGACGCATCCAACGGGCCGAGGCCGACACCGTGGATCATCCCATCAAGGATCTCGACCGGCCGGTGGGGGTTCCGGTCGCCTATGCCGATCACGCGCGGCTGATGTTCGATCTTCAGGTTCTCGCGTTCCAGGGCGACGTCACGCGCGTCATCACCTTCCAGCTCGCCCGCGAAACCAGCAACCGCACCTACCCGGAGATCGGCGTTCCCGATCCGCATCACCCGCTCTCCCATCACGGCAACGATCCGGAGAAAATCGCGCGCATGGCGAAGATCAACCAGTTCCACGTCTCCCTCTTCGCCGAGTTCCTCCAGAAGCTTAAAGCCACCCCCGACGGCGACGGCACCCTGCTCGATCATTCCCTGTATCTTTACGGCAGCGGCATCGGCAACCCGAACATCCACGACCACACGAACCTCCCGATCCTCCTCGCGGGCGGCGCCGCCACCGGCCTGAAGGGCAACCGTCATATCCGCCACGCCAAACCCCTCCCGCTCGCCAACCTGCACCTCACCCTGCTCGACAAGGTGGGCGTGCGCCTGGAGTCGTTCGCCGACAGCCAGGGCCGGTTCGACGACCTGTTCCAACCACTCACTGTCTGATCCGGGTGACTCCCGCCCCACTCATCCCACGCGCTTCCTGCTCCAAGCACCCGAGCGGCCTGCGCAGGCTGGGACACATCCTCCCGCTGTTGCTCCTGCTCGGCACACTGGGACGCACGTCGGGCGCCACCGCCGCGTCCCCCATCGCGGACGCCGCGGAACATTCGAATCGAACCGTTCTCAACGCCCTTCTGCCGCAGGGAACCGGCGTCAACGTCGCCCAACCCGACGGCATGACGGCGCTGCACTGGGCCGCCTTGCACGGCGACGACGAGCTCGCGCGCCGCCTGCTTGCGGCCGGAGCCAGCGTCCAGGCCACCAATCGTTACGGCGTTTCGCCGCTTTCACTCGCCTGCCAAAGCGGCAGCACCTCGATCGTCGAACAGTTGCTCGAACGCGGCGCCGCCCCCAACACCTCGCTGCGCGGCGGCGAAACCGTCCTGATGACCGCGGCGCGCACTGGGAAACCGGGCCCCATCCAGGCGCTGCTCAAACACGGAGCGCAGGTCGACGCCCGCGAACGCCGCGGCCAGACGGCATTGATGTGGGCGGCTGCGGAAGGCCATGCCGAGGCCGTCACGCTGCTGCTCCAGGCCGGCGCCGATCCCCGCCTCACTCTCCCTGACTCCGGTTTCAACGCCTTCTTCTTCGCCGCGCGCGAAGGACGGTCCGAGGTGGTCCGCGTGCTGCTGAAAGCCGGCCTGAAGGTCAACGACGTGATGGAACCCGGCCGCCCGGACGGCAAGGGCGCGACGCGCGGCATCAGTGCCTTGGACCTGGCCATCGAGAACGGGCACTTCGAGCTGGCCCTGGCCCTCGTCGATGCCGGCGCCGATCCCAACGACCAACGCTCGGGCGTCAGTCCACTGCACCGCATGACCTGGGTGCGCAAACCTCCCCGCGGCGAGGACAACGGGGCGCCGCCTCCGCTGGGTTCAGGCCGGTTCAGTTCGCTGCCGTTCATTCGCGAACTGGTCAAACGCGGCGCCGACACCAACGCACGGCTCAAAAGTGGCAGGGGCGGTCCGGGCCAGTTCAGCCGGATGGGCGCAACGCCCTTCCTGATGGCGTCGGCCAACGCCGATCTCGCCTACATGCGCCTCCTGCTTGAGCTTGGCGCGGACCCCAAAGTCCCGAACGCCGACGGTTGCACATCGCTGATGGTGGCCTGCGGCATCGGGGTGGGAGCCGATGCGGCCAACGAGGTGGCCGGCGAGGAACCCGAGGTGCTCGAAGCGGCGAAACTTCTGCTGTCGCTGGGCGCGGACATCAATGCGACGGATGCCAACGGCGAAACCGCCATGCATGGCGCCGCCCTGAAGAACCTGCCGAAGGTCGTCCAGTTCCTCACCGATCGCGGCGCGAAGCCGGAGATCTGGAACAGGACGAACAAGTACGGTTGGACCCCTCTGTTGCTGGCCGAGGGCCATCGCCCGGGAAACTTCAAGCCGTCCTTCGAAACCATCGACGCCATCCAGGCCGTCCTGCGCGCCGCCGGCGTGCCTCCGGACGCCACCCACCCCGCCAAACCCTGAAGCCGGGGACCGGGGGAGGCCGGTGCATCCGCCGTTTGTTGGTGGTGGCACTCGTCGCGCTGCGACGAGTAGCGCCACGTCCAGCGGCGCCTGGAGATTCGCCATTTTCGCCCACGCACAAAAGTCGCGGAGCGACGGGACGATGGTAGCCAGTGGCTTCAGCCCCTGGACCCGGTGCGAGTTTCGGGTGCGTCGCGGCGCGACGCCGGAATCGATTGCCTGCGATTCCTCATGAACCCTTCGATTCGCCTCTATCCAAAGGCTACCACCCGCGTTGAGCGGGCGGGGTTGTCGCAGCGCGACAACCGCTACCCACAACTTCGGGAGACGGGTTCATAACTCATTCGTTGCAGCCCCCCACCCAGGAACCTAGCGTGAAGTCATGAGAAGCGTTCTTGGGGTCCCGAGCTTTCGCGCTTCGGCGGTGTCCCTGGTCCTTGGACTCGGCTGGGCCACGGTTCCGCTGCCGGTGACTGCGGGACAAACGCAGGAGGTATGCGGCGCGGCGGCGCTTCAGGCCGCCGTCGCCCGGGGGGGCACGATCCACTTTGGCTGCGATGGCACCATCGTTCTTACGGGCACACTCGTCGTGAACCAGGACACGGTCTTGAACGCGGCCGGGCATCGCGTGGTGCTCTCCGGGGGCGATTCGGTCCGGCTATTCGAGGTTCGTTCCAACGCGCATCTCACCTTGTTGAACCTGGAACTCACCCGCGGGCGGTCCACGAATTCGCCGGGTGGATCGCGTGCCGACATCGAGGGATGGGGGGGCGCGGTGTTTGTGGATGGCGGCACGCTGAGCGCCTCCAACTGTCTGTTCTCCGAAAATCTCGCCACATCCCTGAAGGGCGGCGATGGCGCGGCGCAGGGCGGCGCCATCCATGTGCGGGCCGGGACGCTGGAACTCCAGGACTGTCGGTTCTCCTCAAACCGGGTCGACGGCTGGCAGGGTCTGCGCCCCACACTCACACCCGGCAAACCCGCCCAGGGCGGCTCAGCCCGGGGTGCCGCGATCTACCAGGGAGCAGGGACCCTGCGCGCCCTGCGAACCCACTTCGACGGCAATGTCGCGAAGGGCGGTAGCCTGGAAGGCATCGGGACCTTCGGTGCGGCCTATGGCGGTGCCCTCTTCGCCGGCGCCACCAACGCCCCCATGACCGTGCTGCTGCAAGACTGCTCGTTCACCTCCAATACGGCCGACGCCGGCACCGCCTCGCGAAACTCCAGCATCCTCCCTGCCGGGGGAGGAGCGCTCCACCTCGGATCTCCCACGACTCACGCCACGATCCTGGGGTGTGAGTTTGGCACGAATGTGTGCCTGGGCGGCTGGGGCTGGAATGAAGGCTCCCCTGGCTCCGGCGGCGCCATCGGCAACGTCGGCAAGCTCACCTGCCGGCACTCCCGGTTTAACGCGAACAGGGCGGTTGGAGGGATCTCGATGGTCAGCCGTCATCATGGCTCCGGCGGCGCCGTCTGGAGCATGGGATCGCTCATCGTTCAGGAATGCAGCTTCCAGAATAACTCGGCCCTGGGGCACACCGGACAGGGGCAGGCGGGATCCCCCAGGGGGGCCGATGGCTCCGATGGGTTGGGCGGCGCGCTCTACCTCGGCGGCCCGGCTCAGATCTCCGGATCCTCGTTCGCACACAATCGGGCCGCGGGCGGCGCCGGCGCGGACATCCCCGGCCAGTACCTGACCTCGGGAGGCAACGGTTACGGCGGTGCCGTCTATGCGACCGGGCCCACCACGATGGTGAACTGCACGCTCTTTCAAAACTCCGCGATCGGTGGCGATGCCAACAGTGTCTTCGGGCTTTCTCCGGGACAGGCGGCCGCGGGCGGAATCTATCTGGCCTCGGGTGTGCATGCCGGAACCAACCTGACCCTCGTGGAAAACGTGGCCCTCACCAACCGCCTCGGCGCGGGGGCAAGCGGGGGCGCGATCGTCGTGGCCTCCGCAGCCAGGGGTTCCCTGGTAAACTCCCTCGTGGCAGGCCTCAGTGCTGGCGGTAATTGTCAGGGCACCTTCCAGGAGTCGCGCGGCAACCTCGGCTCCGATTCGTCCTGTCACTTCGCCGGCGCCGGCGGCCGGGACAATGTGGCCCCGGGCACCGGGGCTTTCGGCGATCACGGCGGCCCGACTCCCACCGTCGCCCTGCTTGCGGGCAGCCCTGCAATCGACACCGGAGCAACCTCGGCCTGCCCCGAAACCGATCAGCGCGGGCTCACGCGGAACGGGGCCGTGGGGACGGGTTGCGACGTGGGCGCCTTCGAAGTCGGACCCAAAGGATCGCTCGTGGTGCTTCCCGCGCCGGGCGGCCTCGGCCGGGTCGTTCTCTATTCGGATCTGCCGGATGCGCCCCAGACCTTTGAATTGTCCACGGATTTGGCCGTCTGGACGCCCGTCTCGACGAATCGAACGGATGCAGCCGGGATGCTGTTGATGCCCTGGCCACCCCCGCCATCCGACCCGTCGTCCACGGCCTGGTTTCTCCGCGGCCGGCGGAATGAATAGCGACGGGGGAACCTCTGACAGACCCCGGAACACGATGACCTGCGGCGCCCCGTGGTAGAGGTACCGGATCGTGCGCTCCCAATCGGTCGGCGCGATCACGATCTCGTAGGTCGCCAGGGTGCTCGACCGGAACTGACCACTGGCAATGTCGAAGGTCGGACTCAGCTGGTCATCGGAGGTGGAATCGAGCGATCCATCGGAGGCCGAATCCGGGAACTGCATTTCGTTGGTGGTGGAACTCGTCGCGCTGCGACGAGTGGCGCCGCGTCCAGCGGCGCCTGGAGATTGGCCATTTTCGCCCACGCACAAAAGTCGCGGAGCGACGGGACGAGGGTAGCCAGGGGCTTCAGCCCCTGGACCCGGTGCGAGTTTCGGGTGCGTCGCGGCGCGACGCCGGAATCGATTGCCTGCAATTCC
>CAYZAE010000066.1:0-32747 GCA_964476125.1 uncultured Verrucomicrobiota bacterium | reverse complement strand
AGCGTCGCGCCGCGACGCACCGGAAATTCGCACCTGGTCCAGGGGCTGAAGCCCCCTGGCTACCCTCCTCCAGTCGCTCCGCGACTTTAGTGCGATGGTCCGAAATGGCGGTCCGCGAAATCGAGATACCGCGCCCAGTCGTAATCGGTCACGTCATGCACACCGCGCCGGATGTGGTAGCCGATCGTCGCACCGACCGGCCGATCCAGGTCGGGCATGGATTCCACGCCAAGCCCGGGTTTGCCCAGCAGCGTGTACACCGGCTCCGCCGCCTGAGCGGCGAGGAACTCTCCCCGGGGATCCGCCCAGAGATCCTTCTCGGCGCTGGCCACGTACAGCGGTCTCGGAGCCGCCAGGGCCAGCAATTCATGCTGATCCACCGGCATTGCGTCCTCGCGGTCGTTGTATTCCTTGAAGTTCGCGCAGAACCAGTGCGGGAACGAGGTGTTGATGCGCCGGGTCCGTTCGCCGAACTGACGTCGGGACAGCGCCGCGCCGCCCTCGCCCGAGTTGTTCGAAATGACGATGGCGAACCGCTCGTCCTGGGCCCCCGCCCACAGCGAGGTCTTGCCCAATCGCGAATGGCCCAGCACCGCCACCCGCCGGGCATCAATGGCCCGGTCGGTCTCCAGATAGTCCAGCGCCCGGCTCAATCCCCAGGCCCAGGCCCCGATCGCCCCCCAGGCATTCGGCGCGAGTTCCTGGATCGGACTCGAAGCCGGCACCGCCTCGCGCCTGCCGTCCACCGGAAAAATCGAACGCACCCCGCCACCATTCTTCCACCCCTCCGCGTGATCCGGTTCGATGTCCCCGTAGTAAATCGTCGCCACCGCATAGCCACGCGCCACGGCCTGGCGCAGCGCCCACCGTGACGATTCCCGTCCCCGCGCCGCTTCGGTGGCCCGGTTGTCCACCCGCCCCTTCTTCGGATCGTTCGACACCCACCGCGGCGTGATCGTGACTCCGGTCTCCCAGGTGACCGCGTGGTTGCCTTCGAAGTTCAATCCCAGGAACGCCGGCACCGGCCGCTTCGCGCCGTTCGGCACGTACAACAGGATGTCCATCCAGGGGCCATCCTTCTTGCCCGTGAACCAGACCCGGACCTCCTTCCGCGTCGCCGCCCCCTCAAACGCCCGCGGTTCCACCGACCGCACCTCGAAGCTCATGCCCTGGGGACGGCCCGGACTGCGTCCGTACACGCGCTCCCGAAACAGCTCCAACACCTCCCCGCGCCGTTCATGGCGCCACTGTCGCGCCGAGGTCACCGGTTTCCCGCCCTCGAACTTCAGCGGATCCGGCAGGGTGAACTGCGGCACCTTCGATTCGTCGTAGTTCGCCACATTGGGTTCCTGGGCGGACAAAGCCCGCCCCGAAGCCAGCAGGCTTGCCAACCCACCCAGACGGATCCAGCGGCCCAAACTTCCGGAAACCCGGCGTGCCCGGTTCGAAAGTCCCTCACGCGCTTCGCGCTCTGCTGCTTCGTTCATGGTCTTATTCCCCCTTCCATCCGGCCTTGGCCAGGACCTCGCGGACATTCACGGGTTTGCCTCCGAGGCGCTTGCTCTCGTCGGCGGCGTTCATGAAGCCGAAAAGCTCGATGGTTTCCGCCGGCGACACCGGCGCCTGGCGGGTCTGGAAAAATCGAACGATCTCCACCACCAGCGGCGCATAGCCGTCGAAGGCTCCCACCGCCGCCTCGCCCTTCTCCCCCACCGCCTTGCCCGAATAACCTTTGCTCTCCCGGTAAACCCCCTTCCGTCCGCCCGACCACACCCCGGAAACCTCAACCTTCCCGTCCGCCGTCGTGCCCCGCGTCACCGTCTCACAACCGCGTCCCATGACCGTGAACAGGGATTCAACGCCATGAATGCCGTACCAATAGAGATCGGGATGGGTCGGGTCCATGTGGCAAGGACTGCTCGTTTCCGCCTGGGTCACGCGTCCGATCGACCCGCCGCGCACGGCCAGCGTCGATTTCGCAAACCGCAGCGAGGAGGAACTGAACACCGGCACGCCCTTCTCCTTTGCCAGCCGGAAGATCTCCAGCACGTCGGCCAGCGATCCGCCCATCGGCTTGTCGATGTAGAGCGGCTTCCCGGCTTCGATCACCGGCCGGGCCTGGGCCAGGTGCGGACGGCCGTCCACGCTCTCGATCAGAACCGCATCCACGTCCCGGCACATCGCCGTGATGTCGTCGTAAAGCTTCACCCCCCATTTGTTGGTCAGTTCGGCGGTGTACCCGTCCACCTTCGACCAGCTGGAATCGATGTCCCGGCTGCCTCCCTTCACCGCCGCCACCACGCGCGCGCCCGGGACATGGTCCTTCTGCGTGGGATCATTCAGGATCTGGGTGAAGGCGGTGGCGTGCGAGGTGTCGAGGCCGATCATGCCCAGGCGGATGTCGGCCGCGGTCGCCGGCTTCGCCACGCCCAAGGCCAGGGCAAGAAGGCACGTCTTCCAAAGGGTACGCGAGCTCATGGTGATGGCCGATCGTGCGCCCGGCCCGGAACCCGGAAAAGGGAAAACCCGGGGGCTCAACAATTCCTGCGCATCCCGAAGTAGCTGGTAGAGGTTGTGGCAGCGCGACAACCCCGCCCGCGTTGAGCGGGCGGTAGCCTTTGGGTGGTGCGCCTCAGTTCAGCACGAATGCCGTCCCGACCGCCTCCAACCGCAGCATCTCGGGCGACTGACGCGGATCCATCTTGAGCACCACCCGATGCCGGCCCGCCGGCAGTTCCGCCCGCACTTCGACGCCCTTCCCGATCATCCGTTCCCCGACCCACAGCTCCGCCTCGGGCACGCTCGACTTGAAGGTCACCGGTCCGGCCGCCGCCTGGTCGATCTCCGTCGCCGCCACCACCGCAAGCTTCGAACTCCACGCCTGCGCCTTGATGGATTCCTCGAGCAGATCCCGCGGAATGCCGCCGCTCACCAACGTGTACACCGGCACCCAACGCTTGTCCGACAACGGCCGCTTGAGAAACCAGTCCCCGTTGTTGTCCTGCTGATCGGTGTGAACCACGTGGGCCAGCCGCCACCGGCGGGCCACGCCCCCCTTGCTCGCGTCAAACGGCCCCGGCTTGCCCAATCGGCTCAGAAACGCGAACAGATCGAGGCGATCCTTCTCCGCCACCGGCTCCAGCAATCCCGAGGGCATGAGCGAAAGCTTTCCGTTTTCACGCCGCGCGATCGTCGTTTTCGGGACGGCCACTTCCTGGCCGGTGGCATTCCTCAAAAACAACTCCTGCTGGGTCTCGCGGGCCACCGTCCCCGTCACCTCCTCGCCGTCCTTCGTCTCCACCACCACCGCGTGGTAACCCTCCTTGATCTTCGCATTCGGCAAAAGCAACGCCTCCACCAGGTAATCCACCGGCGCACTCGCCCCAATGCTGGTCATGTCAGGCCCCACCAACCCGCCCGCCCCACCAATGGCATGGCAGATGGTGCAGGCCAGGTCCGCCCGGCGGAACACCCGCTCGCCCCGCACCGGATCACCCTCGGCCACGGCCCGCGCCGCCAGTTCCTTGATCAATTCGCCCGTCAACTTCTCTGCGTCAGCCGCCAACCCGCCCGCCTTCGCAAACGCCCCCACGAGCTCGATGTCGTTGCGCCCGCCCTCCCGCGCCACCCGGATGCCCGCCCGCGCCGCCGTTTCGGGAAGGTTCTGAAACTCAAGCGCCCCGCGCAGGGGAACCGCCGCGCCTTTGATGCCCAGCACAGCGCGCCAGTATTCCAGCGATTCGGCGTCGCCCAACAACGTCCGCGCCGCACCCGTCACCGCAGCAAACCCCCGGCTCGCATCCAGCGCCGCCAAGGCCACCGCCGCGCCCCGTCGCACCGCCGGCTCCGAACCCTCGCCACTCAACCGCGCCAGGCCCGTCTTGACCGCTTCATTGCCGATCTGACGCAGCGACTCGAACATCAACGCGCGCTCCGCCGCCGGCACCGACGCCGACGCCACGGCCTTCAGCAGCATCGCCACGTGAGTGTCCTTCTTCCAGAACCCTGCCAACCGCACCGCATCCGACCGCACCGCTCCCTCGGCATGCACCAGGAACGGCTCCAGCAGCTTCGGCTCCGCTTCCGGAAGCGCCTGCCGCAACCGGGCCGCCTCCACGAGGGCTCGGAAAGCCCGACCCAGCGCCGCCCCCTCGAACCCCCCTTCCGACGCCTGCACCAGCAACCGCCCGAGATAACGCCCGCTGCCCGCGGAACCAATCGCCTCGATCCACGGCCCCGCCCCGTCCCGGGCCAGCGGCTTGTCCCCCAGCACCGAGCTCAAAACCTGCGCCACCTGCTCAGGCTTGAGCGCCTTCAGGGCAAACGCCAACTGGGCCTCGCGGCCCTCGGGCTTCCAGTCCCCCGACTTCACCGCCGCAATCCAGGGCTGGGCCAGATCATTGATGGTCAGCCACAAGGCGTAATCCAGCGTGGGATCCATCGGCTTCTCCAGCACCCCCAACGCCAGTTCCGCAGATCGGCCCGTCGGAATCTTCGCCAGCGCCCGCAAGGCCTCCAACCGCACCTTCGCCGAGTCGTCCCGCACCAAACCCGAAAGGAGTTCGAGTCGATCGTCGGATTGCGCCCGGACCCGGGTTGAAACCCATCCGAGCATCAAGGACACGGCGATGGCCGTACGCGCGAAACGGAGCATGCCGCCAGACTACGAAACCCCACCCCACCCCCGCAATGGTCCAACTCGCCGACTTCACTTACGTCAAGTCCGCCTCTTGCCAGCAGCGTCCTCGTGGTTTAACGAAAGAGCGCATGGATTTCCCAAGGAGGCTGATCGATGGGTCCGCGCATGTGCTGATAAGGGGACGAAGTATCTCCGAATCCACAGCCGACCCCAAACGTCCCGTCTCTCCTGTCCGGCGAATCGGCTCCTTCTTCCCGAATCGAGCCGCCCAGGATCCTGTCCCCGCTTCCAACATTTTCCCCAGCTAGTCCCAGTCCCGCCACGCTCAGCGCCCATCCCCCACTCTCCATGGACTCCTACCCGCACTCCGGGACCTCGTCCCAGAAACCCAAGGTCGCGTTCCACCCGGGCTCCCTCCGTCGACGTCTGCTCGCCCGGAGCTCGTTCCTGGCCGTGGCGATTTCCACCTCGCTGTTCGACGCCCGGGCCGCCTCCGCCCCGGCCGTCACCTCGATCCTGTCGCACGGCGGCGAGGTGGTTCTCCAGGCCGTCATCCCGCCCGGGTATCGCCATGCCGTTCTGGAAGGATCCGCCACCGTCAACGCCCCGTTCGGCGAAGCGCTCGTGGCCGCAGGCATGGAGGGCGCGGCCGGCAACGCCACGTTCCGCATCCCGAACCCCGGTTCCACCCGGTTCCTCAGGCTCCGGCTCGGAACCGAAACCGCCATCCCGGGTGCGACCTATCCCGCCAACGGCCATTTCACCATCGAATACTCGGCACCAACCGGACCCCTGACCGCCGCGGAAAAGGCGTCCCACGTGCTCAACCGGCTCGCCTACGGCCCCAGCGCCACCGATCTCGCCACCCTGGAATCCCTCGGCATCGCCGCCTACCTCGACCAGCAACTCGATCCGGCGCGCATCGACGAGTCCACCAACACCGAACTCGCCGCGCACGAAGCCGAACTTTTCAGCCTACACCAGCCCGCCAACGACCTGGAATGGATCGCCCCCGGCGATCTCTGGGCCTACTTCAAGGGCACCCAGGCCCCACCCGCCGCCTGGAGGGAATTGTCCTTCAATGACTCCGGCTGGCTCCGCGGCGCGACTGGCATCGGGTACGGCGACGATGACGACGCCACCGAGCTCACCGACATGGAGCAGACCGCCACCAACCCCGGCTACCTCACGGTCTTCCTCCGCAAAACCTTCGAGGTGTCCGTGCCCATTGACTTCGATTCCCTGATTCTCCGCGTCGACTTCGACGACGGGTTCGTCGCCTATCTCAACGGCACCGAGGTCGCCCGCACCAACGTCGCCGGCGCAAACCCCGCCCACAACGCCGCCGCCTCCGGCAGTCACGAGGCCGGGTCGCCGGTGGACTTCAACCTCAGCGCCCATCGTTCCCTGCTCCGGCCCGGCCAGAACATCCTGGCGGTCCAGCTGCACAACGCCTCCCTCACCAGCAGCGACGCCTCCATCAATCCGTCGCTGATCGGACGGAAGGTGCTCTCCCTTCCCCCCGAGAAGCGGATTCGCGGAATCCAATCCCTCCAGCAACTGGCCCATGTCCGCGGCACCTACGCCCGTCGACAGCTCCAGGCCGTGCTCGCGGATTTCTGGGACAACCATTTCACCACCGACTTCGACAAGGTGGCGGAGTACCTGGGTGAACTCCGGAACTCCAGCGGCCGGATCGCCATGACGGAAAACCAGGCCCTCGCCGAGGCCGCGCAGATCGAATACCTCGAATACCAGTTCCTCCACGACCACGCCCTCGGGCCGTTCGGCGACCTGCTGCTGTTCAGCGCCACCAGTCCCTCCCAGCTGATCTACCTGGACAACGTGCTCAACGTGAAGGGCGCCGCCAACGAGAACTACGCCCGGGAAATTCTCGAACTGTTCGCCTTCGGCGTCGACAACCGCTACACGCAGGAGGACATCGAGCAGCTCGCGAAATGCTTCACCGGCTGGAACATCCGGAAGATGTGGCCCGACCAGAAACCGGCCTTCCCGGCGTCGGCCCGCACCCCTCCCACCGAAGCCTCCGTGCAGTTCCAGGACTCCACCGTGCTCGGCCTGGGCGCCGGCTGGAAATACTTCAAGGGCACCCAGGAACCCTCTCCCGCCGCCGGCGGAGCGGCGTCCATCGCCTGGACCGAACCCGCTTTCAACGACGCCTCCTGGACCGCCGGCTCCACAGGCATTGGCTACGGCGACAACGACGATGCCACCACGCTCACCGACATGCGGAATGGCTACCTCTCCGTCTACCTCCGACGCGAATTCACCCTGCCCTCCCCGGTCGATGCCAAGGGTCTGATGCTCTCCGTGGATTACGACGATGGGTTCGTCGCCTACCTCAATGGCCGCGAAATCGCCCGGTCCCAGACCATGGCCAACACCGGCACCCCGCCCGCCTTCAATCGCGCTGCAAACGGGAGCCACGAGGCCGCCGGCAACCCTGACACCTTCAGCCTCGAACCCTTCGCCTCCCTGCTCAAACCCGCCCCGGAGAAAAACATCCTCGCCATCCAGGTCCACAACCTCACCCGCGACAGCTCGGACCTCTCTCTGCTACCGAAGCTGGTCCGGCGCCAATTGTTGCCCGGCAGCATCGAGAACGGGGATCCCAATGGCACCTGGACCTTCCGGTTCGATCCTTCCCGCCACGACACCAACTCCAAGACGCTCTTCCGCGGCACCGCCCACGAAATCCGCGTCCCCGGCGGCCGCACCGGCATCGCAGCCCTGCGCGATGCGGTGGATGTCATCGACGCCTTCGTCGCCCACCCGTCCACCGCCGAGTTCATCTGCCTCAAGCTGATCAACAAGTTCGTCTCCGACGACATCTCGCTGACCAGCTACCACGACGGCACAGCCGCGCCGGAACTGCGCCAGCTCATGACCGACGCCATCGCCGCCTGGAATTCCACCCAGCCCGCCGGCCATATCGGCACCGTGCTGCGGACCATCCTCCGACCCGCCACCCAGGACTCCCTGTTCTGGTCCCGGTCCGCCTTCGCCGCCAAGGTCAAGACGCCCATCGAATTCATCAACAGCAGCCTGCGCGCCCTGCACGCCAACGCCACCGGCACCGGCCTGCCGTCGTTCAACGACGAACTCGGCATGCACCTTTTCACCCGCGATGAACCCGACGGCTGGTCCGAGGTCGGCCTCGATTGGATCGACACCGGCACCATGCTCGCCCGACTCCGATTCGCCCAGGACCTCCCCGCCAACAACGTCAACGACGTCACCTGGGACGCCGCCGCCTGGGCCCGCGAGAACAAAATCACCACGGCCGAATCCGTCGTCGATCACTTCGATCACCTCCTCTTCCACGACAAACTGCCCGCGGCGAACCGTCGGATTCTCGTGGACTTCGCCACCACCGATGACACCGGCAAACCGTTGCCCTTCGACCCGTCCCGCAGTGATTACGCCGCCCGGCTTCGTGTGTTGGTCGGCATGATCCTCTCCGCGCCCCAGTGGCATTTCCAGTGAAGCACGATCGGAGCTCCCAACACCCGACTCCCATATCCCATCTCCCATCTCCCCACTTTCCCGAGCCCAGCCATGAACATCCAACGCCGCCAGTTTCTCAAGACCAGCGCCCTCGCCTGGGGCGCCCTCGGCATCAATCTGCTCGCCCCGGGCCTGTTCCAGCGACGCCTGCTCGCCTCCGAGATCGCCCGGGATCGGAAGCTGATCTTCATCTTCCAGAATGGTGGGAATGACGGCCTCAACACGCTGATCCCCACCGGCGATTCGATGTACAACACGGACACCCGTCCCACGCTCTACATCCCGCCCGCCCAGGCCATCGACACCGGCAACGGCTTCGCCCATCTCCACCCGGCTCTCCAGCCCATGATGGAGATCTACAACCACACCTCCCTCAACGGCCAGCCCGGCGCCGGCAACCTCGCCGTGCTCCATCGCATCGGCTACTCTGGCCAGTCACAGTCGCACTTCGACAGCCAGCAGTACTGGCAGAACGGCGTTCCCGGAAAGAGCACGCTTGAGGAAGGCATGTTCTACCGGCACCTCAGCCGGACCACCGACCTCGATGCCGAGGAGAACGCCTTCCTCGCCGCGGCAATCTCCAGCTCGCAACTGGTCGCTCTCAAGGGCCAGCGGCCGTTCCCGAATTTCAATCGGGCTTCCGAATTCTCCTTCGGCGGAACTGCCGCCCGGTCCCGCAAGATCCTCGGCACCTCGCCCTCCACGGATCAGGGCACTGACGGCTATGGGATCATGGGGCTCTATGGCGGCCCCCAGGACGACGCCTCCAAGCCTTACCGCTCGCTGGTGCACCAAACCGGTGAACTGCTCGGCACCACCATGAACATCCTCCAGACCGCCGTCGGCCAGGGCGCCTACACGCCCGCCAATGGCGCCGTCTACGCCAACAACGATCTCGGACGCAAACTCCGCGAGGCCGCCATGTTGTTTAAACGCACGCCCGTCAAAATCGTCGGCATGCAGATCGGCGGCTGGGACACCCACACCCGGCAGGGACAGATCACCGGCGCGCAACCGAATCTGCTCGCCCAGATGGCCAATGGCTTCCGCGCGCTCTACCTCGATCTGCGCGACCAGTGGGACAAGGTCCTGATCGTCACCATGACCGAATTCGGCCGCACCTCGCGGGAGAATGGCAGCCAGGGCACCGACCACGCCGAATCCAGCGTCGTCTTCGTGGCCGGCGGCGGGGTCAAGGGCGGCATTTACAACTGCAACCCCGCCACCTGGAAGACCGGCGATATTTTCAGCAACCGCAGCGGCCGCTACCTCGCCAAACGCACGGATTTCCGGGGCATCTTCGGCGAAATCTTCACCCGGCACTTCGGCGACTCCCCGCAGTTGCTCAACCAGATCATCCCCGGCTACACGGCCGCCGCCGCCAAGGATCCCACCGGGTTCCAGCCGCTCGGGTTTCTCCCGGCCTGAACGGGCGGCGAACGCCGCTCCCACACGCAGACACGCACCGGCCCGTCCTCCCGACGATCAGGCCCCAAAACCCGGACGCCGTTCCACCAGCAACACGGCGTTTTCCGGAGCCGGACAGACCTCGCGACAGATTCCGCAGCCCGTGCAGGCATCGAGCACGATCCGGGGCATGCCGTCATTGAAATCGATGGCCTGCGGCACCGGACAACGTTCGTAGCAGACCGAGCAATAGCTCTGCTGATAGGCGATGCAGTGGCGTCCCTGAATCACCGCCACCTTGTCCGTCTTCACCAGCGGCGACACCTCCTCCGCCTTCTCTGAAGGCACCCGGGATCGGAGCGGCTTCAGGAACGCCGAGAACAGACCGCGTCGTGACAGACTCATCGCCCTCCATTCAACGCCCCTTGCCCCTCCCCGCCAGCCAATTCTCGGCACCCCGCAACGCCCAGCGCCTCCCGAAGCTGTGGGTAGAGGTTGTCGCGCTGCGACAACCCCTGGGGGCGCCGGCGTCTCGCCGGCCTGTTCGTCCGAATGCGCTGGCATCCCGCCGACTTGCACCAGACGGCCGGCGAGACGCCGGCGCTCCCACAGGGTTCATTCTTCCCCGATCTCCAGGCGCCGCTGGACGCGGTGCTACTCGTCGCCAGGCGACGAGTAGCACCAGGAAAGCGCGGATCCACCGCGCCCCGCCTGCCGTATGGAATCCTCGTTGGCACCCCGCCGCTTTCGCCCCATTTTCCCGCCAGACGCTTTCGAGAGTGTGGGGTTGGTCGCCAGTCGTTCACCGCCCTGAAAATTCACCCCAGACCCCAAACGCCAGACCCGAGACCCCAGACGCCAGACGCCAGACCCCAGACGCCAGACGCCATCCCCCCATGACCGTCGTCGCCCTCTACATTTCCGCGGGCCACAACTATTTCGGGCATCATGAAAAGCCCCCTGGCGAACACCCGATGCAACGCGTCGCGGAGATCGAATGCGTCGCGGGCCGGGGAATCCGCGGCGATCGCTTCTTCGATTTCAAGGCCGACTACAAGGGCCAGATCACCTTCTTCGCTTCCGAAATGCATGAGGAACTTGCCGCCCAGCTCGGCATCCCGGACCGCGACCCGGGCGTCTTCCGTCGCAATGTCATCACCCGGGGCGTCCGTCTCGAGGAGCTCATCGGTGTCGAATTCGAAATCCAAGGCGTCCGTTTCGCCGGCGTTTGCGAATGCTCACCCTGCTACTGGATGAACACCGCCTTCGGCCCGGGCACCGAATCGGCCCTGCGCGACCGGGGCGGCTTGCGCGCCAGGATCCTCACCGACGGCATCCTCCGCACGTCGTGAGGTTCAGGGAGCGGTCTTTCGCCAGAAGTGCGGAAGCCGCGGAGCAGGGTCGAGCACCGGGACGTCGATGGGGAATTCGCGGACCGAGCCAGAGCGGCTTTGGAATGAAGCGCGCAGAACGGCGCAAGCGTCTTCCAGGATGAACAAGAATGGCCGCCCTGACCCTTCCTGAAGGGCTTCCCCGGGGGAAAAGGGTCGGGATTTCGACGTGCGCGGGCCTGCCTGCGCACTATGATGCCGGCCGGGTTTCGTCTCCGAACATCAACTAAGGCAATCGTAATGTCGCATTCGATGAGAGATCGGTATTCCGCCGCGCTGGGGGCCCTCCTGGCCGGCGCTTTTATCAGCAGCAGTCAGGCCGCCTCCGTCCCCCTGCCCGCCACCGCCGCGGGCGGTGCCGGCTCGGCTTCCGAACGGGGATTCGTCGTCCGGACCGTCCAGGCCCCCGAAGCATCCCAGGTTCCGAACAACTTCGTTCGCGCTCTCCAACAGCTCAACGGCACCCTGAAGGACGCGACGGGCGCCTTGGTGGCAAACGAGGCATCGCCCGGCCAGAACGCCGATGGCTCCTACAACGTCGACTTACTGGACTTCGAGCGGGATGGCGCGGAGTTCGAAGTCGTCGATGTCGCCAATCAGCCCCTCCAGTTCTTTCTCTCCACCCCCTTTCCTGGCATTCCGGGTTCAGGTGGACACACCACCCGGTTTGCTGTCGAGGCTGTGGCCTATCTCGACCTGCCGGCAGGTGAGACGACCTTCGGAGTGAGCGTCGGCACCGACCGCACCGACGTGAACGACGACGATTCCTACCAAGTGACGGTGGGGGCGGTGCCGCGGGACTTCTTCGCGACGAAAGTGGGCGAGTTCGAGCGGAACGCGCCGCCTTTCGTGCCCAATACCCATTCGGAAAACACCTGGACGGTCAACGCGCCGCAGGCGGGGATTTATCCGTTCCGGCTCGTCTACTGGCAGGGTGGGAACGGTGCCAACCTGCATTTCTACACGGTTCTGGCGTCGGGCGAGCGCCTCCTTGTCAACGACAGTGCGGACGCACGGTCGATCAAGGCCTACCGCAAGAGTTCGCTGCCTGCGTCCGGCGCACCGTACATCGGGGAGATCTCCCCTCTGCCTGGCTCGGCCGGCAACAGCTCCGCAGCGCCGATCGAAGTGGTGGTGCTGGACGGCAGCCGTCCGGTCCAGGACGCCTCGGTGAAACTCGCGCTCAACGGGAGTGCCGCCACCGCGACGCCCGTGCGCACCGGAAACAGGGTGTCCCTCAGCTACACCCCGGACCCGAACCGGACCGATGCCAACAACGCGGTGAAACTGGACTTCTCGGACACCAGCGGCGGGGCCTCGACCCGTTCCTGGGCGTTCACGATCAATGTCAGCGGCGGTTCCTCGGCGCCGGTTTCCGGCCAGTGGGAATTCGACGCCGGCAACCTGGGCGCGACCGTGGGCAAGGCGCTGGAGTTTCTGGGAGGCACCACCGGGGTGACCGCGCAGAAGACCGAGTTCGGCACCACCACCAGCTTCGGGATTCCCGACATCGGCGGCGCGGCCGCCAGAGTCATGAAGGTGCCGGGCGACCTCGACCGCAACATCGGTTACGTCATGACGCACGGGATCTCGCCGAACGGCGGCGGCACGCGCGTGAACCAGTTCACCCTGGTCATGGACGTCTACGTCGAGACCACCGGACCCGGCGCGGCCTCGCTGCTTCAGATCAGCTCGCTCAACAACAGCGACGACGGCGACCTGTTCTGGCAGGGCAGCAACTTCGGCCAGGGCACCGGCGGTTACAACGGCAAGGGCACCTTCACCGCGGGCGCCTGGCACCGCGTGGCGGCTGCCTACGACATGGCCGCCGCGGTTCCCGTGGTGGTGAAGTACGTGGACGGCATCAAGCAGGACGACTGGACTGCCAACCAGGGCCTCGACGCACCCCGCCGGGCGCTTCAGCCGACCGCCATCCTGTTCGGCGACGGCGATCAGGACGAACGGCGCACGATGTATGTGAACAGCATCCAGATCCGGTCCGGCCGTCTGTCGGACGCCGAACTGGCGCTGCTGGGCGGGCCGAGCGCAAACGGCGTTCCCACATCCCTCCCTCCGAGCAACGTCACCGGCGGATGGGATTTCGATTTCGCCGATCTCTCCGCCTCCGTGGGCACGTCGCTCGCCTATCTGGACGGCGCCGAGGGGCTCACCAAGGCGGGCACCCTGTTCGGAACGACGGGCGAGGGCGATTTCACCGACATCCCCGGCATCGGCGGCAAGCCGGCCAAGGTGATGAAGGTTCCCGGCGACCTGAACCGCAACATCGGCTACGTCATGACCCATCGCATCGCCCCGAACGGCGGCGGCACCCGGGTCAACCAGTACACCCTGATCATGGACGTCTATGTCGGAACGACAGGTCCCGGCGCCGCCTCCCTGCTCCAGACAAGTTCCCTGAACAACAGCGACGACGGCGACCTGTTCTGGCAGGGCAGCAACTTCGGTCAAGGCACCGGCGGTTACAACGGCCGCGGGACCTTCACGGCCGGAGCCTGGCACCGCGTGGTGGCTGCCTATGACATGGCGGCTTCCACCCCGGTGGTGACGAAGTACGTGGACGGCACCAAGCAGGACGACTGGACCGCCAACCAGGGCCTCGACGCACCGCGTCGGGCGCTTCAGCCGACGGCGATCCTGTTCGGCGACGGCGACCAGGACGAGCGCCGCGAAATGTGGGTCAACAGCATCCAGATCCGCGCCGGCAAGCTCACCGACGCCCAGGCGGCGGCTCTTGGCGGCCCTTCGGCCGACGGCATCCCGATCGCCACTCCCATCAGCAACGTCACCGGGGCCTGGGACTTCAACTATCCCGACCTGGGCGCCAACGTCGGCAAGGCACTGACCTACCTCGATGGCAACGAAGGCCTGACCAAGGCCGGCACAAAGTTCGGCACCACCGGCGATGGCGACTTCGCGACGGTTCCCAACATCGGCACTGAACCGGCCAAGGTCATGTACGTCCCGGGCGACCTGGATCGGAACATCGGCTACGTCATGGAACACCTGATTCCCGCCAACGGCGGCGGAACCCGCGTGAACCAGTACACGCTGATCATGGACCTCCTGATCGGAACCACCGGCCCGGGCGCGGCTTCCCTCCTCCAGATCAGTTCGCTCAACAATTCGGATGACGGCGACCTGTTCTGGCAGGGCAGCAACTTCGGCCAGGGCACCGGCGGCTACAACGGCAAGGGCACCTTCACCGCCGGCGAATGGCACCGCGTCGTGGCGGCCTACAACATGGCGGCCAACCCGCCCGTCGTGACCAAATACGTGGATGGCATCTTCCAGGATGACTGGACCGCCAACCAGGGCCTCGACGCACCGCGTCGGGCGCTGCAACCGACCGCCATCCTGTTCGGCGACGGCGATCAGGACGAACGGCGCGAAATGTGGGTGAACGCCGTCCAGATTCGCTCCGGCGCGCTTTCCAAGCCCGAGATCGAAGCCCTCGGCGGCCCGTCCGCAGCCGGTATTCCCATCCTGCTGTCCGTGGCCGCTCCGGAAGCGCCTCCCACGCTGACCGTGGCGCGGTCCGCAACGGAGATCACCCTCTCCTGGGCGGCCGATGCCACCGGCTACACCCTGGAATCCGCTGCGGCCCTGCCGTCCACCACCTGGACGGCCGTGCCTGGAGTCACTGGAAACTCGGTCAAGGTGCCCGCCACGGGTTCCGCCCAGTTCTACCGCCTGCGCAAGTAAGGCGATTCCATCGCCCTCGAGGGCTCTGCCAAGGCGCCCCGGCCGCAAGGTCGGGGCGCTCCTTTTTAAGCGCCCACAGCACCGCACCAAGCCCCGATCCGCGAATACCCAAACCCGACTGCCAAAACCAATTGTCAACTATTTAGACGCGACCCCATTGCCTTCGGGCCAGGGGGTCTTGGCGGCGAAGTTGTAGGGGAGGATCCGTTGGTTCAGCACGGCGTTCGGCCAGCGGCTGCGAACGACGCGCTGCGTATCGGTAAACCGGTTCTTGAGAGGTAACGGAACGTCGAACCGGAGGTAATTCTCGTAGTCGCCCTCGAACCGCACCGGCCATCCCCGACCCAGGGGGTGATCCTTCAACCGGCGTCCCGAATCGTGCAGCGTCCTCCAATGGGAGCGCAGGGACGCCGGCGCCTGCTCCACGTTCCCGGCTCCGTCCGTCGGCAGGCTGCCATGCTTGCCCCACTCGACCGCCACCCGAACAACCCCGTCCGTCACCGGACGGCTGAGGAGGTTGCCGTGAAAGTACGTGTGCACTCTGACGGGGCGATCCGTGGCCGGGTCATACTCAACCCAGAGGACCTCGTGGTCGCAGGGATCGTTGTCATCCGGGAAATCGAGGTCGTCCTCCCAGAACAGGTGATAGCCCACCCACGGGCGTTCCGGGTGAATGACGGCCGCGACATCGCGGAGCCGGAACGGTTCGGATCGATGCGTGAGCAGTTCAGGCGCGAACCGTTGCACACGATCGAGGTCCGCGGACGTCACCGCTCCGGGCGGATCCAGCGCAAGGGCCTTCGCGTAATGGGTCGAAGCCTCGGCCAAACGCCGCTTCGCATGGGCCCGTTCGCCGAGAAACACCTGATGCGCCGGGGTCTGCACCGACAGCATCTCAAGGTCCGCCCCGGACGGAAGATCGCCCCCGGTCACCGGATTGGGCCGCGCCACCCCACCGCCGGGCAGTCGAACCGCATAGGGACTGAAGGACCGGTTCGGTTCGGGATAGTCGGTGCTGACGAACTGCGCGCCGCTGGCCAGCGCACGATCCCGCTGGGTTCCGTCGTTGGTCCGCGCCTGCAGGGTCCCCGCATCCGCGCGCGAGCGAACCAGGAACCCACGGCGCACGAGCGACTGGATGCGGTCAAAGCTTCCCACGGGGTCGTTGATCTTCATCCAGGCTGCGGCGGGGTGATCCTCGGGGACCGAGACGAACAGGACCTTGCCCGAGAGGTTGGTGGCTTGGCCCACATACCGGTCGCGGAGGGCTCCTTCGTTATCGAGGGCGAAGAGGATCCTCCCCAGCAACTCCGGGACCGCCGGCCAGCCATGGCCATCAACCGCCTCCCGAAGCGTCGGCCGACCGCTTCGAAGCTGGTCGGGCTCGAAACGCTGGCTCGCGGGCAGCACCTCCCGGATCTCGGCGTCCACGGCCTCCAGCAGTCGTTCGTCAAAGGGCAGCACCGGTGTGAACCCCGCCCCCAGCGAGTCGTCCTTGAGCTCGATGAGAACGAAGAGGGGGAAATGCAGGGGATGTTCGCGCGACCATTCCCCGATGGTCTCAAGCGCCTGGCGGAAGGTGGGATTCCGCGACACGAAATCGACATCGGGAACATGGAGGATCTTGAACCCCGGCCGACGCAGCACGCCTTCAGGATCGTGGGGCGGGACGGTACCAAGCCCTCGTTCCCGGGCGACCCCCGGGCCTCGTGGTTCGGCAAACCGACCGCCTTCGGGATCGGCATAAAGATCAAGTTCCAGCTGACGGACCCCAAGAATCTCAAGTTGCTCGCGGAGCGGGCGATGGGTGTAGGCAAGCGAGTCGGCATCCGCGGCACTGCGCAACCGGATCAGCGCGTCCATGATCGGCCCGGGAGCCACATGGTAGGAGTTGTGCGTGCCGATGACCTGGCACTGGTCGAGGCGGAAGGAGGCGGGGTCCTGAGCGAAGCAGGCGGCCGGCCGGAGAATAAGCGCAAGCAGCCAAGGGAGGCCCGGCCAAAACCGGCGCTGCCTTGAAACGAAGCCTGGGGAACTGCGCGATCCGGGATTCATCGGTGCAGTGCCTTATCGACTTGGCGCCCGCCTGGCGAGCCTTCGGTCGCGATCTGAGGTCAAGGCCCGGGTGGACCGTTCTCCTCTGATGATTTCTTCAACGGAATGATCGGGCCAGGTCGGACATGGCTCCCGCCCTTCAAGGCTCTCATCCACTCCTGTCTTGCTGGCCCTCGATCGTCCCTTCAGTTTCTCAGCATGCAACGCCGCCAGTTCATGAAAATCACCGCGGGAGCTGTGTCTGCAGCCCCGCACCTCCTCCCCTCCCACGTGCTCGCCCAGGGCAGTCCCAACGACCGCATCAACGTCGGCGTCATCGGCGTGGGCGGCATGGGGGTCGGTGACATGAACGGGGTCATGCGTCAGGCCGGAACACAAATCGTGGCCGTGTGCGACGTGGCCTCGGGCTACGGAGACAAGGGACGCACCGGCGCCAAGGCCCAGGTGGAAAAGTATTACGCCGAGAAGAAGGCCGGCGGCACGTACAAGGGATGCGACATGTATTCCGATTTCCGGGAACTGTGCGCCCGCAAGGACATTGATGCCGTCATTGTCGCCACCCCCGATCACTGGCACGCCCTCGCCACCCTGGAAGCACTGCGCAACGGCAAGGACGTCTATTGCGAAAAGCCCATCACCCACCTGTTCGCCGAAGGCCAGGCGGTCTATCGGGAAGTCGCGAAACGAAACGCCGTGTTCCAGACCGGTTCCCAGCAGCGTTCCGACAACAAGTTCCGGATCGCGGTCGAGATCGTCCGGAACGGTTTGCTGGGCAAGATCAAGCAGGTCGAGGTCGGATTGCCCCGGGGCAATTCGACCGACAAAACCGGCCGGATCGGCCAGCCGATTCCGGAGGGGATCGACTATGACTTCTGGTGCGGTCCCAGCCGTTACCTGCCCTTCCACCCGGACCGTTTGCACTGGAACTGGAGGTGGTGCCTGGACTACGGCGGCGGACAGTTGATGGACTGGATCGGCCACCATCATGACATCGCCCAGTGGGGCCTGGGACTCGACAAGAGCGGGCCGAATAAAGTTGAGGCGGTGGGTTTCACGTTTCCCGAGAAGGGCATGTACGACGGCCCGATCGATTACGAGGTCCGCTGCGAATACGAAGGCGGCTACACCTCCTCGCTCTCCAACAAACACCGGATGGGCACCAAATGGATCGGCGAAAACGGCTGGGTCTGGGTCGATCGGGGCAACATCGAGTCCTCGAACCCGGATTGGTTCCAGGAGAAGTTCGATCGCGGAGCCTTCAAGGGCTACGTCTCGCGCAGTCATCACGCGAATTGGGTCGAGTGCATCCGGTCCCGGAAGGAATGCATCGCGCCCGCCGAAACCGCCCACCGCTCCGCCACCCCGGGCCATCTCGGATATGTCTCCGTCGCCCTGGGCCGGCCCCTGAAGTGGGATCCCAAGGCCGAAGTGATTCTCGACGACCCGGCCGCCGACAAACTGCTCAAGACTGTCAACTACCGCGGCGACTGGAAACTCACCTGAGTTTTCGCTTCTCCTTCTTCGCCTGGAGTTTGGCCACTTGAGCGCTTGTGGTGGGCCGACCACAAGGGATTCCGAACCCTCTGGGTGTCGAAGCTGATCTCGGCCACCGGCTCCCGGATCCTGCTGCGCGGGGGGACGGCACCCGGTGCGGGTTCAGCCGACATCGAGTGGGTGGCCCTTCGCCGGACGGGCTCGCTGTGCCCCTCGGACAGGGAGCCCGCCGGGCCCCGGAGGGAGGTTGGTTTTGTCCTGTTCACCTCGGGCTCCACCGGGGAACCCAAGGGTGTCTGCATCCGCCACGCCTCGGTGGTTCAGCCGGCGAAGTCGGGGAGATTTTCATCGGGGGCGACGGGGTGGCTGCCGGGTACTGGGGCCGGCCTGATCTCACGGCGCAACGGTTTCTCCCGGACCCCCAAGGGCGCGATGCGAAGGCGCGCCTGTACGCCAGCGGGGACCTCGCCCGTGTGTTGCCCGACCAACCGATCGATGCGCGGTGTGAGGAATTTTAGTTGGGACGCCTGGAAACTTTCCACGGCCGTGCCTTCCGCGTAGGTCCGGTAATTGACGTGGAAGTAGAAGTCCCCCTTGTCGCTGGTGATCTTGCAGTGCCTGGCGTAGGGGAAGGGGAAATACAGATTCCAACCTTTGCTGTATTCGCCGGCGATGGGTCGAGGCAGGCCCGGGAACTTTCCGCCCAGGAAATTGGTCATCGGTGCTTCCTCAGGGCATCGCCGGAGCTCCGACAAGGTCCGAGGCCTTGTGGGACAGGCGGGGCCAGGAGGGTTGCCGGCGCACGGTCTGGGGATTCGGCGTCCGCGGCGTGCGAAGCCCAGGATCCTGAAAGACCTCCCCCACCGAAACGAAGCGAAAGTCGGGGCCCGTTGCATTCCGCCAGGAGGCGAGCGAGGGAACCGCCCATTGGGAATCGACCAGGAACACCGGTTTGCCGTCGCTCCGCCAATAGTGGTTTCCCTCGAATTGCAGCCGGTGCCGAAAACCGGAAACCGAGACCAGGATTCCGTGCTCCGGGGCCACCACGAGATTGCTTCGTACCGTGCCCTCGACGGAATGGCCCATGATCCGGAGGGAAGCGACCGAGCCTGGCGCAGAGATCACCGTGTTACGTTCGACTTTCAGACCGAACACGCGGCACCCCTCCTCCGCCCCGACCTGAATCCCGGCGTAGCCGGAGCTCCTGGCGCCATCATTCCAGGAGATATTCTCAAGCACCTGACAGTCGCGGTCCGCATAGGCCGCCCCGGAGTAGGTGTAAACGAGAAAGCCCGGACCATGGTTGTGATGGGAGAAATTCCAGCGCATCACCGACTCCTCGCAGCCGCCATCCAGGTCAAAGCCACCCCCGTCACGAAGCAGAGAGCTGTTCCCGTAGGATTCGCAACGTTCGATCACGACCCGCCGACTGGCATGAGCCCAGATGCCCACCGGCCCTCCCCGGTCATTGCGGCATTCGGCCCCGTTCTCCGCGGCGACACAGCCCCGGATCGTCGCGGTATCGACGCCGTCGACAAAGATCCCGCTGCCCGAATGGTGTTTCAGCTCCGCCGGATCCCCCGGGTTGCCGAAAGCGAGGCAGTCCGAAATGGAAACCTGGGTGTGGGGCCGCCAGTTCCGGCCGCTCGGGTTGCCCCCGTAGACCATGATGCCGGCGTACCGGTTTCCGGAGGTTTCGCAGCGTTCGATGACCACCTGCGAGAACCCCATCGAGCGCTGGGAGGCATCGACCATGATGCCATGCCAGCCAAACCCGGTGATCGAACAATCGCGGATCGTGATCCCTGAAATACGCTCACTCGATTCCCGGTCCCGGTCGCACCGGATGCCATCCCCCAGGTTTCCGGGGGCGGCCACCAGATTCAGGTTGGAGACGCTGACCCAGGGGGTTTCGCGAAGGAGAATTCCGTTCTCCGTCCCCGGCTTCAGCACCGCCCTTCCCCGGCCATAGCTCGTGATTCGGACCGGCGCCCGTTCCCTGCCTCCTCCGGCGTGCGACAGGCGCAACTCTCCTTCGAACATCGATCCGCCCTTGAACAGGAGCCCATCCCCGGGACCGAGCCCGTGCTCAGCGATGTGCCGATTGACCCGTGCGACCGTCTTCCACGCCGTTCTCGGGGTCTGGCCGTCCTGCGAATCACTTCCCTGCGAGGACACGTAGAAATCGGCGGCGTGGGTGCCGAGCACGCAGGTGAGCAGCACAGCGGCGAAGCGGATCCCAGGATTGGCCGAGGACGGTCGGAACATGGAAAAGAAGGATGCGCCCGATGCGGACATTTCCAGCGTCACACCTCAAGCCCGGAGAGGGCCCCGATCCCTGCAGAGCGGACCGACGGGAATGCGGATGGCACCACGAAGGCACGAAGGCCAAGAAGGGAATGCAGGGTCGGAGACCTCCGGGATGCGCTCCAAGCGCATCTGTTTCGGCGGATTTCGAAGGGCTTTCCTTCGTGGCCTCGCCCTTCGGATCGTCAAGCCCACGTGTCCAGCAGCGAGAGTTCCGCGGGCCACTCCCCGTGCTGAAGTTGTTTCGGCCCATGGGGCGGTTTGGATTCACGGATCCCCTCGAAGGCCGATTGAGCCGCTTCCAGGTTCCCCGACTCAACCGCCTCGGACAGCTCTTCCATCCGCTTGGCCATGGGCCCGCCCTCGCTCTCCGTCCGGTCAGGCGTGCTGTTCTGGAGTTTCCCGAGGGCGGCCTTGGCGGCCTCCAGATTCCCTGAATCCAGGGCCTTACCGATCTCCTCAAAGATCTGCTTCATCCTGGCAGAGCCGCTTTCGCTACGTCCCAGGACATAGGCTCCGCCGCCCACTGCATTGATTTCCATACCAGACCTCTCCTTTGGGGCGGGCCAGCCCCTGGCCCTTGCGCCAGGGACAGATCATCGGACCACCCTGAACGTCTTATCGGATCACCGCGCAGAAACTGTAGCGCCGTCTCCCCACTCCCATCTCCCCACTCCTACCCACCACCCCAAGCTTCCCATCCGCGGCGGGAACGAGGCACGCTGCCGGATCGCCATGAAAACACCCACCCGGACCAGTCGTCGTCAATTCCTCCAGCGCGCCACCGCCGTGGCGGGGGCCGCCGCAGGCGCCCGCCTGCTGGGCGTGCCCGCCATCCATGCAGCCGATTCTCCGAACAAAAAACTCGGGGTGGCGGTGATCGCCGCCGATGGCATGGGCGGGTACAGCTTCGACAGCGCCATGCGGGAGCGTTTCGTGGCGGTTTGCGACGTCGACGAGAAGAAGCTGGCCGGCAAGCTGAAGCAGTTCGGGGAGAAGGTGAAGGATCAGCCGGCTCCGAAGGTTTTCCACGATTACCGGAAGATGCTTGAGGAATGCCACCGGGACATCGATGTCGTGCTGATCGCGACCCCGGATCATCACCACGCCCCGGCCGCCATCCGTGCAATCCATCTGGGCAAGGCGGTGTTTTCCCAAAAACCGCTCGGTCACAACATTTATGAGTGCTACGCGCTGGCGAAAGCGGCGCGGGAAAAGAAGGTCGCCACACAGATGGGCAACCAGGGCCACTGCGGCGAAGTCATCCGCCAGGCCTGCGAATACATCTGGGCGGGGGCGATCGGGAACGTCACGGAAACCCATTCCCTGCTCGGCCGCGACTTCGGCGGCAGCGGCGGACGCCCGGCCAGCAAGCCGGTGCCGGCAGGATTGCATTGGGACGAGTGGCTCGGGCCGGCGCCGTACCGCGATTACCACGACGGCCTGCATACCTTCGGCTGGCGCAACTTCCGGGACTTCGGAACCGGCACCATCGGCGACATGGCCTGCCACAATCTCGATGCCGTGTTCTGGGCGTTGAAGATTGGAGAGGCCAAGCATTTCACCGTGGAATGCCTCCAGACCAAGGGGGGCAGCGAGGAGATGTATCCCCAGAGCAACATCGTCCGGTACGAAGTCCCCGCCCGCGCCGGCATGGTGCCGGTCAAGGTGCACGTCTACGACAACGCCTCCCTGCGTCCCGAGATCATGAAGGACGCCGAGAAGAAGTATGAACTCAAGTTCGGTGAGGACACCCTGTTCGTGGGCGAAAAAGGCCTCTTCCGCACTGGTGGCACCTGCGGATCGCTGAGTTTCCTGCCGGAAGAACGGCGTTACGAAATCCCCCAGCCGGCGAAGTCGATTCCGCGCGCGCACGGCGGGCCGATCGAGGACCTCTTCCATGCCCTGAAAAACGGGACGACGCCCTGCTCCAACTTCCCCGACGCCTCGGGGCCCTTGACCGCCTTCGCCCTCGCCGGCCATCTGGCGCAGTTCGCCGGGGTGGGGAAGAAGCTGGAGTGGGACGTCGAGGCCATGAAGTGCACGAACATGCCCGAGATCAACCGGTACGTCCGCCGGACCTATCGTCCCGGTTGGGAAGTGTGAAACAGTCTGTAACAGGTTCCCGGGAATCCTGCTGGAGCGGGAGAGCATGAAAAACTCCCGCTTCCTCCCGGCCCTGATGGGCGCCCTGGCCCCCATTCCAACCGCCCTGGGCGCCTCGCTTCTCGTCACCAATCCCAGCTTCGAGGATCCCGCCATCCCGGCCGGGACCTTTCTGACCACCGCGCCGCCGGCGGGTTGGAGCAATTACGGCTACATCGAATCGTTCGCAGGCAGGGACGTGGGGGTGCTCCATCCCGCCACCACGTCCCTGTACACGGATCCCGCCCCCTCAGGGAACAACGTGGCCGTGGTGTTCCTGCTGACGGGCGGGCCCACCGAGAGCGGCCTGCAACAGACCCTGACTGACGCGCTCCAGACGGGGATGTCCTACACCCTCAACGTGCACGTGGGGAACATCGCGCCTGACGGTGGCCCCTTTAACTTCGCGGGCTTTCCCGGCTATCGCGTGGACCTGATGGCCGGCGGCCAGGTCCTGGCCTCCGACAACAACAGCCTGTTGCCCGGCGAGGGACGTTTCCTGGAATCCACCGTCAGTTTTACGACCGGTGCCACGCACCCCCTGGTGGGGCAGTTGCTGGGTATCCGGTTGGTGAGCTTGGACGGTCCGTCGGGCATCGAGGTGAACTTCGACAACGTCCGCCTGGAAGCCCAGGCGGTGGCGGTTCCGGAGATCTCCGGGACCTGTGGTTGGGTGGGACTGGGACTGGGGGTATGGGCCATTCGCCGTCGGCGTGCCCCTCGGAGAGGTCGACCCAGCCAGGCAGCAGGCTGAGGATGGCCCGGTAGGGATCGCGGCGGGAGGGCCCCAAATCCCGGACAAGAAACCACGAAGCGCGCGAAGGCCACGAAGGAAAGCCCTTCGTAAGCTGCCAAAACAGAGGCGCTCGGTGCATATCCCGGAGGTCTCCACCCCCTCATTTCCGTCGTGCCTTCGTGCCTTCGTGGTGCAATCCGGGATTCCGTCGATCCGATGCGCGGGGATTGGGCGGCACACCCCGCTTGTGCGCCGGGTTCTCCGGCCGCAGTCTCGCCGGAACCACCGGCGTTCATGAATTCATCCCGACCTTCCCCTGCCCCGTCGTTTCTTCCCCGATACCTTCCCCTCGCGGCGCTGGGGGTGGCTGTGCTGACAACACTGACTGCGGATGCCGAGGTCCGGGTGCCGAAGGTTTTCAGCAGCCACATGGTTCTCCAACGCGAGAAGCCGGTGGTGGTCTGGGGATGGGCGAATCCCGGGGAAGCCGTGACAGTCCAACTCGGTGAAACGCGCGCCACGACCACCGCGACCGCGCAGGGCGAATGGAAAGCCTCCCTGCCCGCCCAGTCGGCCGGTGGCCCGCACATCCTGACCGTTTCCTCCTCCAACACCGTCCGGTTCGATGACGTTTTGATCGGCGAGGTCTGGCTGTGTTCCGGGCAGTCGAACATGGAAATGGGCGTCCGCATGTGCGCGAACGGCGAAGCAGAAGTGGCCGCCGCGAATCATCCCGGCATCCGGCTCCTCCTGGTGCCGAATCGTTGGACGCCCACGCCGCAATCGGACATCGACGCCACCTGGAAGGTTTGTTCGCCGTCGGCAATTGGCGAAGGCGGCTGGGGTGGATTTTCGGCCGCGGGCTATTATTTCGGCCGGGAACTCCACCAGCGCCTGGGCGTTCCGGTGGGGTTGATCGACGCCACCTGGGGTGGAACGCGCATCGAGCCGTGGACGCCCCCAGTTGGATTCGCGAGCGTGCCTGCCCTGGCGGGAGAATGGCAGCGCGTCCAATGGGCGGATCCGCAGTCCGCCGCGCATCGCGAGCGCGCCGAGGATTTACTCCGCCGCACGGACCAATGGGTGGGCGCTTCCCGCCAAGCCCTGACCAAGGGTGACGTCCTGCCGCCCATGCCCACGTTCCCCGAGGAACTGCTGCCGCCGCGGGATGTTCAACACGCCACCGCGCTGTACAACGGCATGCTGCATCCCCTTCGTCCGTTCGCGTTGCGCGGGGCGATCTGGTACCAGGGCGAGTCGAACAGCAGCGAAGGACCGCTCTACATGGAACACACACGGGCCCTCGTGAACGGTTGGCGGAAGGTTTGGGAGGACGAGTCGCTGGCCTATTACTTCGTCCAGATCGCGCCCTACAACTACGGCGGCAACCCCGAAACCATCGCTGAATTCTGGGAAGCCCAGGCCGCCGCCCAGTCGATCCCGAACACCGGCATGATTGTCATCAATGACATCGGCGACCTGAAGGACATCCATCCGGTCAATAAACAGGACGTCGGCAAGCGACTCGCCGGCTGGGCCCTCGCCAGGACTTACGGAAAGTCCGACGTCGCCTACGCCTCGCCCACGCTCGCCTCGATGGCGCTCGAAGGCGCCTCGATCCGACTGAACTTCCGCGATGCCACCGGTCTCACCACCCGCGACGGCAAAGCGCCGTCCTGGTTCGAGGTGATCGATGCCGAGGAGGGCGGATTCGAGCCCGCAACGGCGCGCATCGAAGGCAGCAGCGTCGTGGTTTCCGCTCCGTCGGTGCCCCGCCCGATCGCGGTGCGGTACGCGTGGAGCATGCTGGCGGAGCCGAACCTCCGGAACGCCGCGGGCCTGCCCGTGGGCGCCTTCCGGGCCGGAAACATTCCCAAGCGCGATCTGCTCGCGCTCAAGGTCCCCGAATCCAGGAAATACCAGGTGGTTTACGACCTCGATCTCGCGCAAATCGGGGCCGAGCCGAAATACACGGTCAACCAGGCTGCGAACTTTCGTCAGGCGTTCGATCGCGTGGCCTATGCCATGGAACTGACCGGACCAGAGGGGAACGTCCAATATGTGTTCGTGTCGATGGATGCCTTCACCGACCAGGTTTCGAAGCTCGGCGTTCCGACCGTCGCGTCCGGGATCCGGTGGCGACAGGGCGTTTCCAACCTGAACGTTTACTCGAACGTGAAGGGCGTCACCACGGGCCGGGGATTGCCCAAGGGAAACCTGGAGTTCTGGCCGAACAACTACGGCACGGGATCGGGTCCTGGAACCCCGACGGCCTCGGGCCAGACCTACGACTTCGGAGACGAACCGTCCGATCCACCGGAAGGCTATGGCTCCATGCAGATCCACAACACCGACGCCGGCCAGACCCTGCTGGCGTTGAACCATTGGCGTGAGGGTTCACGGGCGGACCTGGGCATCGGCAATCAACCCTCGGGCAATCCCGACTGGACCTTCGCCGCCAACGCCGGCCGCTACACAGCCAAGCGGTTGCGGGTGCTGGTCCGGGTGAAGGAATAAGGACTAGGAAATCACGGCGACGGCAGGGGAGCCGCTGGAGGTTGGGGGTGGGCGAACGGGTTCGCGTTCTTGGGATCCTTGAAGAAGGCCACCAGATCCGCCCGACCCGCCTCCTCGGCCAGGGCGAGTGGCGTCCGGCCCTGGGCATCGCGGGCGAGAGGGTCCGCCCCCGCCTCGACCAGTTCCACGGCCACGAAGGTGGGGTGAAAGGGCGCGACGGCGAAATGGAGGGGGGTCCGGCCTTGAGCATCCTGCGCCTTGGGATCGACTCCCTGCTTGACCAGATGCCCGACCAACGGACCGACAAACCGGGGGAATTGGGCCGCCTCGGTCGAATTCGTGCCGGGGTGCGGCAGGCAGACCAGGTGGAGCGCATTCATCCCGGCGCTGTTGGTCACCCGGGTATTCGCGCCGGCGCTGGCAAACCATTCCGCGACACCGCTCCTGGCATGGCGACAGGCGACCAGCCAGGGCGTGTTTCCCTCCCGATCCCGGGCCTCCAGGGAAAGACCGGACTGCACCAAATACTGAATGCGGGCGACCTCGGGATTGGGGGTGGCTTCCCGGGACGGTATGGGGGCGGTGAACATCTCTGGAATCATCGGCGGACGCCATTCCCTGCCTCCCCGGGCCAGCCCATGGAGGGCATTCTGCCCCGAGGCATTGGTGACTGGCATCCGGGCTCCGAGTCCGGCCAGAAACGCAAGGACCGCTTCACGACGGATCACCGGGGGTGCTGGATGGAGATTGGCTTTTTCGAGACCCCCACGCACCGACGGCGGCATCTGGGAGGCCACCCGGAATTTCCAGCTCGGATGCTCCAAGTAAACGCTCTCGGGAGGTCTCTGAAGCACCTGAAACCAGACCGGGTCTCCTGTGGAATCCAGGGATTGCAGGTCCGCTCCCGCCCTCACCAGCACCTCGATGAGATTCAGGACTGAGGCTTGGCACGCCACCTCCAACGGCGTGCTGCCGTCGCGACCCGCCGCACCCGGGCGGGCCCCAGCCGTCAGAAGCCTGGAAACAGAATCCATCTGGGAACGGACATGATCCGAGGGCAGGGACCCGAGGTTGCCGGCAGGCCACCTCGGCATCATGAAGGCAAGATGCTGCATCGAGTTCGCGGCCTGGTGCACCGCGCGCAACAGCGGGGGCTCGGCCCCTTCCGGGTTCGGTCGGGCTCCCGCCTCGAGCAGTTTGAACATGGCCTCGGGGGTATAGGTCGCCAAACCCAGGGGGGTATCCCCATTCCTGTTCGGCCGATCCAACGGCACCTTGCCGGCCAGCAGGGCGCCAAGTCCCTTCGACGGCCAACGAAGCAGCGACAGGTGCAGCGCGCTGTTGCCGTCGGCATCCTCCGCCACCGGATCGGAACCAGCTCCAAGGAGGAACGTGATCACTTCCGGCTGATTCCCGAGCGCTGCCCAGTGCAGCGGCGTGCGCCCCCGGACATCGCGCGCCGCAACATCCCGGGGACGCTCCGTAAGCAGCCCCTGGAGCACCTTGAGGTCTCCCAGTCCGGCCGCCGAAAAGACATCATGGCGGGCTCCGTATCGGATCAGGTGCGTCGCGATCTCCAGTCGATCGTTGGTGCTGAGCAGGAATCCGGGCGACCAGGAAAACATCTCCCACAACCAGGGATAGTGACGCGGAATCCCGTCGTACGCCCACGTGGCGGCCACCGAATGGAGCGGTGACCAGCCAAGAAGGTTGGTCACCCGGACATCCCCGCCCCGTTGAACGAGATTGGCCAGGGACTGCGTGGACGCCAGAAACGCCGCGGCGTGCAACAACGTGTCGCCCACCGGGCTGAACTGACGGACCGGCACGGCATTCGTCAGAAGGAGGTCGACCATGGATTTGGCGACGGGGATGACTCCGTGGAAAACCGAGTTCGAATCGTTCGAAGCGCGGGGTCCGAAGAGATTCACCCCGGCCTTCAGGAGCAATCGTACGGATTCCTCCCGTTCCGCGCGGGACGCCTGTTTGTATTCCATGGGGATCCCGGTCCCCCCGGGCTGGTTCCAGGCCTGGATCGACCGATCCAGGGCACTCCCCCGGAAACCTGGGGGACCCAGCGGGTCCGCGCCCGCGGCCAGGAGCATCCGAACACAGCGCGCCCAGCCGCTCGCAGCGGCTTCCCCCAAGGCGGGTTCGTGGTGGAGTTGCTTCGATTCCTCAGCGAGGGCTCCTTTCCGGATCAGTTCCGCCAGCAGATTGGTCGCACCGTTGCCGGCGGCCCAACCCACGGTTGAAACGAACGGAAGACTGAAAACCTCCGCCAGTTCCGGATTCTTTGCCCGCAGCGAGATCACCGCATCCTCATCGCCCTCCTGATAAGCTCTCTCCATCTCCTCCCACGCCGGCGTACCGCGCCATCGCACCTCCTTCTGGAAATACTCGGGCGCTTCACGGACCGCACCCCAAAGAGGAAAACAGGAGACCCAGGCGAGAAGCAGGATCAGGCCCGGTCGAACAGGTAGTCCGGGGTGGGGAGAAAGTCGCCGGTGCCGACAGGACGTTCCCGATCCACAGGCAGTTCCAGAGTTCACGGTAGTGAGTCAGAAAATACCCACGACCGCCGGATAACTCAATCTAGTCGGGGCCAAGGCCCGGCTGAACCACTCGATGCCCGGCACGAGCCACTCCCTGCAGGGCCGAAACAAGGCGGGCATTGTCCAGATACTGGACACTTCCATCCGCCATCGCGGCCTGCCCCTTGGAACGATGCATGGCGTCCGGCGTCCAAGCCGCGCCCTTCGCGATGGCTTCAAGGTTTGTTCCCAGCCCGCCCAGCACGGCCGCAGGCGACCGGTAGCTGAACACCGTCAGAGGCGGTTGCGTCTCCAGCGAGCGATCCGCGAACAGGATGGCTCCCGGCTCATTCTCACGAGCCTCGGGCACGGCCAGATAGCTGATGCCGCGATTGCGAATTCCAACAGACCCAAACTCGGCCCAGTTCGCGGCCTCCGCCCGCGTCGCGCGGTCCGACGGGCACACGAGAATCCGGGGGGTGGCCAACACGTTCGATCGAGCCAGGAGCGCGGCGTAGTACTCCGATCCACTGCGGAGTTCCGGCAACAGGGGCGCGTCTGTCGGGCCCTCCTCGTGGAACAATCGAAAGGAGAGGCCCAATTGCTTGAGGTTGTTCACGCACCGAAAGTTCTCCGATCGCCTTCCCCGGTTGATTCCGAGGCCGGACAGACTCAGGCCAAGCGGAAGCAACAGGGCGATCAGGACCAGGACGACGAGGGCTTCCAGCCGCGTGAAGCCGGGAGAGCCACGCCGCCAGTGGTTTGTAGTCGGGCAGGTCGAAGGTCCAGGGCCCGCTGTCCTCCCGACTTTGGCTCGCGCAGCAACCCCATGCCGCGAAGTCCGTGAAGGTTGGGATTTCATAGCCTGTGCAGAGCATCGCCCATGCCGTGGGTGAGATCGGTCGGAAAACCAGGGAAACTGCCTTCTCAGCGGGAGCAATGTTTTCAGGACGGCGTGCCCATCACGCGGTTTGCGGCATTTCCACTCCGCCTGATCCACCCTGTCTTTCTCCCTCCCCTCCCGGACTCCACTCTGCCACGACTGGATGGGAATCCAGCCTTCCCGGGAATCCTGAAGGGATTCCGTCCCCCAGCCCGGGGTTGGCCTGCGTCCGCGCGGGCCTTACCCGGGAACCCATCCCCACCATGTCCCAAACCCTGAAATTCGACACTTCTGGAAGGGCCCGCCGCGTTTGTTTCACCACGGAGAGCACAGGGAGCACAGAGGAGATGGGAGGGGATGCGGGCGTGAATAGGCTCGGCGCCACCGGATCCTCCCTGCGGCTTTAAGATTACCTCCAAGGGACTGCTGATCCTGGGGCGATGCCTTCTCCCCCACTCCCTCTGTGCTCTCTGTGCTCTCTGTGGTGAAAACCTCCCGGATCGGGAATCCGATCCTCGTTCGAGGTTGAATGACTTGGGTTCCTGGGGAGGGCTTGTCAGAAAACGAACGCTGGGGAACGGTAGCCTCTGTCTTCCGCCATGCACCCCGAACCCTTTCCATGCCATCCCCATCGATTCCCCCCGGGGACACGGCCCTGCCCCGAGCCTCGTTCGTTCCGAGGACGTCACCGAAACCGCGGTGCCGGATTCACGCGAGGCGAAGCACTGGTCCTGGGTGGATGTCTGAGTCTGCTGATGCTTCTGGGACTCCCGTCCCTGGCTGGATTCCGTTCCGACGGGGATCGCCAGCTGTGTCTCTCGAATTTCCGCCAGCTGACGCGGGCGTGGCTTCTCTACGCTGAAGACAACGGCGGGCGACTGCCGGGCAACCTGGATGGCGGAGAGTCCCAGACCCTCGGAAACAGCAACCGCACCTGGGCGGTCGGCTGGCTCGATTTCACCACCCGCTCCGACAACACCAACACCCTGATCCTCGCCCAGTCCCAGATCGGCACCTATCTCTCCTCGCCTTCTGTCTTTCGCTGCCCCGCGGACCCTTCGGTCACGCGAAGTCCCGGAGGCGCTCCCCGGGTCCGCTCGGTGTCGATGAACAGCTACGTCGGCCAGCGGGGAGGCCCCTACACCGTCGGCTACCGCCAATTCACGACACTCACATCGATCGTCGATCCGAGACCTTCGGAATGCCTGGTTTTCATGGAGGAGCGAGAGGACAGCATCAATGACGGTTGTTTCTTCATCGACATGCTGAGTTACGATCCGGCGCGCCCCACCCAGAACGTGCTCGTCGACTTCCCCTCGGCCCGCCATGACGGAGCGGGATCGATGTCCTTCGCCGATGGTCATGTCGAATCCTGGGTCTGGCTTGATCCCCGGACCCGACCCGCGTTGCGGCCGGGACAACCCCTTCTCTTGGGCCAGCCTCATCCCAACAGCCCGGATGTCGCCCGCATTCAAAAGGCCGCCAGCCGCCGAACCTCAAGCCTCCCATGAAACGATCCACATCAAAGGGCTGGGAAGGGTTGCTGACCGCCCTGCTTCTGGCGGGATTCCAGCAGCATCACGCGACGGCCCAGACGGTCCGGCTCGTTTCCGCACCCGACCCGCAGCTGACCGCCGGCTACAGCGGCACGGCCCAGGGCGCCTCCGAACTGGGCCGTTTCAGCCGGGACGGTCGGTTCCTCGTCTTCGTCAGTTCGGCGGCCAATCTCGTCACCAACAGCGTCAGTGGCCCGTATCTGAATGTCTACCGGCACGATTTGTCCTCGGGAATCAACACATTGATCAGCGCCACAGCCAGTCGCCGGTCTGGCCGTGGCGATTCATTCGCACCGGACATCTCGGCGGACGGCCGGTATGTGGCCTTCGCGAGCCGGGCTTCGGATCTGGTGGCGGATGACACCAACGAAGCCACGGATGTGTTTGTCCACGACACCCTCACAGGAACCACCCGCCGGGTCTCGGTGGGCCCGGGTGGACTCCAGGCCAGTGCGGAAAGCGCGGCGCCCCGACTTACTCCGGACGGGCGCTGGCTCTGCTTTGGCAGTCGCGCGTCAAATCTCGATCCGGCGTTGCCGGACACTCCCGGCCGCATGGACGTCTTCGTGCGCGATCTCGAGGCGGGCGAGACCCGGAGAATCAATCCGGAGAACCGGCCCGAAGCAGCATTTTCCGTGGAGGATTACGACCTGAGCGACGACGGACGGTGGGTCGCGTTCACCACGGCGTCGACGAACGTGGTGGCCACACCGCCGACAGGCATTCCCACGGGTGCATTTGTCCATGATCGCCAGAATCGCTCCACCGTCCGACTGGAGATCGAGTCGGGGTTGGCGCCCCAGTTCCGTGGCGTTCTCGAAACGCGGGCTCTGGCCTTCGCTCCGGGCCGCGCCCGTCTGGCGTTCACATGCCGAGCCGCGGGCACCTCGGCCAGCATCTCCAACTTTGTCCAGATTATGGACTTGGAGACCCCGGGCCCGAGGACTGTGGCGGTGGCGCCGGGAGCCCATGGGTTGACCACGGACGATCCGCTGCGCCTCGCCTTTGCGAACGATGGGGAATCCCTGGCCTTCGTGCAGTCCATCCGCAGCGGACAGTCATCGGTCTTGAGGTTTTGGCGGAGCTCCACCGGATTTGAAACGTTGCTCCATCCCGTTTCGAATCAGCCTCTGCGGGCCCGGGAGCTCGCGCTGTCACCCGATGGCCGGAGCCTTGCCTTCACCAGCACCGAACCCGATCTGCTGCCGGAATCGTCCGCCACCAACCAGTTCCAGCTTTACCTGTTCAACCCGTCCGAGGGTCGACTGGAACGGCTCAGCTTGGGCAGAGCGGGTCAATCCTTGGGCGGCGTTGAACAGGCGGTTCCTCAGTTCTCCCCCGACGGCCGGCGAGTGGCTTTCCAGTCCGTTTCGGGATCGCAGGTCGAAGGCGATGGCAACGGGGCCACTGATGTCTTTCTTCGGGATCCGGAGTTGCGCACCACCACGGTCGTCTCCGCGCCCGGTCCCGGTGTCGACGCTTCGCCCACCTCACCCGGTTCGAGTTCCTTGATCGGTGGCGGTGTGAGTGCCGACGGCCGATTCGTGCTGTTCTCGAGCCTATCCGACCATCTGGTGGCTGAGGATACGAAAGGGCAACCCGACCTGTTCGTGCGCGATCTGGTCCTGGGAACAACCCGGCTGGTGACCGTGCCGGGGGATCCCAACGGCCCGGTGCGTCCCGGATTCGGGGAGGCGGTGATTTCCGCCAGCGGACGTTTCGTGGCGTTCACCGGCGATCGCGTGGTTGAATCGGGTACCGGGCCCACGCTCTCACCGCAGGTGTTCCTCCGGGATCTTACTCTGAACCGAACCCGGGTGGTGACCGTGAAC
>CAYZAE010000065.1:0-32858 GCA_964476125.1 uncultured Verrucomicrobiota bacterium | reverse complement strand
ACGACGGGACTGTTATGACCTACCCCCTCCCGTCCCTCAAGGGCTTTTTTAAAAACGTTTCGGACCACTTTCTTCACTTCTCCGTAACCGACTCCGCCAGAAATGGTTCCAACCCCCTAGAAACCTTGAACTTTTTTGATGAACCTCGTTCTAGAAGCCTTCCTCCCCCCCGAAATTTCGCCATTTTTACCCCGAGCCCTGTATCACCCAACCTCGGTTTTCGTCTCCGGAGTTCCCCTAAGCCGTTCGAAATGCGTGTGTTAAGGTGATTTGCGGCTCCGCACTTTGGTTTGGCGGTTCCCCGGCATCCTCCTCCGAATCCCCATTTCGCTGGTATTCATCGCCCGCGCCTTCCCGATCCTCGCTTCTAGACGCCGTACTTTTCCTTGTTCACGCGTTCCGACCCCCAGGTTTTGCTGGGCTCTGGAGCTCTCCCAAAAGCAAAAGGCCGGGCGCAAGGGCCCGGCCTGATGGCGACTTCGCGAATTCGTTGTGGATGGCTTTATTGGGCTGCTGCGGGGGCTTGCTGCCCCGCCACCCATTCAAAGGTGAGTTTGACGTCTTCGGAGGTCTTGATGAGGCCCAGACCCACTTTCGGGGCCGGCAGCGGCACACCAAAATCGGTCATTTTAGTGGCCAGCTCCCCCTTGACCTTGAGTGTCTTTGCATCCGGTCGTTCGATGCGGATGGGGAACGAAACTTCCTTGGTTTTTCCCCGGATGGTGAGGTCGCCCTTGGAGTCGAAGTGAAGGGCGCCCTCTTTGGCTTCCTTGAAGCTGAGTTCCTTCAGCTTGTATTCGATTTTGGGGTATTTGGCCGCGTCCATGACCTCCTGCATCACGGTGTCCATGGGTCCGCCCCACTGGCAACGGAAGGTGCGCACCACGATGCCGACCGTCGCCTGGGCGGGAAGCACCCCGGGTTTGAGATCGTTCTTGGTGGGATCCGTCGGGAACGACGGGTCCAGCTCCAGGCTTCCGCCCAGGACCGTGCTTTCGGACCACCAGTCGTGGATGGTGGAAGTGCCCTCGATCCTCATCTTCCCGCCCGGCCGCGCCTTGTATTTCAGCATGTCCGCCGCGGAAACGGAGACAGCCAGGCCTAGAACGGCAGCCAGGGTGGTGGTTCGGAACAGGTTCTTCATGGTCGGATTGTATTTCGTTCGAGTCGGGATTCGAAACCGTGGATGCCAGACCCGCGGGTTTCGTCCCTGGGGATTGGACCGTTGCGTACTGGCGACATCTTCAAAGCAATTGGGGTGGTGGATGGCCGGCCGGGGATTCAATGCCGCGGAAGGCTCAAGAATCGAAGGGAGGCGACCCGGGTCAGACCTCGAACAGGGATTCCGGAATTTCGAGGCGGGTTCGTTTGGTGGCCGCTTCATTAGCCTTCAGGGCGAGCACCGTGGCTTCAAAACCCTCGCGCCAAGTGGGAGCGGGCTTGTTGTTCATGACGGCAGCCTGGAGAGCCTCGGCCATGGCCTTCTTGTCCTCGTCACCGAAGGAATCAATGAAGTCCTTGATGGCGTTGTTGACGACGTTGGCGTTGTAGATGAAAGCCTCGAGGCCGTAGTAGAGTGGCGTTCCAACGAAGGGACTCGGTGCCTCTCCGTCCTTTTCCGTCTTGGGTGGGAGCTTGCTTGCGCCCATTACCAGGGCGATGCCGGTCTCCTTGTAGAACATGTCCTTCCGGGCATAGACCTCCCAGCCGAGCATGGGAGCGTCGACCTCTTTAAACATCCACGCCTGGTTTCCTCGCTGCATCACGGCGGCATCCGTCCCGTAAAGCATTTCGTACTCGGCATCGAAGGAGTTCGCGAGGGTCGCTTCGGCGTAGGCCCGGGCGCCGCCGGGGAATTCAAAGGCCGCCTCGACGGTGTCCGCGACATCCCGTCCATCGTTCCAATGGACGATGCTTGAGAAGCCGGTCACCGCGTTGGGGCGACCATTCATCAGCCAAGTGAGGTTATCGATCTGGTGGACACAGAGCTCTCCGATCAATCCGGGGGAAACCGCCGAGTCCAGCCGCCAGTTGAGTTCCTTCTCGCGATCAGGGTTGGGTGAGGTTCGGCGCCAACTTTGCTTCTTGTGGGACTGGGCCCTGGCTTTGACGAGTTTTCCGGCGGCACCGGCACGAACGAAATCGTGCAAAAACTTGCGCTGCGGATCGGCACGGAGATTGAGCCCGGGTTGGAAGTATTGGAAGGGGGCGGCCTTTGCAGCGGCAGCGATGGCACGGGCATCCTCGATGGAGTGCGCGATGGGTGCTTCGCAGTACACCTGTTTTCCGGCCTTGATCGCTGCGATCACGATCTCCTTATGCTGATGCGAAGGGGTCGCCACGATGACCGCCGGAATGTCTTTGTTTCCGAGGATTTTTGTGTAATCGGAGGTCGTTTCGGCCTTGGGCGCGGCATCCTTCGCCCGCTTTACCATCGCGCCGTAGGTGTCACAGACGGCGGCAACCTCAGCCCGGGGAAGCCGGGCCAGGGTGTTGAGGATATCGCGTCCCCAAATCCCGCACCCGATGACCCCAACCTTGAGCGGCACGATGGCGGGTTCCTCCGCCTTGTCCTCGGCGCGAGCGGCTGGGGCGATCAGCGTAGCTCCACCGGCAAGGGCCAGGAGCGTCGCCGCCGACGATCCCTTGATAAAGTCGCGACGATTGGAATCCAGGGAATCGGAAGCGGTCCGGGACAACGGCTGTTTCATCGGTGAGGATAAGAATTGCTGAGTGAAAATCTGGCCCTCCAGCAGATGAAGTCAAGGTCGGCGGGATCGCTCCGGGCACGAAAAAGCCCGCCGGGAGTGCCGGCGGGCCGTGCGGTGACCCGGGAATGTTTCGCCGGGGGCGATCTCAGGCTCCCGCAGAGGCAGTGCCCGATTTGTTGGCTGCAGGCGCCTTCAGCGCAGCCCGCTTCCGACGCAGATAGCGCTTTCGTCGGGTCCGCTTCTGGTACTTGTTCGTTTGTTGGCTCATATCGATCTTTACAGGCCCATCAGCCTCCGTTTGGCTGGCGGAGCACTATGCGGAGCGCGCGGATCCCCATCAACATCGTTCTCGGACTGCTCATTCTGGCGTTCACCGCCCTGCCCCAACCCTCTTCCGGGGCCGCGGAATCCGCGTCCTCCGGCAGTTCCTCCCAGCGCCCTCCGGGTGCTGCCGACGAAGCGAGCGAAGCCAAGGCCAAGAAGGAGAAGAAGAAGAAGAAGCAGAAAATCGTCAACCGCATCCGCATCCACGTGGAAGCCAAGCGGGAACTCCCCGAGCGAAGCCTGCCCGCGATTGTCGGCCGCAACAGCCCCCTGATTTTCAACGTCGAGAAGATTCCCGTGCTCAACGAGAGCCATGTGGAGAACGCATTGCTGGTGGACGAACCGGGCGGATTCGTGGTCCGCATCCGCTTCAATTCCATGGGGGCGAAATTGCTGGAGAGCTACTCCTCTGCCGCGGCGGGCAGACATCTTTGCGTGATCACCGACATTGATGGGGAGGCCCGGTGGCTTGCGGCCCCACTGCTCCGGCAGCGGATCGGCGATGGGATTCTGTCCTTCACCCCCGACGCCTCCCGGGAGGAGATGGAGCGACTCGTCCTCGGCCTCAACGAAACGATCCGCAAGGAGAAGAAGCGCTGGCTCCGCTGAGCTTCGACGTCTGCGCCGCTGATTTTGCCGGGTACTGCCTACGAGCACCGACACCGGCGAAAGCCCCTCGAACCGTCTCCCATGCTCCCGTGCTCCCGTGAATCCGAATTTTTCCTCGGTCCACGCCCTGCTCCACGGCCGATTCCTGGCCACCATGACAGCGCTGGTGGCATGCCTCGCTGGGTGCGCTGATGCAAAGGCCCAGACGCCTTTGTTCCGTTTTCCCACCCCGAACCGCGCACTTCTCGAGCCTGGCGGTGGCCCCCGGTTCCTTGCCCCCACACCCGGGAAATCATGGACTGCGGGGGGGTTTGGATGCGTGCGCTCGGAAGGCGGACAGATGCACGAGGGAATCGACATCCTCGCCACCCAGCGCGACCGACGCGGGGAGCCTTCGGATGAAGTGACGGCTTCCGCTTCGGGAGAAGTGGCCTACGTCAGTCGCCGCCCTGCCCTATCCAACTACGGCAACTATGTCGTGCTGCGCCACCGCATCGAGGGACTGGAAGTTTTCACACTTTACGCTCATCTCGCCTCGATTGCAGCAGAGGTGAAGCCGGGAAGCCGGATCGGGGCCGGCGATCGCCTGGGTGTCATGGGAAGATCCACCAACACCCGCTCGCCGATCGCCAAAGACCGGGCCCATCTCCATTTCGAGATCGATCTGCTTCTCAACGAACGTTTCTCGGCCTGGCTCAAGAAGAGGGAACCCGAAGTACGGGACGACCATGGTCCATGGAACGGTCGCAACCTCGCTGGTCTCGACCCGGCCGAAATCCTCCGACAACAGTCAGCCGCGGGAAATCGATTCAGCCTTCTGGAGTATTTACGGAATCGCCCCGCCCTCTGCCGGGTGCTCATTCCCGATACCTCCTTCCCGTGGCTTCGCCGGTACGCGCCCCTGATCCGTCGCAATGCCACTGCGGAACGGGAAGGAATCGTCGGGTACGAACTGGCCCTCGATTTCAACGGGGTGCCTTTCCAGGCCATTCCACGGGCGCGCAGCGAAATCCAGGGTCCGGTGGCCGTTCGCCTTCTTTCCGTCGATGAACAGGTCCAGCGCGATCATCCCTGCCGGAAACTGGTCTTCAAGAAGGGCCAGACGTGGACCCTTACGGCCAAGGGTAGCGAACTCATTGATCTCCTGACCCAGTAGGGTTCGGGGAACAGCAGCGGGGCAACTGGTGGATCAGCGGCCCCCGGGAATGGCCATCCGGCTGAGGTCAAGAATGCCCTTCCGCTGCAGCTTCGTGCTTCGCTCCCGGCCACCCGCCGCACGAAAATAAAGAGTGCTGTCGATCTCGTAGTCCACCAGGTGACTCCGGGAAACCTCGTCCAGGGTCTTGGCCACCGAAAGATGGCCGAGTCGAACCTCCACCGACTGAATCGCGGATCCAAGTCGTGGAATCGTGATGGAGTTGGAGGCCAATCCGCGCCCAAGTCGACGTCCATTGACCACGATCTTGTGGGCTGCGCCGGTGATCTCGACGTCAGCCGGGGCCACGTTTTCAAACCGGATGTCGGCCACGACGGTCGTTTCGAGAACCGTGGCCTGGGCGAAGCGGAGGTTCACGAGTCGCATGTCGAGTGAGGCGTCCTCGGGTTGCGTGGCGCATCCGCCAAGCCAGGCGGCGGCCAGCACGCAGACTGACAGAGCCAAGCGGGCAAGAAGTGGTTTCATAAGCGTCGTGACTGGGACGCTGGGGAACCTCGCCGCCAACGCCAAGAGGATTCCATGGCCGCGCGGTCGAACCGGACCGGGGTTGGCTGAGCCGGGTACTGATGCGGGGTGGCGCCGGATTCGGCGGGTGCCAAAAGAAAAAGGACCCCGCCGAGGCGGGGTCCGATGACGGTGCCGGGAACGAGCCGGAACCCTCAGAACTTGTAATTCACACCGGCGATCAGCTTCAGGTCATTGCTTTCCCGGCCGGGGGCGGGGTTGCTGACGTACCAGTCCTGAAGCGTCACGCGCAGTTCCATTTGCTTCGTGACGGCGGCGCCGATGCCGAGTTCGCCGGACATGAAGTACTCGGTCCACTCATCGATCTTCGGCTGATACTCGAACGACTGCCAGACCCGCGCGGTTTCGCTGATTTTCCAGGTGAATTTCTCACCAAACCGGATGGTGGCGTATTCGCGTGAATCGTCACCGATCTTTTCGAAGACGTAGCCCGGGCCGACTTCCGCGCTCAGGGTGACCTTGTCCTTCTTGATCAGGTAATAACCGGCACCCGCGGAGATCGGGACGCGGTAGGTGATCTCGGCGATGGAGTCATGGAGGCCTTCAGCGCGGACGAAGCCGTAGAATCGCTCCGTGAACAGGTAATTGTACTGTCCGAAACCGCGAACGAACCCGACGTTCTGGGTGCCATCGGCCTTGCCGTAGCCGGCATCAACTCCGGTCGAGAACTCGCCGCCGGTCCATTTCCGCAAGGCGAGCACATTCGCCGTAAAGAGCAGTGTATCGGCGTTACCCTGGGTGACGGAGGCGCCCACGCCGGCCGAGGTCTCCCACTTGGGCTTCGGTGGAGTGGCGGCGGCGGCTGCGGCGGCACCGGCATCACCGGCAGGTTGAGGGGCCGGAACTGTGCCAGCCTCCTGGGCCAAGACGCTCAGCCCCGAAAGCGCCAGCAGCGCTCCCGCCAATCGAAACGAAGTATCGCTCATAAACAATCGATGGTGTCTGAATCGGAATCTATGGTTTGCAGGCCCCCGAACACCTGCGTTTCTCTTGCCACCCCACGGGCCCCGGGCTCCCGCCAGATACGTCTTTTCCTTCTCCGTGCGGCTCCGAAGGCGGTCATGCACACGCTTCGGTCGGCCACACCCTCTTGACGGGGCCCAAGCGGGCACGGTAACCCCGAAAAATGGCTCCAGAGGTAGGACTCGAACCTACAACCCCACGGTTAACAGCCGCGTGCTCTACCATTGAGCTACTCTGGAACCCGGAGCAGGGCCGCGAACTCTACCGACATGGCCGCCGGCGTCAAAGGGTTTTCCAACTAAATTTGCTGCCGCCCGCCCGCCCGCCCGTTAGACTTCGTCCAGCACTATGCCACGCCGCGTCGCCAGCGCCCCAATTCAAGCCGCCTCCCAAGCCGGCCCTTCCCTCCGACCGTTCCGGAAAATCATGGCGGCCAACCGCTCCGAGATCGCCATCCGGATCTTCCGGGCGGCCACCGAACTCGGAATCCGAACCGTCGCCATCTACGCCCAGGAGGACCGGTTCTGCATGCACCGGTTCAAGGCCGATGAATCCTACCTCATCGGCCAGGGCAAAGGCCCGGTCGCCGCCTACCTCGACATCGAGGGCATCGTCACTCTGGCCCGCGAGAAAGGCGTCGACGCCATCCATCCCGGCTACGGCTTCCTGAGCGAGAACGCCGAATTTGCCCGGGCCTGCGCCCGCGAAGGCATCGCCTTCATCGGCCCCCGCCCCGATCTACTCGACATGATGGGCGACAAGACCGCCGCCCGCGCCCTCGCGGAGCGCATCGGGGTCCCGACCCTGCCGGGCACCAAGGACCCCATCAGCGACCGCGACGAAGCCCTGCGCGCCGCCAAGGCGATCGGATTTCCGCTGATCATCAAGGCGGCCTTCGGCGGCGGCGGGCGCGGCATGCGCGTCGTTCCCAAGGCCTCCGATCTCTCCCAGCTGCTCGACGAAGCCCAAACCGAGGCCGGGCGCGCCTTCGGCAATCCGGCTGTCTTCCTGGAGAAGTACATCCCCCGGGCCAAGCACCTCGAAGTCCAGATCCTGGGGGACCGCCACGGCAACGTTCTGCACCTGCACGAACGCGACTGCTCGGTGCAGCGCCGGCACCAGAAGGTCGTCGAGGTCGCCCCCAGCTACGGGCTGCCCGACTCGGTCGTCCAGGAGCTCTGCACCGCCGCCGCGCGCATGGCGCGCGAGATCAAGTACGACAACGCCGGCACCATCGAATTCCTGTACGACCTTGACCGGCACGAGTGGTTCTTCATCGAGATGAACCCCCGGATCCAGGTCGAGCACACCGTCACCGAGGTCATCACCGGCATTGATCTCGTCCGCTCCCAGATCCTGATCGCCCAGGACCACAGCCTGACCTCTCCCGCGCTCGATCTTCCCGCGCAGGAGGCTGTGCCGCGCCACGGCTATGCCATCCAATGCCGGGTCACCACCGAGGATCCCGAGAACCGTTTCACCCCCGACTACGGCCGGATTCTCGCCTACCGCTCCCCGGGCGGCTTCGGGCTGCGCCTCGATGGCGGCATGGGTTACTCCGGGGCGGTCATCACGCCCTTCTACGATTCCATGCTCGTGAAGGTGATCGCCGGTGGACACACCTTCGACCTCGCGTCCGACCGCATGGACAGGGCCCTGCGCGAATTCCGCATCCGCGGGGTCAAGACGAACATCCCCTTCCTCGAGAACGTTCTGGCCCACCACGAATTCCGGTCGGGCCAGGCCACCACGACCCTGATCGACACCTCCCCGGAACTCTTCGCCTTCAAGCCGAAGCGGGACCGGGCCAGCCGACTTCTCTCCTTCCTGGGCAACGTCATCGTCAATGGCAATCCCCACGCCAAAGGCTACAAGCCGGCCCGCACCTTCGAGGCCCCTCCCCTGCCCACCTTCGACCATCGGCAGGCGCTCCCGAAGGGAACCCGGGATCTCCTGCTGGAACTGGGGCCCCGTCAGTTCGCCGAATGGACCCTCAAGCAACGTCGGCTGCTCATCACCGACACCACTTTCCGGGACGCCCACCAGTCGCTCATGGCGACGCGTGTTCGGAGCTATGACATGCTGGCCTGCGCCGAGGCCCTGGCCCACCGCGTGGGCGACGCCCGCACCGGCCTGTTCTCCCTCGAGATGTGGGGCGGCGCGACCTTCGACACCGCGATGCGTTTCCTGAGCGAGGACCCCTGGGAACGCCTCCGCAACCTGCGCGCCCGCATTCCGAACATCTGCTTCCAGATGCTGTTCCGCGGCTCCAACGCCGTCGGCTATTCGAACTACCCGGACAACGTGGTCGCCGGCTTTGTCCGCCACGCCGCCCAGGCGGGCATGGACATTTTCCGGATCTTCGACTCCCTGAACTACCTGCCCAACCTCCGGGTCGCCATGGAGGCGGTCCAGTCGACGCACGCGATTTGCGAGGCCGCGGTGTGCTACACCGGCGACATCCTGGATGACCGGCGCGACAAGTTCTCCTTGAAGTACTACCTCCGGCTGGCCCGCGAACTGGAGCGGATGGGGGCCCATTTCCTCGCGATCAAGGACATGGCCGGGCTCTGCCGGCCCGCCGCGGCCCGCAAACTGGTGAAAGCGCTGCGCGAGGAGATCGGGATCCCGATCCATTTCCACACCCACGACACCTCCGGAATCCAAGCGGCCTCGATTCTCAACGCGGCCGAGGCCGGCGTCAGCGTCGTCGACCTCGCCCTGGCCTCGATGTCCGGCTCCACCAGCCAGCCGAATCTCAACTCGATCGTCGCCGCGCTGGAAAACACCCCGCGGGAGACCAAGCTCGACCTGCAGGCGCTCAACACCTTCTCCGACTACTGGGAGAAGGTCCGCGAGGTCTACGCTCCCTTCGACACCGCCCCGAAGACCGGTTCCGCCGAGGTTTACCTGCACGAAATGCCGGGCGGGCAGTTCACGAACCTCAAGGAGCAGGCCGCCAGCATGGGGGTCTCCCACCGCTGGCCCGAAATCGCCACCACCTACGCGGAGGTCAACCAGCTGTTCGGCGACATCGTCAAGGTCACGCCCTCCAGCAAGGTGGTCGGCGACATGGCTCTCTTCCTCTTCAGCCGCGGCATCAAGGCCGCCGACGTCGTCAATCTTGAGCCCGGCGCCACTCCGTTCCCGGAAAGCGTCATCGACATGCTCTCCGGTGGCCTCGGCTGGCCCGAGGGCGGGTGGCCGGAACAAGTCTGGCGTGTGGTGCTGGGTGACAAACGCTTCCGCGAAGCCCGCGCCCGCTGGGAGGCGGAAACCAAGGGGCAACGCACCGCCGGCGCCCCCGTGGATCTTGCCAAAATCCGACGCGAACTCTCTGAAAAACTCCGGCGTGAAGCCACCGACGACGATGTCTTCAGCCATCTGATGTACCCGCAGGTGTTCGGCGATTTCGCCAAACACCAAAAGGAATACGGAGACGTCTCCGTCCTGCCGACGTCCGCCTTCTTCTACGGACTGCGACGCGGCGAGGAAATCGGCGTGCACATCGAGGAGGGCAAAACGCTCGTCGTCCGGCTCGTCAACGTCGGGGAACCGGACAAGGACGGACGCCGCACCGTGAGCTACGAGCTCAACGGCATCACGCGCGAATCGTTCATCACGGACAAGAAGGTCGCGCCGCAGGCGAAAGCCCGGCCGAAAGCCGATATCGCCGATCCGCTCCAGATCGCAGCCCCCATCCCAGGCCTGATCGCCGCACTTTCGGTGAGCGTCGGGCACAAGGTCGCCAAGGGCGACAAGCTGCTGATGATGGAGGCCATGAAAATGCAAACCACCGTCACTGCCCCCGTCGATGGCGTGGTGGAATCGGTGCACGCCGCTCTGGGCGAAACGGTCGAGAGCAAGGACCTGCTCATCAAGCTGCGCGCCGCCAGTTGAGGCGTTCAAAACGCGGAGCGCTTCCGAGGCGAACGCCCCGGCCTTCCCGGTTACGCACCATGAAGGCCGGAGGACGATCTTCCCTTCAGGGTTGTGCGGACGCTCCGCCCCTGGCGCCGCGGCGAAAGGACGGCGGCACTTGGTTCGTGGCCGCCGCATGGATGAAATCCTCGATCTCGCCCACAAACCGCGCCGGTCGGTCGTAGTACCAAAGCGATTGCTCAGCCTCATAGCCTCCCTCGGCCAGGATGCGACGCGACGGAATGTAGCAGGGCACGTCATTCGCATACCCGCTGATCCAGAGGCGGGCGGGATCGAACTCCCGCTTCAACCGGAGGCTGTAGTCCACCACCACCTCCCCTGCCAGGAACACCATCGCCAGCCGGTCGCCAAACACCCACGTCTGAACGATGTACGGCCAGCGCGTCGGCAAGGTTTCCCCACGATCCAAGCGCCCCAGATTCTTACGGGCGTGATACCCCACGATCCCGGGCTGCTGGGCCCGCTTTTCCCATTCCTCACGGGTGGGCAACGGCTGGAAAGGCAGGAACAGGCGCTTGCAAGACGCTGATGGAACTCCGGGAAGTGTCTCCAACGCCCCTCCTGCGAGACGATTGACTTCGGTCGCCAGCGCCCGCCCATGCTGCCGGGCCAATTCAATCCCGAAGTCCTTCCCTTCCCGCGGACTTGGATTCGAATCCGCCCCGCAGCCGATGGTGATCATGCCCACCGCCCCCGGGTGATCGGACTCCAGAAATTCCTGCGCAAACCCCGCCCAATCCCCGTGGCATTGATTCACCCCGCTGCCCAGGGTGGTGCAATGGCAGGCGTAGTTGGCCACCACGGCCCGGACGTGGCCCTCCGCATCCCGGGCGATCAGAAATGGAAGGGAATGATCCACGGGCCCCCCAGCGGTGCGCCGGTTCGCCGCAAATCCGACCTTCCCTTCCCCATGAAATAATCTCCCCGGCCGACGATCCGCCAACGCCGCCAACGCCACCGCTTCCAGGTGATCGGTGAGTTCCCGGGTGTAGCGATCGCTCGCAGCGGCTTCCTCAGACGTGAGGTCCCGGATGAAGATATTCTCGGCGAAGCCACGGACCATGGGTGCCGAGTGGGTATGCGACGAGGCGACCACAAAATCCTCCCGCCGAACACCGCGCTTCAGCGCCAGTCGTCCAGCCACCTCCTCCACCACCGCTGCGGGAACCCCACAATTGTCGACCGTGATGAGAATCCGCGGCCCCTCCCGGTCCTCCCCCAACGCCAGCGCCTTCGCCCAAAGTTTCTGAGCCGCGCCCACCGCCATGTTCGTCCGCGCCGCATACCCCGTCAGACGCACAGGGTAGGTCGGACTGATGTCGACCCGTGCCACCCCCACCGGACCCAGGGCTGGGGCTGGCCCGGCCGCGCCGCTGAGCATCGTCCCGAGGGCACCCGCCGCTCCCAACGCGAAAAGGAATCGTCGAAGGCTCATGGAATGAGTGCTATCCCTCCTGCCCAAACCCGCGAAGTCAATCCCCGCAACTGCCCAGCTCGATCCTCCGCCCGCCCTGGCGGCGCATCCGCAGTGTGCTGGTGGTGGAACTCGTCGCGCTGGGACGACTCGCGCCGCGTCCAAGGGGCAACCACACGGCCAAGGCGCCACACCCAAGGCTGCCGCCCGCTCAACGCGGACGGGGTTGTCGCGGCGCGAAAACAGCGACCCGCAACTTCGGGATGCTCGGCAGCCTGTGGACCTGGCCCGATTTTCGCGCCAGCATCGCCGGGTGATCCGTCTCGCCGCCGCCTCTCCCCGCACCGGCCAAGCGTTCGCGCTCGCCCGGATTCTGCTCGCCCTCATGACGCTGGTAACGACACCCGCGCTATCGACCCACGCGGCAGGCCCGGGAAGTCCGCCCAAGGTCTACCGGGACCGGGTCGAACCCCACTGGTTCGCCGACAACCAGCGTTTCTGGTACCGGAACGATCTGGCCGGTGATTCCCGCGAGTTCATCACCGTCGATGTGTCCACCGGGACCCGCCAACCGGCCTTCGATCACGCGCGCACCGCGACCGCCCTGGGGATCGCCCTCAACCGGTCCCTGGAGGCCTCGAAACTTCCCATCCACAGTCTCGAGTTCGGCACCGATCCCAAGGTGCTCACGCTCCAGACCGACGAAGGGGCCTGGAAACTCAACCTCGAGACCTACACCCTCGCCCCCGAAGCCAGCCCGGGATCGACGGAACGCGGCTTGCCAGTCCTGCCCGAACCCCACGCCTCGGAACGCGCCGGCGCCGAAACAGCGATCATTTTCCTCAACCGCCTCGACAGCGAGGTGGGGCTCTTCTGGGTCGACAACACCGGCGCCCGGCAGGCGTACGCGGTGGTGAAACCAGGGGAATCCCGACGTCAACACACCTTCGCCGGCCACTGCTGGGTCGTGCTCCGAGGGACCACCCTGGTGGCCGCCTTCGAAGCCGCCCCCACGCCGCAACGCGCCCTCATCGACGGGCGGGCGCCCGATTCGCCGCAGCAAGGCCGACGGGACAGGAACAGCCGCAACCCGTCCGAGAATCGCCCCGCAACACCCACCGCCGTCCGATCGCCCGACGGTCGTTTCGAGGCCTTCGTGCGCGATCACAATCTCTGGATTCGCAACACCACCAACGCCGCCGAATCCCAGCTCAGCTTCAACGGCAACCCGGGCCACAGTTTCCACAAGGACACTCAGCGCGCCCGCCTCGTGGGCATGGACTACGAGGAACCGGAGGCGCCGGCCACCCTCCCCGAAGTGTTTTGGGCCCCGGACTCCCGACGTCTGGTCGCGCTCCAAACCCGGTCGGTGCCCGAACGCCGCGTGCAGATCGTGGAATCCTCGCCGCGCGACCAACTCCAACCCCGGGTGATTTCCTATCCCTACCTCAAGGCCGGCGACGAAATCCCCACCGCCACGCCGCGACTCTTCGATGCCGTGCAGGCCAAGGAATTCAGCTTCGACACCGACGCCTTCCCGAATCCATGGAGCCTCGACGATTTCCGGTGGGCCCCCGACAGCGCGAGGTTCACCTTCACCTATCATCAGCGGGGACATCAGGTCGTGCGCGTCCTGGCCGTCACTCCTCCCGCCAGCCCGGAGCAATCCCCCGCCCTGGCCTCGATTTCGACTCTGGTGAACGAGGTTTGCCCGACGTTCTTCGATTACTCGAACAAGACCTTCCTGCACTTCCTCGACGCCTCCAGGGAACTGATCTGGATGTCGGAACGAAGCGGCTGGAACCACCTCCTCCTCATCGACGCCTTCTCAGGAACGGTGCGAAACGCCATCACCCAGGGGGAATGGGTGGTGCGCTCCATCGACAAGGTGGATGCCGAAAAACGCCAGATTTGGTTCAAGGCCTGCGGCATCCGCCCGGAACAGGACCCGTATCACATCCACCTCGCCCGCGTGAACTTCGACGGTTCAGGCCTGGTGATCCTCACCGAGGGCGATGGCACCCACGACATCCAGTGGTCTCCCGATCGGCAGCATTTCATCGACACCTGGTCGCGCGTGGACCAACCCCCGATCACGGAACTCCGTCGTAGCACCGACGGCACCCGGGTCTGTGAACTCGAACGGGCCGACGTCCTGGAGGTGCTGGCGGTCCGGGGCCGGCTCCCCGAACGATTCACGGCCCCGGGACGCGACGGAACCACCCCCATCTGGGGCATCATCCATCGCCCCCGCGACTTCGACCCCGGCCGGCGCTACCCGGTCATCGAGAACATCTACGCCGGTCCCCATGGACAGCATGTTCCCAAAGCGTTCCGGCCCGTGTACCGGCATCAGCAGGAAATCGCCGACCGCGGCTTCGTCGTGGTCCAGATCGACGGCATGGGGACCAACTGGCGAAACAAGCGCTTCCATGACGTCGCCTGGAGGAATCTCGTCGACGCCGGATTCCCCGACCGGATCGCGTGGTTGAAGTCGGCAGCCGGGCGATTCCCCGAACTCGATCTTTCCCGGGTCGGAATTTACGGAGGCTCCGCCGGAGCCCAAAACGCCCTGGGCGCCCTGCTGACCCACGGGGACTTCTACAAGGCGGGGGTGGCTGATTGCGGCTGTCACGACAACCGCATGGACAAGATCTGGTGGAACGAAGCGTGGATGGGCTGGCCGGTGGGCCCCCACTACGCCGAGCAGTCCAATGTCACCCTGGCCCACAAACTCCAGGGCCGCCTCATGCTCTTCGTGGGCGAACTCGACAAGAATGTCGACCCCGCCAGCACGACGCAGGTGGTCAACGCCTTGATCAAGGCGGACAAGGACTTCGACTTTGTGCTGATCCCAGGCGCCGGTCACGGATCGGCGGAATCGGTCTACGGCAGGCGACGTCGGGCGGAATTCTTCCAGCGCCACCTGGGGAACCCCGCCACGAAACCCTGAGGTTTCCACTCCCCACCTTCGCAGAGACGAAAAGGCGCCCCGCAAAGGGCGCCTTTTCGTCGGAAGGTTTGATGGAAACCGCAGCCGATCGACTCAGGCGGCCGCAGGGGCTGCCGCGCCAAATCCAGGCAGCTTGGGCGGCGTGGGCTTGGGCACTTCAGGCAGGGTCGTCGCAGCCTGGGCGCCCGAAGGCGGCTCCACGTTGGACGAATTGTTCGGCGGCGTGAATTTGCCGGTCCGGATGATGTCGATGACCTGCCAGCCCTCGAGGGTTTCGAACTCAAGCAGCGCATTGGCGATGGCCTGCAGCTTGTCCCGGTTGGTCTCGATCAGGTCCTTGGCCACCCGGTTCCGCTCCTCGATGATGCGACGCACTTCCTCATCGATCTCGCGAGCGGTCGCCTCGCTGTAATCCTTGCGGCGCACCATGTCCCGGCCAAGGAAGTACTCGTCGTCCGAGCCATACTGGACCATGCCGAGCTTCTCGCTCATGCCCCACTGGCAGACCATCGAGCGCGCCAGATTGGTGGCCTGCTTAATGTCGCTGGAGGCTCCGGTCGAAATGTCCCCGGAAACCATCTCCTCCGCGATCCGGCCCGCCATGATCACCGCAATCAAATCGAGCATCTGCTTGCGGCCCTGATTGATGACGTCCTTCTCCGGAAGGTACATCGTCGATCCCAGCGACTGGCCACGGGGAATGATGGTGACCTTGTGCAGCGGATGAGTGTGGTTGAGCATCACGTTGACCAGGGCGTGTCCCGCCTCATGCCAAGCCGTGAACTGCTTTTCCTCGTCGGTCATCGCCAGACTCCGGCGCTCGCGGCCCCAGCGAACCTTGTCGCGGGCTTCCTCGAGTTCCTTCATCCCGACCGCCTTCCGGCCTGTTCGAGCCGCCAGCAGGGCCGCCTCGTTCAGAAGGTTGGCCAGCTCAGCCCCCGAAAACCCGGGTGTGCCACGCGCCGTCACCGCCAGATCCACCGTACCGTCCAGCTTCACGTTGCGGGCGTGAACCTTGAGAATCGCCTCGCGCCCCTTCACATCCGGCAGATTGACCGTGATCTGACGATCGAAACGTCCCGGACGCAGGAGCGCGGGATCCAACACATCCGGCCGGTTGGTGGCCGCGATGATGATGATGCCTTCCTGGGTATCGAAACCGTCCATCTCCACCAGCAAGGCATTGAGCGTCTGTTCCCGCTCGTCATTGCCGCCACCCAACCCAACGCCACGGCTCCGGCCGACGGCGTCAATTTCATCGATGAAGATCAGGCAGGGCGTGCTCTTGCGCGCCTGCTCGAACATATCGCGGACCCGGCTGGCGCCGACGCCGACGAACATTTCCACAAAATCGGACCCGCTGATGCTGTAGAACGCGGCATCCGCCTCGCCAGCGATCGCCTTGGCCAGCAAGGTCTTGCCCGTTCCCGGAGGGCCCACCATGAGAATGCCCTTGGGAATCCGGCCGCCCAGCTTCTGGAATTTCTTCGGGTCCTTCAGGAAGTCCACCAGCTCGGAAACTTCATCCTTGGCTTCCTCAACGCCCGCGACCTCCTTGAAGGTGGTCTTGTTCTTTTCCTTGGTGAGCATCCGGGCCCGGCTCTTCCCAAAGCTCAGAGCCCCTCGACCCGCCATCTTGATCTGGCGGATGAAGAAGAAATAGATCAACGCCGCCAGCAGCAGAAAGGGCAGAACCACCGTCACAAACACGTTCATCAACAACGTGTTCGGCGTCTTCACCGTGAACTTGCGGTTGCGCTGGAGATCCTTGACGTCGTCGTCCACCAACGCCACCCGTGTCGAAAAGGCAATACCCGGCTCACCCGCTCGGATGACCGAGGTTCCCGTGCCGGCACCCGCCGCCGTCCCGGCCTCGGCCTGGCCGTCATTCAGACCTTCACCAGGATTGTAATATCCGGTGATCTCCTGAAGCGGCGATTGGGGATCAAACGTGATGGTCGCACTGACGATCTGCGTCGCCGAAAGGCGGGCAAAAAATTCGTGGGGCGGAATCTGCCGAAATCCGCCGTCGGTCTGCTTCCGCAGCATGAAGAGCAGCGGAAGAAACCCGAGAATTGCGATCAGAAAGAGCCATCCCCGCGCCGGAACCTTGGAATCACCTGGTTTCGGGACGCGCGGATTTTCGTTGGGCCTATAATCTTCCGACATGTCGTTCTTGAGGGACCCTAGCACCAGCCTTGGGCTGGCGCAATGAAACCGGGACACCAGTTTAACCATGGCGCCGTCCCCCATTGCCAAACCCCTCCCCTCGCCCCAGACTCTGCTTCCTATGAAGGTGCTTGCAGGCATCCTGGTCCTCGTCGTTGCCGGCCTATGCTGGGCGCTCTATAACCAAAACCAGACCGGCCAACGGCAGCTGGCTGAACTCCAATCCAGCAACGCGATCGTCATCGCTGATTTCTCCAACCGCTGGGAAACCACGCGAAAAATCCTCGCCGACCAAAAGAAGGTCAACGAGTCCCTGGAAACCAACCTCACCGTCCGTGCCCAGGAACTTGAAAAGCTCCGGGTCGATATCGCCGGACTGAACACCGACCTCGCCAAATCCCGCGAGGAAACCAAGAACGCCCAGGAGGAGATCGCCAAGCGCGACAGCCAGATCAACGCCCTCGAAAGCAAGAACGTCGATCTGACCAAACAGATGGGCGACCTGCAGAACGCCATCGCCTCCCGCGAACGGCTCATCAACGAAACCGAACGGAAACTCGCCGCCTCCGAGGGCAACCGGCAGGAACTGCTCAAGGACCTCAAGCGGCTCCAGGACGAAAAGGTCTCGCTCGAGAAACAACTCAACGACCTCGCCTTCGTGCGCGATCAGGTCCGCAAACTGCGCGAGGAACTGACCATCGCCCGGCGTCTCGACTGGATCCGCCGCGGCATCTACGCCTCCACTCCCAAAAAAGGCGCGGAAGCGCTGGCCGAACTCAAGTTCAAGCAGGAACCGGAAAAGCCCGCGGCCGCCCCCGGCCTGGAGGTCGAAATCAAGCGCTCCGGCGAGGTCAAGATCACCCCGGGCACCAACGCCACCCCGCCCAAAGCCCAGTGACTTGGCATGACGCGGCCTAAGTTGACTTGAATTCCTCTGACCTGACCCGATGTCGACTTCGCCGCTGGTCGACTCCCACGGTCGCGTGCTGCGCGACCTGAGGGTCAGCGTCACCGACCGCTGCAATTTCCGCTGCGTCTACTGCCTCCCCGAAACCGAGGAGGCGGCCAACTTCTATCGCACGCGGTTCAAGGATCTCGGACGACCCGCGCCCGTGGCGGCCACCCCGATTCTCCGGGCCTGGAAGCCCCGCGCCGAACTGCTCACCTTCGAGGAGATCGAACGGCTGGTCCGCCTGTTCGCCCAGCTCGGCATTCGCAAACTGCGCCTCACCGGCGGCGAACCCCTGCTCCGCTCGGACCTTCCCCGGCTCGTCGAACGGCTCTCCCCCATCCCCGGTCTCGAGGACTTGGCGATGACCACCAACGGTTTCCTGTTCGCCCGCCATGCCCGCGACCTGCGGGCCGCCGGACTGCGCCGCGTCTCCTTCAGCCTCGATTCCCTCGACCCCGCCAACTTCCGCAAGATGACCGGACGCGACGGCTGCCGGGAAGTGCTCGACGCCATCCGGCTCGCCCGCGACCTCGGCTTCGGCCCCATCAAGGTCAATGCCGTCATCATCCGCGACCTGAACGACCACGGACTCTTCGACCTCGCGGAATTCGCGCGGCGGGAAGGTCTCTCCTTCCGGTTCATCGAATTCATGCCCCTCGATTCCGGACGCACCTGGCTCCGTGATCTGGTGGTTCCCGGCCGCGACCTCCTCGCCCGGCTTCGATCCCGCTTTGAACTGGTGCCCGTCGCTCCCGCCGATCCTGCCGAGACCGCCCGACGCTGGCGCTTCGCGGATCTACCGAAGGAAAACCGCGCCGAAATCGGCATCATTGCACCGGTCACCGAACCGTTCTGCGGCCACTGCAACCGCATCCGCCTCACCGCCGACGGCCAGATCCGCACCTGCCTGTTCAGTCTGGTGGAGCACGACCTCAAGAAATCCATGCGGGCAGGGGCTGACGATTCCGCCCTGGAGCGGCAACTCCGCGAAATCGTGCGAGGCAAGGAGGACCGCCATCACATCGGCGAACCCGGCTTCGAACAACCCGAACGCACCATGAGCTGCATCGGCGGCTGACCTTCTCCCTTCTCCCTTCTCTCGACTCCCCTCCCCACGACCCACGACGCACGACCCACGACGCACCCGCCACTATCCCCAGACCTCGAACGAGGACCGAACCTTCAATCCCGCGGCCTCGTCGAGTTGCATGCGGATCTCCCTCCAGATGATCCCATAGCTCAGGGCGGTCAGGCAGACAGCAATACCGCTCCAAGTCCAGTACCAGCCCGATTCCCGCCCCATCAACGCATGGGGTATTTGGACGATCCCAAGGATCGCCGCGGAGAGCACCGAGGCGTAATAGAATTCCTGGTCCTTGCACTTCACCGCCGCCCCGAAGAACCAGAGGCTCGCGAGGGCTGCGTCCGCAGCGGTGAGAAGCGCGCCCGCGAGCAGGAGATTCCCCGCCGACTGCCAGTCACCGGGTTGCGAGGGCCAGCCGGTCAGGGTGAGCAGTCCGGGGACAATTGCCACGGCCAGCAACGGCCCACGTTGCTGATGCCACCAGGCGAGCCAATGACCCAGGACGTATTCCCGCACCGTGACGGGCGTTCGCAGGAGCGATTCCCAGGTCCCTTCCCGGAGATCCAGGCGGACCTGCGCGAAAGCCTGGAAGGCTGCCAGGACCAGCACCACCAGCCGAGTGACGCACGACCCTGAGAACAATTCCTCGGGTTCCGCATGGCCATCCCACCACGGGCTCGCCAGCCCCAGTCCAACCACCAGCCACATCCACCACGAAGCCCGAGAAGTTCCCAACCACACGATCGGGTTCCCTTCCAACATCCGACGCCGCACCGCCGGCCCGGGTCGACCTCCCGCGTGAGTGCCTCCCCTACCCCATCGCCCCAGCCATCCCCATCGCGAAACTTCCCCCGCGCTTCGACGATCCGCCGACGTCAACCGCCACACCGCGATGACCAGTCCCGCCACGGTGACTGCCGCGAGAACCCCGCACAACCGCATCAGATCCCACTCCACGGCGGGCGTGGGACGCCCCTTGTGAAACAGCGGCCGCAAGGCGGAGTTGCCCAGCAGGATGACGGCGGGAACCAGCCCGGCGACCGTTCCCGGGGCCACAGTCTTTCCCAGGCTGGCGAACACCAGCATCCCGGCGTTCGCGGCGGTTCCCGTCAGCAACCAGAGCAACGCGACCCACAGCAGGTTGTGAGCATGGATCGGGGAGTTCAGCACTCCGACGCAGGCCACCGGGATCATCCCCATCGCGCCCCAGGCCCCGATGCCCAGCCCCGCCACAAACTGGGCCAGCACGAGATCCCGGGGACGAATGCCCGTCAGCAGAAGCAACCGCATCGTCCCGGCCTGGACCTCCCCTGCGATGATGCCCATCGCCCCGCCGGCCGTGAAGAAATGCGCTCCCAACATGAACACCAGGACCACGGGCAGGATGCTTTCCGGTTCGGGCGGATGACCGCTCAGAATCAGAAAGGGCGTTACCAGCACGGCGATGCCGGAGAACGCGAGAAGCAGCAGGTACGGCGGCCGCTTGATCCAGGGTCGCTTCTGCCAAAACCGGAACTCCCGCTCGAGCAGCGGTCGGAGGTGCACCGACGCCAGTCAACCTCCGCCCCGGGATTCTGTCCATTTCGAGTCCATGCCGGTGCTTGACGCTGCGGGCCTGGGGAACCTAGGTTTTCCCTCCTGTCCGAACCTGGGCTCAAGACTGGGACCTCGGAGCGGGATGGTGGCCGTAGTTCAGCCTGGTTAGAACACCAGATTGTGGATCTGGTTGTCGCGGGTTCAAATCCCGTCGGCCACCCCATCTTCTCCCACGCCCTTTAAGAATTCTTTAGCAGCGCACAGTCTTCATTCCCATCCGTCACGGGGTCAGGAATTGAAGCAGTCCACCGCAAACGGATTGTCCGAGTGCACCGGCTCGACGTCCACGCCGTAAGCCTCGCGGAAGGCACGGCCCGAGACCCGCCGCAAGGACCACTTGATCTCAAAGGCGCGCAGACCGCTCCCCTGTTGGACCACCAAATCCACTTCCGACTGCGCCCGCGAGCGCCAGAAGAACAGCTCCGCCGGGGAACCCAGCAGGGCGTTGCGCTTGGCCACTTCCGCAATCACCCAGTTCTCCCACAATGCGCCAATGTCCGGCCGGAATGCGTCGGTCGAATACGCGTTAAGCAGGGCGTTGCGAATGCCGGTGTCCCAGAAATAGACCTTCTGGCTTTTGGCGATTTCCTTGCGTGGGTTGGTGCTGAACGATCGCAACCGAAAAATGACGAACGTCTGCTCCAACAGATCCAGGTAGCGATCCACCGTCGGCCGCGCCATGCCCAACTGGGTGGCCAACTCATTCACCGACACCTCCGAACCGGCCTGATGAGCCAGCAACAGCAACAGCCGCTTGATGAGGTCCGGTGTCTTCACCAGGCCGGTCTGAAGCACGTCTTTCCACAGGTAATCCGAACTGAGTTCGCGGAGCAGCGGCGTGGGATTCGGACGGGTGACCACTTCCGGATAACTGCCAAACGCCATCCGCTGGAGCAGGAATGCGCGCAGCTGCGGCGCGAAGTGCCGGCTTAAATGATCGGGCGCGGCCGAAGATTGGGCCCAGGCCTGTGTGCCCAGCGTCTCCGAGAACAAAAGCGGTGGCAGCACGAGCTTCCGGTTCCGCCCCGTCAGGCTCTCGGCAGCCTGATCGAGCAAATCCAGCGAGGAGGAGCCGAGCAGGAGAAACTTCGCAGGCAACCGCGAGTCGTACCAACCCTTGATGATGCGAGCGGCTTCCGGCAGCCGCTGCGCCTCATCGATCACCAGCACCGGCGGATCACCCAGGGACCGGAGCCCATCGACCGGCGACAAAGCGGCGGCGGCCAGGAAGCGGGCCTTGTCCACCTCGACATCGAAGTTGAGAAACACCGCCCGCTGGCCGGCCAATTCATGTTCCACCAAGGTGGTCTTGCCCACCTGCCGAGCGCCCAGCAGGACGCCAACCTTATCGCCCGCCAGCATGTCGCTCAACGCCGCCCCTGCCTCCCTCTTGATATACACAAGTAACAGAATAACCGTCGATTCTGCATAGTTCAAGATGCAGAAACGCACCCAGGATCCCTTTGACCGGGATTGGCCCAGCGGACGGCCGAGCTTCGGTTTCCGTTTCAACCCGCTTCCGCCACACGCGGGACCGTCATTGCCACCGCACCCCAGGCGCACCAACTTTGGCGGCAGCGCACGTCCGATCATCATGTTCCGCTTCATCCACTCCGCCGATCTGCACCTCGACAGCCCGCTCCGGGGACTCGAGGCCCGTGAGGGCGCACCCGGAGACCAACTGCGCGCCGCCACCCGCCGGGCCACGGAAAATCTCGTCGACCTCGCCCTGCGCGAACAGGTCGGCTTCGTGCTGATCGCCGGCGATGTCTACGACGGCGACTGGCGCGACTACAGCACCGGGCTGTTCTTCCGCCGCCAACTGGTGCGCCTGCGCGATGCCGGCATCCCCGTCTGCCTGATCTCTGGCAATCACGACGCCGCCTCTGTCATCTCCCGGAAACTGGAATTGCCGAACAACGTTCACTCGTTCTCCACGCGCTCCGCCGAAACCCATCTGCTGCCCGGCCTGCCGGTCGCCGTCCACGGCCGTGGTTTCCCCCATCGCGCGGTTCCCGAAAACCTGGCCCTCGACTACCCCGAAGCCCTGCCCGACCGGTTCAACATCGGGCTGCTCCACACCAGTCTCACCGGCCGCGAGGGACATGATTCCTACGCTCCCTGCACCGAGACCGATCTGCGGTCCCGCGGCTATGCCTACTGGGCGCTGGGTCACATTCACCAACCGGAGATCGTGGCCCGGGATCCCTGGATGGTGTTCGCGGGGAATGTCCAAGGCCGGCACATCCGCGAAACCGGCCCCCGTGGCTGTCAGTTGGTCACGGTGGACGATTCGCTCCGGGTGGTTTCGGTGGAACATCGTCCGCTGGACGTCGTCCGGTGGCAGGAGATCCAGGTCGACCTGACCGGTTGCGAACGGGAGGAGGAAGCCATGGGCCGGTTGGACTCCGCCCTGGGCGCGACCCTGGCCTCGGCGGAGGGCCGACTGGTGGCGGCGCGGGTGGTGTTCGCGGGTTCCACGCGACTGCACGGGTCGTTGCATCGGGACACCCACCGCTGGCGTGCGGCCGTGGTGGGCCGGGCCCAGGATCACGGCAGCGACCGGCTTTGGATCGAACGGCTCCGCATGGCCACAACCGCCCGCTACGACCTCAACCAACTTGCCGAACGCGACGCCCTGACCCGGCTGGTGCTCGAAAGTCTGAGTCAGGCCGTCAGCGAACTGGCCAGTCCACCGGACGCTTTCACGGAAATGCTCCAGCTCATGCCGGTGGACGTCCGCTCGGACCTCGAAGCGGCCTGGCAACCCGGCCGGCGCCCGGAGGTCTTGGCGGATGTCCGGGCCCTGATTCTCGAATCGCTCGGCACGCAGGGAGGCGAGTCGCGATGAGATTCCAGCGGCTCGAGATTCCCGCCTTCGGCCCGTTCACCCGGTTCCAATTGGATTTCCAGGGTGCGCCCTCTGACCTTCACCTGATCCATGGACCCAACGAGGCCGGAAAAAGCTCCCTGCTCCGCGCCATTCGCGCGCTGCTCTTCGGCATCGGGGGACAGTCCACGGACAATTTCCTGCACGACTACGGCGATCTTCGGATCCGGGGAACGCTCGAGAACCGCGCCGGAACCACGCTCGTGGTGCAACGGCGCAAGGGGAACCGGAACACCCTTCTCGACGCGGAGGGTAACCCCGCACCGGAAACCGTGCTCGCCCCGTTTCTCGGCGGGGTGGATCAGGCGTATTTCGCCGCGATGTTCGGCCTGGGAACGACGGAATTGAAGGAAGGCGCCGAAGCCCTCCTGCGCGGCGAAGGGGAACTGGGATCCGCGTTGTTCTCGGCCAGCCTCGGAGGCACGCCGGTTCGCCGGGTGATCGAATCGCTCCAGGCCGAGGCCGACCTGATCTTCAAGGGGCGCGCCACCACGAATGTCTCGATCCGGCCCGCCGCGAAACGCCACCAGGAACTCCTGCGCGCCAGCCGGGACGCCATCGTGTCCGCGGAGGATTGGGAAGCCGTGGAGCGGGAACTCGCGGAGACGGATCAGCTTCGGATTTCCGCCGAGGCGGAGATCGCCCGGCTGGGTGCGGAACTGGGCTGGCTGCAGCGCGCCGAGGATGCCGGTCCCTGCGCCGGCCGCCTGACCGCGGAACTGGCAAGGCTGGAGGGCCTTCCCCCGATGCCGGAACTGGCCCCTGAATTCGTCGCCTCCGCCCGCCAGGCTCTGGAGTCCGTCCGGCAAAGTCGGGATCAGCGGACTCAGATCGAAACCCAGACAACCCAACTCGAACAGGAAATCGCCGCCTGCCAGGTCGCCCCGGAACTGCTCGCCGCCGCCGGTCCGATCGAAGCCCTGCATGGGGAAGTCGGGATCTACCTCGAACGCACCCGGGAACTCCCGGCGCTCCGGTCCGCGCTCGCCGGTCTGCTTGCCGAGATCCGCTCGCAAATGAGGGAACTGGATCTTCCCGGGGACCCGGATTCCCTGGAGGAAAGACGCCTGACCCAGCCCGCCAGGCTCGCCTGCGAAGAGGCCGCCGAGCGGCTGGAAAAGGCCCGGCGTCAGCAGCAACAGATCACTGACGATTCCTCCCGGCTCACGGAGGAACGATCCCGCAAGGGAATCGAACTGGCCCAACTCCCGGCACTTCCCCTCGACGACCTTCGCGCCGCCCTCGAAACAGCAGCACTCGCGTCCGAGGCGGACAAATCCTTCGAGGCCGGCGTGGAGGAAGTCCGTCGTCTGCACGAGCAAACCGCCGCGGCGCACCGCCGCATTCCCGGCGCCCCTGCCGACTGGGAGACGACCGCACACCTCCCCGTGCCGCCCATCGCCACGGTGCGTCAGCATCGGTCCGTGCTCGAGGGTCTCGCCGGCCGGATCGCCAGCGAGGAATCCCGCCTCCGCGAACGGCGCGAACGCGAAGCGGGTCTGCTCGACGACCTCGAACATCTCCAGCGCCAGGGAGAACTGCCCACCGAGGCATCCCTGATCGAAGCCCGACGCCGCCGCGACCAGGGCTGGGAAGCGGTGCGACAGGCCTGGAAGGGCGACGGGCAGGTCCCGGAATTCGAGCCTGGAACGCCCTTGGAGGACGCCTTCCCCAAAGCCATCCAGCACGCGGACAAGGTGGTCGACCGACTCCGGGCCGACGCCGAAACAGTGGCCCAGGTGGACGACAAGAAACGTCAGCTGAAGGCCGCCCGGCGGGAGGTGCGCGGATCGGAGGAAGCCCTCGAAGCCCTGAGCCGCGACCTCGACTCAGCCCGGGAACAGTGGGCCGCCGAGTGGACGGGTGCCGGCATCACGTCGCGCAGCCCGGGGGAAATGGAGGCGTGGCGGGACGATTGGTCAGCTTTCCTGGACCGGCTCGCCGAATGGAAGCGCGCCACCCTCCGCCTGGAGAACCGACGTCAGCAGATCGACGCCGCACGCGAGCAGCTGGCCCGGGCGCTGGGGACTCCGCCGACCGGCTCCTTCGCCGCCCTCAAAAAGGCCGCTCTCGCCAGGGTCCGCGAAGGCGAGGCCACCGAAGGCAAGCGCCACCAGATCACCCAGGATCTCGCCGTGCTCGGACAGAAGCTCGAAGCCCTGCAGAGCTCCCTGCCCCAACGGCACCTGGATTCCTCGGCCGCGGAACAGCACTGGAAGGACCAGTGTCTCCACGCCGGTCTTCCCCCGGACGTTTCGCCGCGGGCCGGGCTCGACCTGCTTCAGCAGCGGAAATCGCTCCTGCTGCGGTTCGACGATTGGCAGGAAAAATCGCGCCGAATCCGTGAAATCGAGGCCGGGATCGAAGGCTTCGAAACCCAGGTTCGCACCCTGGCGAAAAGCCTCGGGATCGAAGGCGAAGCGGTTTCAGCGCTGGAGACGTCCCTCTGGAAGTCCCTGGGTGCCGCGCGGCAAGCAGACCAGCAGCAACGGCAACTGACCGCCCAGCTTGAAAAGCTTCGACGCGAACGGACCCGCGCGGAGAGCGCCGCCCTCAGCGCCGACAACGCACTCACCCAACTTCTCCAAAACGCAGGACTCCCCGACGCCGATCTCCTGCCCGGTTTCCTGCAATCCCTTGAGCAACGCGCATCCATTCGGACCGAGATCGATCGGTTGAACGCCCAGATCGTCACCTTTGCCCGGGGCGAGAACACCGCCGAATTCCTCCGTCGCGTGCGCGCCGAGAACCCGGACACGCTCACCCCCCGCCGCGAAGTCCTGCTGGCGGAGAGAAAATCGAAAGAGCGGGAGTTGCTCGAAATCCGGGAAAGGCTCTTCGGCATCCGGTCCCGGCGCGACGCCTTGGCCAAAGCAGGCGACACTGCGGCGGATCTGCGTCAGCAGGCCGAATCGCTGGGCGCCAGCCTGCGGGAGGACGGCGAACGATTCCTCCGGCTCACCCTTGCGATCCAGCTGTTGCAGTCGCAGGTCGCCCGGTTTCGCGAAGAAAACCAGGGCCCGCTGCTCCGGCGTTCGGGTGAGATCTTCCGGAGGATCACCCGGGACGCCTTTGCTGGGTTGGAGGCGGCGTTCAACGACGAGGATGCCCCGATCCTGATCGCGCGCCGTGCCGGGAGCAGCGCCGGCGCGGGCACCGATGCCGGCAGCCAGGTACCTGTGGAGGGCCTCAGCGATGGAACCCGGGACCAGCTCTTTCTTGCCCTCCGACTGGCGGCCATGGAACGGCACCTTGAGCACCACGAACCCATGCCGCTGATTCTCGACGACCTGCTCATCACCTTCGACGACACCCGCGCCCGCGCCCTCCTGCCCGTGCTTGCGGACCTGGCGCGTCGCACCCAGATCCTGCTCTTCACCCATCACGCGCACCTGGTCGAACTGTGCCGCGACACCCTCGGCTCGGGATCCTTCCACGAACATTCCCTGGCCCGGGCCTGACCGTGGCCTCATTCCCGCCGTGTCCGCCAGCCCGCCAACCATCCGTTCGCTCCGAACGAGACTGGTGTTGCTGGCCGTCGCGCTGGTCGTCGGCCTGATCCTCGCCGAGATTGGAGCCGGGTACTGGTTCTGGCGGCTGGAATCATCGACCGGTGTCAGCGCCCTTGGACGCCTCGTACGCTCCGCCCTGAACAAAGAAACCGCCGACGGAACAGACCTCGGCGCCATGGTCACCCAATACACTCCGGTCTCCCCGTTCGGTCCGGACCCGGAACTTGGATTCCGGCTTGAGCCCGGGCGTTACACGGTCCGGGTTCAGGAAACCGGCACGGTCCGGCATCATACCTTCCAACTCACCATCGATGCCGAGGGCTGCCGTCCAGCGTCGGATCGAACGGTCCGGGATCGCACCGACCCGGAGATCTGGTTGTTCGGTGATTCCTGGGTGTTGGGTTGGGGCAATGACGACGCCTCCACCCTGCCCTGGTTTCTCCAGCGCTATCTCCCTGACCGACGAATCACGTCCTTCGCCAATCCGGGCTACGGCAATCTCCATGCCCTGCTCCAACTCCGGCGACTCCTGCAGTCCCGCAAACCGCCCGAAACGATGGTGATCGCGTATGCCGATTACTTCCACGAACGGAACGCGGCGACCACGGAGCGGTTGGCGGGATTCCGCGCCCATCCCGAGGCCTTCCGCGAGCCAGGCAAGGAACGCGATCGCTTCACGCATCCCCGCGCTCGGCGCGAGGGGAACCAACTTCGGATCGACACTGTCCCCCTGCTGGGCGTCACGCCCGGGACGACCCCGGTTCCAAAACCACCGGCGGATCCAGACGCCGACCCAGATCTCAAGGAACAGCAGGCCATCACCCTGCTCATCCTGGAGGACATCCTGGCCCTGGCCCAAACCCACGGCGCACGGTGCGTGCTGGCCTGGCTTCGGGGCCCCGGAAACGACCCTGTGCCAGAGCAGGCCCGCAAGGCGGGCTACGAGATCGCTGACCTGCGCGCTCGTGCGGACCGTGGGGAATGGGATGACTTCCGTCCCTTCGATCCCCATCCCGGCCCCCGCGCCCAAGCCGCCTTCGCCGCCAAACTTCGCCAGGCACTGGAACCGCCAGCCTCGCCGCGAAGCCCCGATTGAGCCGGATCTTTAGGATCGATCCGTCAGATCAGTCCGATCGGTCCGATCAGTCCGATCCGACAGATTCTTCCAACGCCCGGGATTCACCCAATCCACGAGGGTGGTTCCGGAGCGCACCTCACGATTCCCCCGCCCACGCCCGGGCGTTGCGGAACATCTGCATCCAGGGACTGTCGGCGCTGCGTTCGCCGCTGGTCCAGCTCATCAGGATGTTCCGGAACACCCGCTCCGGATGCGGCATGAGCACCGTGAACCGGCCATCGGGCGTGGTCACCGAGGTCAAGCCACCGGGGCTGCCGTTCGGATTGAGCGGATAGACCTCGGTCGGCTTGCCGTGGTGATCCACGAAGCGCAGGGCGCGATGGACGCGCGTCGGATCCCCACGCTGGGAAAAGTCCGCAAAGCCTTCCCCATGCGACACGGCGATCGGAATCCGGCTGCCGGTCATGCCCCGGAAGAACACCGAAGGACTCTCCAGCACCTCCACCAGACTCAGCCGCGCCTCGAACTGCTCACTCCGGTTGCGGGTGAACCTCGGCCAGGCTTCCGCTCCCGGGATGATCGAGGCCAACGCCGCCATCATCTGGCAGCCGTTGCAAACCCCCAGGGCAAAGGTGTCCTTGCGCTGGAAAAACGCCGAGAACTGCCCGGCGAGCTCGGGATGAAACAGGATCGACCGCGCCCAACCCTCGCCCGCGCCCAGGGTGTCGCCATAGGTGAAACCGCCGCAGGCCACGAACCCACGGAAATCCTGGAGGCGCACCCGGCCCGACTGGAGGTCGGTCATGTGGACGTCATGCGATTCGAATCCCGCCTTGGCCATGACATACGCCATCTCCAGGTGGCTGTTCACCCCCTGCTCGCGCAGAATCGCCACCCGGGGCCGCGCTCCGACGATGGCCGGCGCCGCCGTGGCGTCTTGCCCCACCGGAAAGGTCAGGTGGACGTGCATCCCCGGATCCGTCGGTTCCGATTGAAGACGATGCTCGGCGTCGGCGCTCTCGGGGTTGTCGCGCAACTTCGCGATCCGCCAGCTGACCTCGTCCCAGGCCTCGTGGAGGGCCTTCAAACCAGCCTTCACCAGCGACACGCCATGGGCCGTCACGGAGATCGTTTGGGTCTGATTCGGACGAGCCACGACATGCGCGTGGCCCGCGAAGCCGTGCGCCGCCAGTTCCTGGAGCACCCGCGCCTGGCTTTGCGTGGCCACTTGGAGAACCGCGCCCAGTTCCTCGGTAAAGAGCGCGCGAAGGGCATGATCCATCCCGGCCGGATCCGCCTTGTCCGCGGCACCGAGCAATCCATCGAGTTGGATGTCGAGGCCCGCATGGGAGGCGAACGCCATCTCGCACAGACAACTCCACAGACCGCCGTCGCTTCGGTCGTGGTAGGCGAGCAGAAGCCCCGCCTTCCGCAGGCTGTTCACCGCCTCCACGAGCCCCTTCAACCGCGCGGGATCATCGAGATCCGCCGGTTCCCCGCCGAACTGTCCGGTGACCTGGGACAGCATCGAACCGCCCATGCGGTTTCGGCCGAACCCGAGATCCACAAGAATCAGGACCGTGTCGCCGCTCCGAAGTTCGGGGGTCAACGCGGGACGCACGTCCTCGAGCGTTGCGAAGGCGCTCACGATCAGGCTGACCGGGGCCGTGACCTGACGTGAATCGTTCCCCTCCTTCCAGCGGGTGCGCATGGAAAGACTGTCCTTGCCCACGGGAACGCTGATGCCCAGGGCGGGGCAGAGTTCGAGTCCGACGGCGCGCACCGTATCGAACAGCGCCGCGTCCTCCCCCGCCTCGCCGCAGGCGGCCATCCAGTTGCAGCTCAGCTTCACGCGCGGCAGTTCGATGGGAGCGGCCAGCAGGTTGGTGAGGGCCTCCCCGACCGCCATACGGCCGGACGCGGGTCCGTTGACCGACGCGAGCGGCGTGCGTTCGCCCATGCTCATGGCCTCGCCGCGGAACCCGGAGTAATCAGCCAGCGTGATGGCGCAATCCGCCACCGGCACCTGCCAGGGGCCAACCATCGGATCACGCGACGACAACCCGCCCACGGTTCGATCCCCGATGGTGATGAGAAAACGCTTCGAGGCGACCGTCGGATGCCGGAGCACCGCGAAAGCCACGTCGGGCAGCCGGATCCCTTCGGCACGGAACGGTTCCGTCCGGGTGACCACGCGCGCCACGTCGCGCCGCATCTTGGGCGGCTTGCCGAGAAGCACGTCCATGGGCATGTCGATGGCACATTCGCCGTCGCTCCCCTCCTGGAGCACCAGTTGTTTGGCGTCGGTGGCGGTTCCAACGACCGCGAAGGGGCAGCGTTCGCGCCGGCAGAGCGCCTCGAACTCGGCCAGGGCCTCGGGACGGATGGCGAGGACGTAGCGTTCCTGGCTCTCGTTGCACCAAATCTCCTTGGGCGCGAGACCGGATTCCTCGAGCGGCACCTGCCGCAGATCGAACCGGGCTCCGCGCTCGGCGCCGTGCACGAGTTCCGGGAACGCGTTCGAGAGTCCACCGGCCCCAACATCGTGAATGGCGAGGATCGGATTCCGTTCGCCCAGGGCGGCGCAGCGGACAATCACCTCGTGGGCGCGACGCTGGATCTCGGGATTGCCACGCTGGACGGAGTCGAAGTCCAGCTCCGCCGTGTTGGCGCCTGCGGCCATGGAACTGGCGGCGCCGCCGCCCATGCCGATGCGCATGCCAGGGCCGCCCAACTGAATCAGGAGTGTGCCCGCGGCGAAGATCTCCTTTTCGGTCTGGGAATCCGCGATGGCCCCGATCCCGCCGGCGATCATGATGGGCTTGTGATAACCCCGGCGCTGCCCGGCGACGGTCTGTTCGTAGACGCGGAAGTACCCGCCCAGGTTCGGCCGGCCGAACTCGTTGTTGAACGCGGCGCCGCCCAGCGGGCCGTCGATCATGATCTGGAGCGGGCTGGCGATGTGGTCCGGACGTCCGAACACCGGCTGTTCCCAGGCTTCGTTCGTTCCCGGCAGGAGCAGGTTCGAAACGGTGAATCCAGTGAGGCCCGCCTTCGGCCGGGACCCACGTCCGGTGGCGCCCTCGTCGCGGATCTCGCCACCGGCACCCGTGGCAGCGCCGGGGAACGGGGAAATGGCGGTGGGATGATTGTGGGTCTCCACCTTCATCAGGTTGTGCACGCACTCCGTGGTGGCCACGTACCGGGTCTCGCCCGGAACCGTCGAGGCCCGCCACGATTCCACCGTGCCGCCCTCCATCACCGCCGCGTTGTCGCTGTAGGCGATCACCGTGTGCTGCGGCGCGAGACGATGGGTGTTGCGGATCATCCCGAAGAGCGAGTGGTCCTGCCGCACGCCATCGATCACGAACTCGGCGTTGAAGATCTTGTGACGGCAATGCTCGCTGTTCGCCTGCGCGAACATCATCAGCTCGACGTCGGTCGGGTTCCGCTTGAGCGACCGGAACGCCGCCACGAGGTAGTCGATTTCGTCGTCGCTGAGCGCCAGGCCGAAGGTCTTGTTCGCTGCCTGAAGCGCTTCCCGTCCGCCACCCAAAACGTCGACGCGCTCCATCGGCGCCCCGGGTTTCTCCACGAACAACCCGGGAATCTGCTCCCGGCCGGCCAGCACGCTCTCGGTCATCCGATCGTGCAGGAGCGCCGCGCAGGCCGCGAAGGAGGAGGCCGGCAGCGGGGTCATCGCTGCGTCCGACAGCACGAGCCGGTATTCGGTCATCCGTTCCACCCGGCGGATGGCGAACCCGCAGTTGTGGGCGATGTCGGTGGCCTTGGAAGCCCAGGGCGAAACCGTACCCAACCGCGGTGCGACGATGACCGTCACGCCGGCCGACGGGCCGGTGTAGGGATCGCCGTAGGTCAGAAGTTCCTTGAGCCGGAGGTCCACAGCTTCCGGGAGGGGGGCCGCCACCTGGACGCAATGGAGGAAGCGCGCGTGAACCGCGACGATGCCGGGGTGGATGGACTGAAGCCTCGGCAGCAGGGCGGCAGCCCGAAAGGACGAAAGGGCGTTGCCGCCTTCCAGATGGATCAGATGCATGTTCGTGAATGGGCGCTTCCGGCGGATGCGTCGGTGCCCGGCACCAACGAAACGAGAAGGTGGAACCAACCCCGACCAGGGCGCGAGACCGTCACGCGATGGATGAAAACTTTCGCCGTCCGGGGGATCAAGCCGAGACTCTCGACCGCATTGCGTTCCGCCAAGCAAGCCTGCTCTGCTCTTCGGTGTGCCGGCTGAATCCACGAACCCCGACCTCCCCCTGAGTTCCAGGCTGGGGGGAGCCGTGCCGTCGGGGTTCTTCCGCCCGCTCGCCCGCCCCTCGGCCCCGGTTTACATCGACTGCGCGGACCGCCTTTCGTTGTCCGCGGACGAAGGTGGGCAGGTGTCGCACGAGGATTGCCAGACCCTGATCCGGGAGGTCCTGGCCGCGCATCCCCAGGCGCAACTGGAGGACGACGAAGGCGCTTCGTTGGTCGATGTCCGGCAGCGGGCCGGCCAGTTCCACAACAAGCTCATCGAAGCCGGCTGGCTTCAGGAACGTCGGGTCAGCCTCGACGAACGGTGGGTCCTGATCACCCCTCAGCTCCGCCTCCTCCTTCGCACCCTTCGAGAAATGGCAGCCAACAGCCCGGCCGACCTCCGCGATTTCGCCGCCACCTTGCGGTCCATTTGCCAGACGCTCGCGGAGGAATCCGCCCTGGACCCGGCCCGGCTGGGGCCCGAGGAATTTCGCCAGACGGTCAAGGAACTGCTCGACCGCGTGGAGCGGGCCATCGACCAGATGCATGCGGTCGAAACCCTGATCCTCCGGCACGAGGAGCAGCAGCGCACCAGCGATTCCCCCGCCGAAACCCTCCGCCGGTTCCTGGTCGAGTTCCACTCAGGCGAGCACATGGTCTGCT
>CAYZAE010000064.1:8478-33015 GCA_964476125.1 uncultured Verrucomicrobiota bacterium | reverse complement strand
TGGCGTCGGGGACGACGCCACCTCCGGCCACTTTCTGCGATCCCTCCGGGATCGTCGCAGCCAAATCGCTTGCGGCGGGGGATGCCCACCGGGCAAGCATGGGCGGACCCTGAGTTTTCCGGCCATCGCATGAATTCATCGCCCCCAACCAACCCGTCCACCACTTGCGGCTGCGTGCCGGGCCGGCGTCGGCTTGCAGGGGGTGGATTCACGCTGATCGAGCTGCTGGTGGTCATTGCGATCATCGCGATTCTGGCGTCGATGCTGTTGCCCGCACTGGGACGCGCGAAGAAGCAGGCCCTGGCGGTGCACTGCCTTTCGAACCTGAAGCAGTGGGGCGTGATCTGGATGCTGTATGCGGATGAGTTCGACGGCTCCTTCAGTCAGGGCACGGCGGTGGGGTGGGCGCGTGGGGAGTGGGTTCAGGCCCTGCAGAAGCATTATGCGCGGAAGCCGGACCTTCTGGTTTGCCCGGAAGCGCGCCACCGGCGGGGTCCGGGCACGGCGGAGGTGCTGGTGCCGGTGGGGAGTTCCAAGCCGGTGGTGGAGTACGGGGGACCCCGGTCCTTGTATGACTTTCCCCTGCCGGACAGCACCCTGGGTCGGGGAAAACTTCTGCTGAGCAGTTACGGCATCAACAACTGGGTTTACAATCCGCCGCCCCAGGTGACCGATATTCAGGGACGTCCGACCCGTTGGAACTGGCGGAAGTTCGATGTTCCCGAGCCTTCGGAGACCCCGTTGTTCGCGGATTCCATGTGGCGGGGAGGGGGCCCGAGCCTTTCGGATGCCGTGCCGGCGTTCAATGGCCAGTGGAGCGGGGCGGGGGCGGAGTTCCATCATTTCGCCTTCCGCCGCCATGGGCGCGGGATCCAGGTGCTGTTCTTCGACGGCTCGGTCCGGCCCGTACGCACCCGGGCTCTCTGGCAGCTGCGCTGGCATCGGGAATTCGACACGGCCCAGGCGGGGCGGATCCGGTTTCCGGCGTGGATGAACTGAAGATTTTCGTCATTCCCGCCCTAATCCGCCGATATAGGGGGCATGGTCAGGTGCTGGCTACGGCTTGTTTCATGTCTTTTGGGGGCGTTTTTCACGGGGATGGGCCCCGGATTTCCCGCCCTTGAGGTCCGGGCGGGGGAACCGCCCACGATTCTCCGTCAACCCGTCAGCCGGACGGTGTCGGCGGGGACGGCTGTGACCCTCGCAGTTGAAGTGGGGGGTACGGCCCCGTTTGAATTCCAATGGCGCAAGGAGGGCGTGCCGATTCCCGGGGCTGGGGCGTCGACGCTGGTGCTGCCCAACCTGCGCATGGCCGATGCCGGGCGGTATTCGGTGGTGGTGAGGAATGCCGACGGCGTGCAGTTGAGCCAGGAGGCCGGACTCATGGTCTACCCGGCGGTGACCGGGGACACAGATGCGGACGGGATGCCGGACGCGTATGAACGCGCGAATGGTCTCAATCCCCAGGACGGCACGGACGCGGGGGGTGATCCGGATCAGGACGATCTCTCGAACCTGCAGGAGTACCTGGCGGGCACGGATCCGCGCTCGGCGGCCAGCACCCTGGCCATCACCGGGCTGGCGCCGGTGGAGGGCGGCGGTGGCTGGCGTGTGACCTGGACCAGCGCCGAGGGACGCAGCTACGCCCTCGAACGCCGGAATGCCGGGGACATGGGGGAGCGACTCGATTCCGCCTGGCTGGAGATTGCTTCGGTCGCCGCGTCGGGTCCGGGCGTCGCCGCCGTGGATCCCCTCCTCCAACGGTCGGCGTTCTATCGTGTCCGGTTGACCGACGCCCAGTTGGGAACCGGGACCGGTTCGGGGCCGGTTCTTTCGGACCTTCAGGCCTCGCCGGCGCGGGCGGAATCGGAGGGTTGGGTCACGCTGACGGTTCGGGCGGAGGATCCTTCCGGCGTGGCGGCGGTGACCTTTCGGGATGGGGCGACCTCCCTGGGTCAGGCCCAGCGCCTGGAGACGGGAGTTTGGCGGTTGTTGTGGCCGGTGGACGTGACTTTGAACGGGGCGCACATCCTCACGGCCAGCGCCGTGAATGCTGCGGGGGACACTGGCCGTTCGACCTCCCTGGTTTACACGGTGGCCATGGCCCAACCTCCGGCGACCCTGCCGTTGGGGGTGGTCGTGCTGAAGTCCGGCAGTTTCCTCTCCGGTGGCGGCAGCATTACTCCCACCGGACCGGTGCGGGTCGGGGCTGTGGGCCTGGGCGACGTGCGCACCCTGACGGTGGGCGGGCCGGACGGCAGTCTGCTGACGGGCCAGGGGAGCGTGGAGGTTCCGGGACTTGGCATCATTCATCGCGGCGCCTTTTCCCTCGATACCCGCACGGGTTGGTTGCGGGCGGTGGGGCCCGGATCGCCGGCATCCCCGGGCTTGGCGGCGGGGGGCAACGCGGGCCTGTCCCCGATCGATCTCAGCTCGCGCCTGCGTTTGCTGCCGTCCGTGCTGGAAGTCCAGGTCACCACGCGGGCGCTGCGTGGGACCGGGGCCTTGACGGTGATCGTGCCTGGACACGCCACGAGCCCGGCGCGGTTTGAAGGCGACTTCGATTACGATCCGGCGGCCTTTGCCATCACCGTTCGCGGCGCGGCAAGCCTGGGAGCGATCCGGGGCACCGGCGTGGTGGCCACGGCGCAGGTGGGGGACGGCCGGTTCTCGGCGCTGGGTTCGTTCACGTTTCCCGCTGGAACCGGAGGACCCGCCCTCGCGCTGGTGTCGGCCACGGTTTCCTTGGGCTTCGATGCCTCGGGAAGGTCGGTGCTGGAAGGTCGGGGCGCTCGGGCGGCCGGAGGGGAGAACGTCACGGGAACTGTGGAGGCCGATGGCTCCCTGCGCACGACCACGGGTCCGGCGGTGCCCGCTCTGGTCCGTGCACGACCCGATTGGTTCGTGCCGCTGGGTCCGGACGGATTGCCGCGGGAGGGGACCTTGGTGCAGACGCGGGTGGATGGCACCCTGCAACCCTTCGAGTACCGACCGGCGGGACGCAGTGATCTCGGAGGTGCGGGCAGCTTCCGGCTGCGGTTTCCGGACGGCGCCCGGTTCGTTCCGGGCACCCCGCCGCAACTCGAGTTTGTGCGGGTCGAAGCGGCTTTTGGCGCGGCCAGTCCGGTCCAGTTTGCGGAACCCCTGCAACGCGTGGCCGGCGCGCCGCTGCGACTGGAGATAGGGACGCCGGTGGAGCTTCGGACCCTAACCTCCTTGTTCGATCGTCCTTCGGAACTTCCGGTCACGATCTTCGGGAAGCTCCCGCTCCTTTGGAAAGGTGGAGCGATCGTGGGGGCGGGCATCCGGGGGGCGTTGTTGGTGCCGCCGCCCGGGGGATTGCCGCTGCCGCGACCTCCGGCGGGAGCAGGCGAGTACCCGGCTTTCCAACTCGATCTTTCCGAGGCCGGCGCCCAGGAGGTGAAACTGCCGTTGTTTGGCGAACTGGCGTTGGAGGATGCCTCGGGGGCGGCGGTGGGAATCGGAATCCCGCGCAACCGCCCGGCCTGGCTTTCCGTTCGTTCGGACGGCCACATCTCCTTCAGCGGCCGGGGAAAGGCACGGTTTCCGAACGGCGTTTATTTCGACGTCGAGGTGGGACTGGACGATCCCGAATACCGCCTGCGGATCGAGGCGGGAGGGTTCCATTTCCAGGCCTTGGACGGTCTTGGCGACCTCCTGCCGCCGTCGGCGTGCGCGTTGCCGGGGGCGACTCCGGTGCCGGGCGAGATCGAAGTCGGGGCCGCCATTGAATGCCGGGAGAAGCTGGATCGTGCGTATCACGTATTCAGCGCGGCGATGACCGAGGTCAGCATCGACGAGGGAGGTTCTGCTCCGCCTTCGCCTCTGAGCGTGGATGCCAGTGCCCTGGATGCCTGGGCGTGGGTGGCGCTGTCCTCGAGCGGTGCCGGTTCGACCACGGCCAAGGTCCTGGACCTGCTCCGCCAGACCCGAGGCTCGGCCATTGCCGCCCGCGATCTCACGGGCGTTTTGCGCCAGCGCGTCCGGTTGGAGCGTGCGCTCAAGGCGGCGCGCGAACGGCAGTTGATCGGACAACTCGGTTCCGACACGGCGGAAATCGAGGCGCTCAGCCGCGAGATCAGCGAGGCGGCGGCCCTGCGGGCACGCACGGCTGAGGCGGTTTCCGGACTGGCGGCGTTTCGTCAGGCCATGGCGCTCCTGCTTGAATCCGAGAGCCTCATGCAGCGCGTGGGACAGGATCCTTCGGGACGCATGCCCGTCCAGCATCCGGACCTTGCGTCGGCCATGCGCCAGCTGGTGGTGGCCTTTACGAAGAAGCAGGCGGACGACCTGGGCCTGGTGCGCGGCGTTTTCCGGGCGCCGGCCGGATCCACCGTGGCCGGGTACAATCGATTCACCGCCTACCAGACCTTGCGGGACACCGTGGCTTTGGTGGCGGATCTCCAGCGGTTGGGACTCGATGGCGATGCGGATCCCCGGCTGGCCGGGGAACTCCTCCGGCAACTGGCACATGCCGTCGAAACCTATGCGGCGGGCGCGCTCGCCCAGGCGGAATCCGACCGCGACACCATGGCCTTCAGCCTGGCGATCCTGGAGTACCTCTACGTCGATTCCATCGCGTCCCTCTATGGCTCGGACACGGAACTCTCGAACCGCGTCGCCACCCGCAAAGCCACCCTGGCGGTTCGACTCGGCGCTGTGGCGTTGTCGGACCCGAGCTGGGGCATCGAGCCGTCGCAGGAAACCCTGGTCACCCGCGCCCGGCGCCTCGGTGAATTCTTCCGCGGCCTGCCGGCCTCGGTCGATTTCCTGGCGCCCCCGGCGCAGGCGACCCTGGACGCCCTGGGAGTGGCCCTGGGCAAGGCGTTGCCGCGACTCAACGAGATTGCCTCGCAGACCGGAGCGCCCGGTTCGCTGGCGGCATTGATCCAGGCGGGCACCACGGAGGTTGCGGTGCGCGATCAGTTCGGCCTGGTCCCGGGTTCAGGCCATGCCTGGGAGGCCGGGGCGTTGGCGTCGGTGGTGACCCAACTGGCGGAGACGGGAGTGGCGCAGAAGGCGTGGACGGAACTCCACGACGCGATTGGGAGTTTGTTGGGACAGGCCACCCGGCTGAACCGCACGCCGCCGACGCGGGGCAGGGCGCGGTTGTACCTCGAACAGGCGGATCGTTTGCTGGCGGCCTCGCGCACCGTGGCGCGGGCGGTGTGGAACGCGGAGAAACAGCGGCGCGGACCGCTGGAAGTGGCCGACATGCTTCTCCCCGGGGAGATCCGGGTGGACAAGGTGTTCGGCAGTGTGGCGTTCAACCGGGGCACCCGGGAAATCTCCGGGACTTTCGGGGGCGAGATGGGGCTGCCCAAGTTTGCCGGGCGCCTCAAAATCCAGAACGCGACCCTTTCGACGGCGGGGAACTTCGACCTCAACGCCTCGGGCCGCCTCGTGCTTCCTTCGAGCTCGGATCCACGCCTCGAACTCAGCGTTCTGCCGCGGCATCCCCTCCATGTGTATCACCGCCGGGGCGGCCAATTCGGCATGTCCGGCAGCTGCCGCGTCGCGGTGAACGGTCTGTTTTTCGAGGGGTTTCTCACCCTGGAAGATCCGGTGTACGGCTTCGGCATCGCGACCGGGGGACAACGCATCGACCTCCCGGAGAAACTCTTTGGGTATGTCCCGGCACTCGATAGCGCGCGCCTGCGGGCCCTGCCGGCGAACCTGCGCGGGCAACTGGCGGACTACCTCTCCAACCTGGGGGATTCCCTGGAGCCGTTGACCGACCTTGAGCCGCCGGAGTTTGGTCCGGTCGGATCGCCTCCTGACTTTTCCGAGAGCGAGTTCGAGATCAGCACGGCGCCCATCGGCATGGCGGCGGGCGGGTTGATGGTGCTGGTCACGGCCCCCATCGCGCTGGGCGTTACGGAACTTGGAACCACGGTGTCCAATCTCGTCGCGGACCTGGACCTGGAGTGGGGCCGCATCCGGGGCAACGTCGATCGCGCCCGGCAGGACTTCGAGTTGGCGGTGGATTCGGAAAAGGCCCAGGCCCGGCTGGCCCTGGCCAAGGCGGTTCGTGACGCGGCCAAGGCGCTGAACCAGGTGGCCAAGGCTGGACAGACCCTGACGCGGGCCCAGGCCGAGGGCCGCATTCCGCAGGGCCCCCAGTACCTCCCCGCCCGGGGCATGGATTCGTCCCTGACCTGCGCGATTCTCAAACGGGAATTGGAACTCCTCGCCGCGGACCCGGACCTCGCCCGGAGTGCGGACGATCTCACCTCGACCCTCGCCGCGATGGAGTATTACCGCGCTCTCGCCCTGGACTCGGGGTGCCCGCAACTGACCGTTTCCGATGCCTGTGGCGCTGATTTCGTGCGCCGTGCGCGGTCTGCGCTGATGGAGGGTTACGGGATCAACGAAGACGGCACGGTGGGCAACCGGGAAGTGTTCGAGGGTTTGTCCGACGAGAAACTCGTCCAGGCCTCGCTGGCTGCCGCGAAGGTGGCGAACGTCTCCCAGCTCTTCGGCCTGGATGAGTCGGCCAACGCCCGGTATCTGCGGGCGCAGGAGACCCTGTTTGTCAGGCGCCACGAACTGAAGGTCAGGCGCCTCCAGACCCTACGGACCTCGAAATTCCCAACCCCGAATCATCCGGACGTCCCGACCCTGAGGCAGCAGGCGGTGGTCGAAGCCTACCTCGATCTCACGCGCCTCTTTGCGGAGATGCAGAACGCCGGGGTCCCGGACGCGCGCATGAAGATGCGCCAGGACGGCACCACGACCGAGACCACGGCGTCGGCGGAATACCAAGGCACGCTCGCCGCCGCGAACTCCGCGCTTTCGGAGCTTGTTCGCTTGATCGATCCCGCCAGCCCCACGTTTGACTACGCGTACCGCAAGGAACTCGAGCGCCGCGGGCTGGAGGCCATTCTGCAACGTTCGCAGATGACCAACTTCAACGCCCTGCTGCAGCAGGCCCGCAAGGCGCCCTTGCTCACCAGACCGTGGGCGGTGTCGTCGACGGTGCTGAACGAACTGCGACGGGAAGTGGGGGCTTATGCGAAGGAGATCCAGAAGTCGGCGCTGGCCTGGGCCGGGAACGCGGAGGCGGTCCAGCTGCCTTTGCGCGAAGCCGTGCAGATGGCCCGCCAGTTGATGGCGCTGGCCCGGGTGTTGGAGGAGACCGGCCGCCCGCCCGCCTCGAACGGCGGCCCTGCGCTGCAAGGGGCTTTGGGCAATGTGAATGACGCCCTGATCCGCGAACTCGGGGCGCGCGTGTTCCCGGTTTACACCACCCGCATCACTGCGCTCGCGGAAGCGCGGAAGGCGTGGTGGGTGCTGACCCAAACCTCGCGCGTCTTCGCCGAGGGGCTGGAAGAAAACATCGACGCCAATCTCTCGGTGGCGGACCAGGTCGGCGCGGATGCCGCCGCCGTCACCCTGGCCGCGGCGGACACGATGATCCGATCGCTGCTGGAGCTGGCTCGCAACGCGCCGGTGAACCTCCGATTGCCGGGCGACCTGGCGATTGATCGCGCCTTTGGCGAGGTGGAGGTGAACCGCTTGACCGGCCTGATTCGTGGTTCGTTCGGTGGCAAACTCCGGTTTCCGAACAGCGGGTTCGAGGTGGAGGTGGCCCGGGCGACCCTGGCCAATGATGGCACCTTCAGTTTCACGGGGTCGGCGACGGCGCCGGTGCCGGTGGGGGGAGTACGACTCAAGGGCCAGGTGGCGGTGGCGGGGCGGGCGATTCTTGAAGGCGGGACCGTGAAGGGATCGCTCACCAGCTTCACCGGCACGGGGACCCTTTTCCTCCCGCCCCTGGAGGGCACCAACGAGGTCGCGATGTCGACCTCCATGTCCTACTCCAGCGACAAGGTCCTCACCCTGGCCACCCTGGCGAACGACCTGGACCTGAACTTCAGTCGACACTTCCGCCTCTTCGACGTGGGAGGCTCGTTGACCTTTGGATCGGCCAACGGCGTGGCGGTCACTCTGCCGGGCGACCGGTCGATCGCCATTCCCCAATCCGGGGAACTCGTGCTCCGCGGGGGAGCGGGCTTCTTCGCCCGTGTCGCTGAGCCGCGGGGACCGGAGGATTTCCTGCTGGCCGGGGATGACCTGACCCTCCGGTTCCGGTCGAGGCGCGACACCGCGGCGGGCCGCGATTACCTCGAGTTGGCTGTCACCGAGGGCTCGTTGATTCTCCCGGAAGGATTCTGGACGGGACTCTGTTCCGCGGATGGCACGCCGGGAGCGCCGGGCGGGACACCCCCGGCGGGCACTCCCGGTGCCCGGGCCCGGGTGCAGGTGGATGCCGCGCATCCACTCCAACTCATCCTCACCCTGCGCCCGCCCCAGGCGGGCCAGCCGCCGAAGCTGGAATCCATTGCCTTTGGCGAGACGGCGATCCTGTTGCGAAACGTGGGGGTGGCGGTGAACGGGACGGCCGGCCTGGGCGCGGAGATCTGCGAAGGCCGCCTCCAGATTCCACCGCTGGTTCTCTCCGAACTGGATCTCACTCCGCCGGCGCTTCCGTCGCTGCGCATTGATCGCGGCCTGGTGAAGCTGCCGTTGCCGCCGGGTCAGGGCAGCACCTTTGCCGTCACCAATTTCCAGTGGTCCCTCAAGGGACTGCCCACGGGGACCATCGAGCTGACCGAATCGGTGGCCCTGGTGGATCTCGGAGGGTTCCGTTTCGAGGCGGTGGGGCGGGGGACGGGCACCCAGCCGGGCTGCCGCATCACGGTGTTTGAACCCACCGCGCCGAACCTTCCGCCCGGCCTTGAGATCGATGGCCGCGTGCGCTGGATCGTGTCGCGCGACGTGCTCCAACGGGAGCCGGTTCCGCCCGACACCGACACCGAGGTGGCGCTGGGCTTGAGTGGCCGGGCCCGATTCGAGATAGGCAAGGCGCCCGATCTCTCCGGCATCTTCGAAGGGGCCAGTCTTCAGGGAAGCTTCCGTCTGGGCTCGGGCATTGGCCTGAAGGGATTCCCGGCGGAGCAGGGACGTCCGGCGGAGGCCGCGGGCATCACCCTGAGCAATCTCCGGAGCATTCCGTCGGTGCTCGAGGGCCGGGCGTTGCCGGACGACCAGGCGTTCACCGTCACCCTCACGGGGCTGATCCAGGTTCCCCAGGGACCGGCCTTTGGTGGACGCAATCTGCGGTTCGTGTTCCACAACCGTCCCGAGGGACGTCCCCCGAATGCGCCGCCCGGCATACCCGAGTTCCGTCCGGGCACCTTTGATTACCGGGCGTCGGGCTGGGACCTGGCGCAGCACCTGCCGTTCCAGGTTTCCAGCGCGACGCTGTCGCTGGTGGAGCCGACGCGGTCGTATCCGTGGCCGGACATCCTGAGGCCGGACAACTGGAAGCTGGCGATCTCGGCGAGCCTGACCCTGCCATCGGCGGAGAATCCGATCGTGACCGGCCAGGTGTACAACTGGGAGGTCCGCTTCATTCCCAATCGTCCTCCGGCGATGGCCCTGGAGGCCATTGAACTGGGCATTCAGAACCTCAGTTTCCCGCCCATCGACAATGTCGGGGGCACCCTGCACATCGGTGGACTTCAGGATCCGGCGAACCTGTTCTTCGTGGGGCGCGGCAGCGGTTTCCTGTACGGGTACGGCGTCAACCTGCTCCTGGGACTCACGCGCACCGGGCCCATCGGGGTGTGTGCCCGCGGGACCCTGGGCAACGTGGGGATTCCGCTCGGGACAACCGGCTTCATCCTGAATGGCGCCGTGGGTGGCGTGTCGTTTGCCAACAGCAACCAGGACCCATGCCTTATCACCAGTTACGTGAACGAGGACGGTTCCTCCAAAGCTGCGGCGGATTGGCCGACGCCCGCGATGCCCGCCGCCCCCATGACCTGGGAACAGGTGGGCACCTTCCTCCGGCGATTTGCTGAGCGCCAGGCGGTGTTCGGGGCGCCGCCGGCGCCGGGGGCGGCGATGGGGGTGGCTGGTCTGGCGGATCGGTCTGATCGGACTGATCTGACTGATCCGACCGATCGGTCCGATCAGACGGATCAGTCGGATCGATCAGCCCAGATCGCCTGGCTGATTCCCATGGGGGCGGATCACGCCCCGGCGTCGGCGGGGGCGCCGCAGATGAGCAAATGGGAGACGCCGTGTCCCGATAACTGCCCGCCGCCGACGGTGAACCTCTTCTGCGAACCGCATCCGGACCGTGAGCTGTATCCCCACCGGGTCATTGCCAAGTTCAGCTCGTTGGACGAGCAGGAGCTGGCCCTTGCTGGCATCACGAAGGAACGCATCCGGACCCTGTGGAGTGAAGCGGGAGGGTCGGTGCAACAGATGGGCGAGAAGGTGGCGCTGGAACTGCGGGCCGCGGCGGAGCGGCTGGTGGTCCGGCCGCCTTCACGGCTGCCCAAGGCCCGGGAGATCAACGCCCTGCTCGACGAAGGCCTGGACACCATGCAGGGGGCTTTCGTGCAGTTGTTGCGCGAGGCACTCCAGGGGATTGCCGCGGCACAGCCCTCCGCGGACGACGTCTGGCGGGAGATCACGGCGGCGGCCTATCGCGGCGCCCCGTGCCCCGACCTGACGGTCAAACTCGCGGGACAGCTGGGCCATTTCACCGGTGCTGTCAGCGGCCAGGCGGGCGTGGTTCTGTCCACGGCGGGAACCGCCGGCATTCTGGCGGACATCCAAATGGTGGGCGTGCCGGTGGGCCGGATGAGCGGTTACCTGGCGGTCACGGACAAGGAGGGAAATTACAATCCGTCCCTCTGCGGCCAGATGGAGGTGGAGATCGGACCGGTGAAGGTGGGCAAGGCGGCGGGCAGTCTGGTGGGCACGATGAGCCAGGACGCGGCCCGGGTGTTCTTCACCTCGCTGGGCCAGTGCCTCGAACCCCAGCTCCTCGGACCGCTGGCGCGGCGGATCAAGGCGGACGTGGTCACCACCGGTCGGACCTCGGCGCAGATTTTGTCGCAGCTGGACATCCCGCAGCAGCTGGCCCTGGCCGGACTGCTGCAACAGCAACCTGATCTTTCCTCCCTGGTCCCCTGCCTGCGCGGGGCGCTGACTGCGGGCTGGAGCCAGTACAATCCCGAGCTTCGCATCTGCGGCGAGGCGCAGCCGCGGTTGTTGGGCATTCCCACGGGACCACGGCTCGCGGACATCGGGGCTTACGGGACCAAGACCCGCCTCTTCGCGGCGGCGGATGCCTCGGCCTCGGGCACGATCGCCTACGCGAGCGTTCTGGCCGCGTGCACGGCGGCCGGGGTGGTCGGCGGATCCTCGGTGACGGTCTGGTTGTTCGGGGCCGGCGCGGCGGCGGGTGCCGTGGCGGGCGGCAGCATCGGATTGACCGTGGGGGCGGTGGCGGGAGGTGCCGCGGCGACGGTGTTCTCGGTCGAACGCGGCATGGTCTCCATCAACTCGGAAGTCCCGGATCCCATGGCGGGGATTGTCGCGGCCCTGGACGGCAAACTTGGCACGCCGGAGAACGTCCGGCGGTACGCCGAGGACAGCCTCGATCTGATGTTGCAGAAGGCCCAACTCGGCGCGCGCTGGAGCCTGACCCCGCTCGGATTCAAGGCGGCGTCGGCCAACGCCCGGATTCTGTTGCCCGAGTGGAACGATCACCCCAACCGCCTGCGGACCCGCTGGGCTCCGCCGGGCAGCGGTGTGCGCGACGGGTGGCCGAGTCCGGCCGAAGTCCTGCTGGGCATGGTCCGCGCGGGAGTCATTCCCGACAGCACCTGGGAAGGCACCACGACCCAACTGACCTCGATCCTGCCGGAGGGTCCGCGTCGGGACGCCCTGGTGTCGGCGCAGGCCACCCTGGGTCGGGATTACTTCCCGTACGGGGGTTATCTCTACGGCATGGATGTGCTGCTTCCCCGGGCGCTGGTGAGCAGTCCTCCGAAGGAACTCACCACCGCGCTGGATCCCAACGCCGATCCCTTCTCACGCTTCATGGGGGCGATGACCTATGTGCAGGACTACGTCATGGTCACCACCAATGTCGGGGCGTTGGCGGGGTACGTGCCGTTCCCGGGCCCGCTCACCTTCGAGCGCGGCGGCCAGCCGTTGCGGCCGGCGGAATTGATGCGGCAGGTGCGGGAGTTCGATCCCGCCAGCCTGTTGAGTTTGATCGAGACCGACGGTGTTGAAGCCGCGGCACGGTTGTATCCGGGCCACCTCATGTTCCTCCAGGGGTACCTGAATGGCACCCTGCTGGGTGTTCCGGTGGCGGAGGCGACCCTGCGGTTCATTCCTCCCGACCTCCGGCCCCCGGCGAAACCGCCGTTGTTCGTGGTCGATGCGGCTGTCCCGGCCGGGTCGTGGCTCCGGGACTGGGTCGATCGCGCGAGCCTGCACTTCGAACTCACCCAGGCCCCCGCGCTGTCGATCGAGGAATGGAGCACCCAGATCGCCGCTCCGTTGATCGCCCAGGCGGCGCCGCTCATGGATCGCTCGCGCACCGATGCCGAAACCCAGCGACAACGCCTCGCGTTCGCCGACCGCGTCGCCGGGGCGATCGTGACCAACCTGCCGAAGGCCTCGCTTGAGGCACGCCTGGAGAACCTCCACATCCCGGCCAGCCTCGGGAAGCTGCTCCGCGTCGAACCCGGCGCCAGCGCCACGTTGTACGCCTTCTCGCCCCGCTTTGCGCCGGACGAGAAGGGCACCAATCCGGTCGCGGTCGCCCGCCGCGAAGGCGGTGTCGCGCTCAAGGGCTCATTCCGCTTCGGGGATCTCGTGTCGGTGGCCGACGCCGAGATCGCGCTTCAGCCGAACGCCCTGTCCTTGATCGATCCCCGGGCCCCGCCGACGCTGCTGGCGCACATCGACAACGTGACCCTGGGCGGGGCAGGGGCTGGCTTGAGCTTCTCCAAGGCGTCGGTGGATCTGGTCGCCGACCTCTCCTACCCGGCGTTGCCGAATGCGAAGGAACCCCGTCTGTCGTTTGCCGGCCGACTGGCTTCGATCGCCCTGCCTCCGGGCAGTCCGACTTCCGTGTTCGAGATCCTGCCGCTCGACGGCTCCCCGGATTTTGGCGTCACGCTCGATCTCAATCTCGCGGGACGCAGCGCGTTCACCCTGACCCCGGGCAGACTGCGCGCCCGCGGTCCGTTTGGCACCGGCGTGGATTTCCGGATCCATGGCGCGACGCCGTCGGATCCCTTCGCCTATTCAGCGACGGAACCCTGGACCAACAACCTGTCCCTGGCGGTGGGCGCGGTCCTGCCGCCCCTGCGGGTGGGAGGCGAGGCGTTCGTCCAGTGGCAACCCAGCGATGTGCGGCAGCTCACGCTGGTCCGGCTCGCCACCGGGGAGGTGCTCCTGCGCGGCAAACTGGCCCTCGGCTCCGGCCTGACCTTCTTCCCGGGAACCCCGTCGGCCACCGTGCAACGCCTCGATGCGGAGGGAAATTTCGAGATCGGCAGCGATGGACGTTTCCTCATCGGCGGATCCTTTGGCGCGTCCTGGAATTTGGCGGGCATTCGCCTGCCTGCGGGTTTGCTGGCCATGCGCCTTGATCCCGCGTCCTCGACCGTCTCGGTCACGATGAACGCCGCGGCTTCCGTGGCGCTGGGTCTCTTCACGCTGGAGCCGCTGGTGGCCGGTCAGCCGTTGGACGTTCAACTCGCCCTGCGCCGGATTGCCGCCAGCTCCACGACGCCGGCTCGTTGGGACGCCGGTTTGTCCCTGCCGCCCGCCCGGGTCCGCCTGCCTGATCCTGACCGCAGTCCGGCGCCGTTGATCGGGTCGAAGTCCGTGCTCCAGGTCGATGGCGGACTCGACGCGCGCGGTACTCCGCGTCGGTTCTCGTTGTCGAACAACCCCGAATCCACGACCAGTGCCCGCCTCCTTTTGCGCGGCATCCTGGATCTCTGGGTGGCCAATCCGCCCGGAGCCGCCGGCACGCCGTTAAGCTCCGAGATCGCCCGTTATCAGGGGGCGGATCTCGAAGGCACGTTGGTGGCCCAGGGACAATCGCTGGCCACCCTTCGCTTCACGCTGGCGCCGAGCGGGACCCTGATCGCCCTTCCGAATGCGACTGCATTCCGCCGCCAGTTCCAGGTGGGTCCGGGCGAGGTCGAAATCAGCAGCGTCGGCAGCTTCCGGATCCAGGGAAAACTCGGCTCGGAACTGGGTTCCGAAGGGCTGTATTCCCATCCGCTCCGCTTCGGGCTGGGGACCGACTTCGAGCTGTCATCCTCGCGCTTCAGCCTTGGACTGAATGCGGCGCGCCATGAGCGGATGACGACGCTGCCGGGCATCCGATTCTCCGGTCAGGCCGGGGTCACTTTTGCGCTGCCGGCCTTCGTTCCCTCGCTTGCGGGCAGTTTCGAATTCGACCCGGTGCGCCTGCCGTTCCTGGAATTGCTGCCGCTGGATCCGGGCGCCGCCCGAATCTCGGGGACGCTGGCGCATGACGGCGCGACACGGTTGTCCACGGTGCGCGTCTCCGGGGCCCGGATTGCGCTGGGGGGTGCGGGTGGATCGACACCGCTGACCCTGCCGGCCTTCACGGTCGGGTCGGATGGCACCTTCGACACCGCGTTCAGCCTCCCGGGACTCAACCTCACCGTGCCTGGGACGACCTCCACCTTTGGACTGAAGACCCTTTCCCTGAGACTCCGACGCGAGACTTCCGGGGAGATCCTGGTGGCGGTGGATCGTGCGAACCTCGATTTGCCGGGCTGGCCTGCGATGCCGGTGGCCGGAAACCTCCTGGGCGGAGGCCCCCGGTTGAGTGCGGCGAATCTTTCCCTGGGGGCCTTCGGCTTCAGCGCCACGGCAGGGGCGCAGGTTGCGCTTGGATCGGGGGCCTACGCGGAGACCGTGCGCGCCTCCACTCCGGAAGCCCACTGGCGCCTCGGTGACGCGTACGAAACCGTGGCCCCGTTCGCGAACCAGTTCCGCGTCCGGGATGAAACCGGCCGTCATTCCACGGTGGTCACCAACGCGGTCCCGGCGGCGGCGTCGGATGTCGTTCAGCGTGCGCCCGGGGTGATGCCGGACAACAACGCGTTCCTCTTCTCGGGCGGTTCCTTCGTAGTCATAGGCGGGGAGTCGGCCTTTGATTTTGCGGGGCCGGTCACGCTGGAGGCGTGGATCAAGGTGCGCCAGTTCAACCGTGATTGGCAGACGATCGCGGGCAAGGGCGACACCTCCTGGCAGCTGCATCGCCTGAGCAACACCCGCAAGGTGTCATTCGGCACCCATACCCCCACGGGCGGCTGGCATGATCTGCCCACCACCGCAGACATGGACGACGGCCGCTGGCATCATCTCGTGGCGACCTATGATGGCCAGACCAAGCGCCTGTATGTGGACGGACTGCTGGATGCCTCGACGACCGTGGTTTCCGGGGCGTTGACCCGGAATGACTGGCGCGTGGCCATCGGTGGATGCACCGAGGCGGCCGGGCGGGCGTTTGACGGTTGGATTGATGAAGTCGCGGTCTACGGCCGGGTGCTGGATGCGGCCGAAGTGGCAGCCCACACCGCGGCGGGTGTGGGGCGGGTGGCGGGCGAGATCTCCTTCGCCCTGCCGGGATGGGGGGCGTTGCGCACGGGCACCCTTCGCGGCGGATGGAGCGCGGATGGCAGTGGGGCCTTCGAAGCCCGGGGCGTCGGACTTCCGTTGGCGGGAGGCTTCTCATTGGCCAATGCGCGAGTTCGTTTCGATCGCGTGGCCGGTGCGACCACCGGCACGCTGAACGTCGAGGGCGATCTGGTGGCGCCGTCGCTCGCGGGTCTGCTGGAGTGGACCACACCGCTGCGATTCGCTGGCAGCAGCACCGGTGGCGCGTTGAGCCTTTCGGCCACGGCGCCCGAGGTGTCGGTGGGGGTGGGGGATCCCTTCCTGGTCCGGGGCGGCACGCTGCGATTGGACGCCGGGGGCCTGCGATGGACCGGAGCCCAGCTCCAGGCCTTCGCGGTGGTTGCGGGAGCACGGCGCGCGTATTTCACCGTCGCGCTACCGGACCTGATCCTTCCCGCGGTTGTGCCGGCGGGCGGGTTGGCCCAGAACGTGAATCTGAACTCGCTGGGTCTGGTGGCGCCCGGAGCGGCGGGGGGCACCGCGCTGGCCACTCATGTCCTGTCCGGGGCCGGATTCACGCTGAACTGGAGGACCAACGCCCTTGAACTGAATGGACTCAAGGCCACGTATCCGGAACTGCCGGGGTTCCCGAACTGGACCAAGGTTGCCTTCGAGAACGGCCGGATCGACGCCGCCGGGAATCTTCAATGGACCACGGCGGCGGCACTTCCGTCGCTCGATGCGGGCGTGTTTCATCTCACGGCGATCAAGCCCCAGTTCCGGCAGACCGGCCTCACGCTGACCGGCGCGCGGTTGGCGGTGGATGGTTTCTTCGAACTGCCTGCGGCACTCGCGGACCTGCCGTTGGCGGCGGATGCCAACGGAGCCTTCGATTGGGCGCCGCCGCAGGCCCCGTCGTTGACGCTGGCCGGGCTCCCGTTCCCGAAGGTGCCGCTGGTGTTGCGTCGCGCGGCCGGGAAGGGGGGATCCGCGGCGTCGCTCCAGGGCGGCGGTGCTGAACTTGCCTCCGTGTCGTGGGTCACCAGCCTGCTGCTGAACGAGGCGGAATCGGGCATCCCGGGACTTCCGGTGTTCAAGTTCAACGGTTCCATCGATTCCGCGGGGAACATCGCGATGGAACATCGTGCGCCGGTTCCGACCCCGTTCCTGGGGTTCAGCATGACCCTGACGAACCGGATCGACGCCAGTCCGGGCCGATACCGCGACGCGGTGCTTGCGGATGCGCCGCAGGCTTACTGGCGCCTGGGCGATCGTTACACCCGGGTGCTCCCGGGCGGCTTGGGGTTGGCGGTTTACGAAGTGCGGGACGAAACCGGACGACACGGTGCCACCCTGGGAACGCTCTCCGTCTCCGGGACCCTCGTCACCCAGGGCGAATCCGGGGCGTTGGGCGCCGACGCGGACACCTCATTCCGCTTCAACGGCGCCGGAAACCTCGGTCAGTTCATCGCGCTTCCAGTCGCGCAGGAGGCGTCCTTCGATCTGGCGACCGGTTTCACCACCGAATTCTGGGTCCGCTTGGGAACCGCGGTGCGGGGCAATGAACCGTTGGTCACCAAGGGCGCCGGGGCCTGGCAGATCCAGCGTGTGGACACCTCGGGTCGGATCGGTTTCGTCACCACCTCGGGCGGACGGGCGAACATGCTGACGTCCACGACCGATTGCGCGGACGGCCGGTGGCATCACGTGGTGGCCACGTACAACGGCCAGCGGAAGACGCTTCACATCGACGGCCGTGAGGAGGCCTCGGCGAGCGAGGGTCCGCTCGGCAGCAACAACGAGACCCTGCGGATCGGCGGAGTCACCGATCCCTCCGGGACCCTGGTGTTCCAGGGCTGGCTCGACGAGGTCGCCATCTACCCGCGGGCGCTGACCGCCGCGCAGATTCAGGCCCACTACCAGGACGCAGTTCCCGGTTCGCTCACCAGCCGGATGACCGTCTACTTCGCGAACCAGCCGTTCGCGGGATTCGAGGGATCGATCAGTGCCGACGGCACCGTGCTGGCCCGATCCCAGCTGCCCTCGAAGAACCTCGGCGGATACCCGTTCGGGCCGGTCACCCTGGACCTCACACGGCGTCCGCCGGCGGTGCCGACCCTTGCAGTGGCGGCGACGCTCACCCGGCCGGCGGCATGGTCGGCGAACCTGTTCTCCCCGTGGCCGACGTTGCGCGGTTTCATCAATCCGGGGACGTCGGTTCCGACGGTCACCCTCGGCGCCGCTGCGGTGCCGTTGTCGGTGGCGGGACTGCCGTTGGACGGTCTGGACTTCCAGTTGTCCGGGCCGCTCCTGCCCGGGGCGGGTGCGATTCCGGCGATCAACCTTTCGAACGCCAGGCTCACCGGTTACTCGCTGCTTCCTTCGTCGGTCCTCCTGTCGGGTTCGCTGCCGTCGTCCGGCGCACTCAGCCTGACGCGATCGCTGGCCTTGAACGTGGGTGGATTCGCAGCGGCGAACGGGCAGGTCGATCTGGGCCCGGGTGGCATGACGGTCCGGGGCAGTTTCGATCTCAAGGCCACGGTGGGCGGGAAATCCATCGACTTCGCCCGGAACGGCACGGACATCCCCTTCGTGGGAACATTCGGTTCCAATCGCCGATTGGTGGACGACGCCCTGTTGGGAACGGGTGTGCTCCAGCTCGGTCCGTTCTCCACCGACACCGGCGAGTACAAGCTCCAGAGCACCGGGCTGACCCCGGGCCTGCGCGGCAGCCATAACCTGGCTTACGGTGCGTTGTCGGTTCCGTTCACCACCTTGAACCTGAGCTCGGCGGGCATGAACGCCTTCAGCGGTTCGCGGTCGGGCACGTCGTCCTGCGGGGCCTGTCTGTTCCGGCCGGAGGCGAACTACACCGTCACGCTGTCGCGCGCGGCGAACGACGGTTCCATCAGCGGCAGCCTCGGGGGCCAGGTCGTGCTCAAGGGACCCACGGCACCCGGAGGTCCGGAACAAACCCGGACCGTGGGATTGAGCGGCCGGGTGGGGAGCGACGGCAATGCCTCCATTGCCCTGGGCTTCACGCTTTACGCCTGGGAGTTCGTCAAGAACGGCTGCCCGGGACCGTTCGGGGTGGGGACGGTCGACTGCTTCAAATGGGTCGGCCACAGCACGGTCGATCTCGACCTGTGGTAGGCCGCGGTGGGCGGGGAGCGGAAGCCGTCAGTCGATGAAGGCGAATTCGTTGAGGTTCAACATCGCCCGCGCGAGTTGCGGGAGGTCCCGTTGGTTGAGGAACTCCCGGCACAGATCGAGTTCACCGGCGGACGGTTCCCGCTGAACCGTCAGATCAAACAACCGCCGAACCCGTGCTTCCGGTCCGGGACCGGCTTCGCGGGCGACCCGGCTGGCCAGGGCATGCGTTGCGGCGAGGGATTCCGGGCTGTTGAGCAGCGACAACGCCTGAGGCGCGACAATGGATTCGTTGCGGCGCGGGCAGGAGGTGGAGTTCTCAGGCAGGTCGAAGGTCTCCAGGAACGGCACGCGGACCGTGCGCTTCTGGACCAGATAAAGGCTGCGGACCGATCGACGCTCGGGCGGGGAAGGATACCAGCCTTTGGTCTTCTCCGCGTTGTCGTCGAGGAACGCCGGGTTGGCCTGGAGAACGTCGGCCGGCAATTCCGGCCAAACTGGTGGCCCGCCGTCGCGATGCTGGAGCAGTCCTGAGACCTCCAGCAGCGCATCCCGCAATTGTTCGGCGGAAACCCGGCGCAGGGACTGCCGAGCGAAGTGTTGGGGGTCGTCGGCATTCCCGGAATCCCCGTGGGATGAGGTCTGCCGGTAGGTGGCGCTGGTGACGATGCGGCGGAGCAGGGATTTCACGGACCAACCGTTCCGGATGAAATCCACGGCCAGCCAGTCGAGCAGTTCGGGATGGCTGGGTCGCGCGCCAGCGAGTCCGAAATCGTTCGGGGTCACTACCAGACCGCGACCGAACAAGGATTGCCAGGCCCGGTTGGCGAACACGCGGGCGGTCAGGGGATTGCCCTCGGACGCGATCCAGTCGGCCAGCGCCAACCGACGTCCGGTGGTGCGTCCATGGGACGGAGGCGTGACTGCGGCGGGATTGGGATCGAGCGCGGAGAGGAACCCCGGTGACACCGCTTCGCGTTCGGCCTTGGGATCCCCCTGGAAATGGATCCGGGTGACGGGCACGGCGTTGGTGTTGTCGGTGGCCATCAGGGCCCGGAGGAAGGGGCGTTTGGTCTTGTTCAGCGCCTCGATGTCGCGCACGAGCGTTTCGTGGCGCTTCTTTTCCTCGGCGGTGAAGGCCTTGCGCGCGTCTCCGTCGGAAGGCGTCACCTTGCGTTCGACTGCGGCGGACTTCTCCTTGGACTCCTTGGTGGCGGACTCCGGAGGCGTTCCGAGCAGAAGCCGTTCGTCCTCGGAAAGACTGGCGATTCGTTCGGCACGCACGCGTTTCCGGGCATCGGCGACCACCGCGTCACGATCGCGGATCAGGGGCGCGACCCTGGCCTCCACCTCCGCGTGCTGCGCCCGGATCGAGGCCTGTTCTCCGGCGAGATCCAGTGGCACGTCGTCGGCGTATTTCACCGGTTCGAAAAAGGATCGAAGCCGGAAATGATCCGCCTGCGAGAAGGGGTCGAACTTGTGGTCGTGACAACGGCAGCAGCTCATGGTCACCGCGAGAAAGGCGCTGGCGGTGGTCTCGGTCAGATCCGACAGCCATTCGGATCGCGCCCGGGCGCCTTCGTTGAAAAGCGCGGCGGAATTGTCCTGGGGTCCGAGCCGCAGGTAGCCGGTGGCCACGAGGCAGTCCTGTTCCGTTGCGTCCGTGGGAGCGCCTCCGATCAGTTCGTCGCCGGCCAGTTGTTCGCGGATGAACCGGTCGAAGGGTTTGTCCGCGTTGAACGAGCGCACGGCGTAATCCCGGAACCGCCAGGCTTCGGGCCGGAATTCATCCCAATCGAAGCCATTGCTGTCGCTGTACCGGATGACGTCGAGCCACAGCCTCGCCTGATGCTCGCCGAACCGCGGGGAATTCAGCAGGCGATCCACCTGACGTTCGAAGGCGTCGGGTGCGGTGTCCTTCACATAGGCCCGAACCTCCTCCGGCGTGGGCGGAAGTCCCGTGAGATCGAATGACAACCGGCGGAGCAATGTCCGGCGATCCGCCTCCGCGGCCAGGGAACGCCCGGGGGCGAGTCGCGCCTGGACGAAGCGATCGATGGGATGGCGCGTGGCGTGCGGTTGCGGTCGTCGGGAAGGGGAAGGGGCAGGGGAACGGGAAGGCGTGGTTGGGGAGGCCGAAATATCCGGGAGGACGTCAGCGGGTTCCGGCAGCGACACCGGCTGCAGCGGGCGCAGCGACCACAGGTCCAGACGTTGTCCGTGGAAGATCCGGACGATGGGGTTGCGCGGGTCCGACCAGGCGTCGCCCAGCTTCTCGCTGGAGCCTGGGGTGGACGACGCGAGGTCGGTCGACGGGGCTGTCGGCCAGGGGGCGCCGTCGCGGATCCAGCGTTCCAGAATCTGAACCTCCACCGCGCTCAACCTGTCCTTGGGCGGCATTTCCAGGTCGGGCCTGGCATGACTGACCGCTTGGACGAGGAGCGATTCGGCGGGTTTGCCGGGCACGATCGAGGGTCCGATTTCGCCGCCCTTCAGGGATGCTTCGCGCGAGTCGAGTCGAAGGGCGCCCTTCTGCTTTTCCGGTCCGTGGCAATTGACGCAGCGCGCCTGGAGCAGGGGTTGGACGCGGTCCAGGAAATGGCGGTCGGCCTCGGGGAGCGGGTCGGCGGCGAGGGCCTTGGGAAGGGAGCCTGGCGGACCCAGCGGGATCGCGGCCGCGAAGGCGAGCGCGGCAAGGCGCGCCAGCGGGGCGGGGGATCGCCGTGGGGGCCGGTTCATGCGGGAGGATAGGATCAGAAGTCTGGCGATCTGTCTGCGCCTTTTGAGTGCGGCGGCATGACGCCGCTTTCGATTCACAGAGGCCTCGCCCCCGGACGCTGGAGCGCCCGCGCGCGTTGGTTCCCACGCCCGCGCTGAATCCAAAGCGGCGGCATGTCACCGCAGTGCATGCGCCACGATCTGTCTGGGCGGCGGTGCGTTTGTTGCCTATAACGTGTCCGTCCACCCGATGTCCCAGGAAGCGCAATGGCTGTGTCTGGCGATCGTGGGCATGGCCGGCCTGGCGCCGGTTGTGTACCACCTTCGCCATCGACCCCTTTGGGCGGCGACGCTGGCAGGTGTGCTGATCCTGGGCGTGGGTGTGGCGGCTTCCTCCCTCAGCACTTCGATGGCCCGCCGTTCGCAGGACCAGGCGCGCTTTCTGGAGAAGACTCCCCGCGAGGAGCGGCCCGGCGGGTATGTCGGTTCGGACCAGTGCCAGGCCTGTCATCCCGGACCCCACGCGAGCTGGCACGAATCCTTTCATCGAACCATGACCACGGTTGCGGGGTCGGACACGGTGAAGGCGCCGTTCGATGGCAGGACGCTGGAATGGAATGGGCAGACCTACCGCCTCGAACGCCGCGGCGAAGGGTATTGGGCGGAGATGCCGGTCGAGACGCCAGTTCCCCGGGATGGCCTGTCGCCAACCCCGGCGGGGGCCGCCCGGGAATGGCAGCGGCTGACCTTGGTGACGGGCTCGCATCACATGCAGGTCTTCTGGACGGCCGGACCTCAGGGGAATCTTCAGTTTCCGTTTCCCTTCGCCTGGCTGATCGCGGAGCAGCGCTGGGTGCCGGCGAGGGACACCTTCCTGCGGGATCCCGCGAAGGGCCAGCCGAGGCAGCATTGGAACAACAACTGCATCAGCTGCCATGCCACCGGCGGCCAGCCCCTGGCCGACCCCGCCACCGGCCGCTACGACACCCGGACCGGGGAATTGGGAATCTCCTGCGAAGCCTGTCATGGCCCCGGGGAACGACACGTCGATCGGCAGAGGAACCCGTGGAACCGGTACACGGCCCGGCTCCGGTCCGGGCTGGAGGACACCACGATCCTCAATCCCGCGCGCCTCGAACATCGTGCGTCCTCCCAGGTCTGCGGCCAGTGCCACGGCATCCGCTGGGTGCCGGCCTCGGAGAACTACAATCTCAACGGCTACTCCTATCGGCCGGGGGACGACCTCGACCGCAGCACGCCGGTGGTGCGGCCGAGCCGATTGGACCTCCAGCCCGCCTTGCGCGAGCCGCTCCGACGGAACCCTGCCTTCCTCGACGAACACTACTGGCGCGACGGTGAGGTGCGCGTGTCCGGACGCGAGTTCAATGGGCTGGTCGATTCACCCTGTTACGAGCGCGGTTCGATGAGCTGTCTCTCCTGTCATTCAATGCATGAGTACGCGGACACCGAGGATCAACTTGCTCCCGGGCGCGAGTCGAACGAGGCCTGTTTCCAGTGCCATGAAAAATTCCGACAGAACCTCGGGCAGCACACGCATCATGCCGCCGGTTCCCCGGGCAGCCTCTGTTACAACTGCCACATGCCCCACACGACCTACGGGCTGTTGAAGGCGATCCGGAGCCATCGCATCACCAGTCCGTCCGTGGCCGCGACGCTGTCCACGGGGCGTCCGAACGCGTGCAATCTCTGCCACCTCGACCAGCCGCTTTCCTGGACGGCGCAGCACTTGCAGCAGTGGTACAAGCAGACCGCGCCCGTGCTCGATGCCGAGAATCGGACCACCTCCGCCGCGGTTCTGGGAGCGTTGCGTGGCGATGCGGGCCTCCGGGCCCTGGTGGCCTGGCACATGGGCTGGGAACCCGCCCGAAAGATTTCCGGCGAACGCTGGCTCGCCCCGTACCTCGCCCAATCCATGGCCGATCCGTACGCCGCAGTCCGGTTCATCGCGCATCGGTCCCTGCGCAGCCAATCCGCATTCGCCGGATTGGAGTTTGATTTCACCGGACCGGAGTCGACGCGGACGACGAGTTTGCAGCAGGCGTTCAAAATCTGGAGTGAATCGAAGTTGGCCCCGGAACGCACCGGACCCGCGGTTCTGCTGGGTGCGGACGGCGCCCCGGACGCGGCGGCCATTGAGCGACTGCTTCAGCAACGCGACACACGATCCATCGATCTCCAGGAATGAGCACCCCACCCGCAGTCCGATCCGCCAGCCCCGTGGAGGCTCCCGTCGCCACGTTCTGTGCCCGCCATCTGAGGTTCGGTTGGGGCAGCCTGCTGGTTTTTCTCACCCTGGGCATCGCGCTTGAGGCGCTTCATGGGTTCAAGGTGGGTTCGTACCTCAACGCCACGCACGCAACCCGACGCCTCTTGTGGACCCTCGCGCACAGCCACGGAACGCTGCTCGGCCTGGTCCACATCGCCTTCGCGGTCACGATTCCGCATTTGGTGTTGGCGGGTGGGACACCGCGACGACTCGCCCTCGCGTCGCGGTTGCTCCGCTCCGCCACGGTGCTTTTGCCTGGGGGTTTTTTTCTCGGCGGCGCCGTCTTTCATGAGGGCGATCCCGGCCTCGGCATCCTGCTGGTTCCCGTGGGTGCACTGGCACTGCTTCTCGGCGTGGCGCTGGTGTTCGGATTGTCCCGCCGTAGCTGAGAGGTCGTTGGCGGTTCCAGCTACGTGCTGGCAGCCCGCGCCTTCGATTCACCGTTTCACCCCGGTTTCATTGATCTTTGGGCGCTCTTGGCCGAGTGATGCGGCCATGAAGCCTGGGTCCGGACGCGAAGGGGGCAGGGCCTTTACCAGGAGGGGATTCCTGAAAGCCGGCCTGTCGGCCACGGGTGGGCTCCTGTCGATCGTGCCCTCGGGAATTCTGGCGGCCCCCGGCCGGCCCGGGGCCAATGATCGTTTCGTGGTGGCACACGTGGGCGTGGGCGGCATGGGAATGACCCACGTGAACAACATGCTGCGGTTCCAGAAGGAGGGGAAGGTGGGGATCGCGGCGGTCTGCGACGCAGACGACAACCGTTTGCTGGCCGCGTACGAGAACGTCGGAGGCTCCGCCGCCCGCGTGACGCCGTACCGGGACTACCGCTACATCGTCGAACGCAAGGATATCGATGCCGTGCTGATCGCCAC
>CAYZAE010000064.1:0-8378 GCA_964476125.1 uncultured Verrucomicrobiota bacterium | reverse complement strand
GGGACTACCGCTACATCGTCGAACGCAAGGATATCGATGCCGTGCTGATCGCCACCCCGGACCACTGGCACGCCGTCCAGACGGTTCACGCCTGCGAGAGCGGAAAGCACGTGTACGTGGAAAAACCGGCGTCAGTCACGGTCGCCGAAGGCCGGGCCATGGTCACCGCCGCGCGCGCCAACAAGGTCGCCGTCCAGGTCGGCGCCCAGGCCCGGACCGCGAAAGGCGGCTGGCACACCTGCCGGGCCATCCGCAACGGCATCATCGGAAAGGTTCACAAGGTCTCCTGCTGGCATTACGCGAATCCGGTGGACGAACAGCCCGTGCCGGATTCCGAACCGCCGGAGGGACTCGATTGGGATCTCTGGCTCGGACCGCTGCCGTGGCGCGCCTACAACCGCCGTTATCATCCGGCGAATTTCCGGTGGGTTATGGAATCCGGCGGCGGCCAGATCCGGGACCGCGGCGCCCACCAGTTCAGCACCATTCTTTGGTGCATGGATGCCGACCGGCAGACGTCCTTCACCGTCGAAGCCAAGGGTCGCGGCCCTGCCCGCGGACTGTGGGATTGTCCGATCGACATGCATGTCGTCTATCGGTTCAAGGATCCGGATTGGACCCTGGAGTGGGGACAGCCGGGAAACAAGATGGGCAGGACCGAGTTCGGGAACTGCTTCTGGGGCGAGCATGGCAACCTCGTGCTGGAATGGGAGGGCGGCTACAAGCCCGCGAATCCGGAGGCCATCGACTTCAAGCTGCCGCCAGGCGGCACGGAGGTTCCGCGCACCGATGAGTACGAGGACTTCAACATGAATCATAAGGCCGACTGGTTCCGGTCCATCCGGGAGGGACACCTGCGGCCGGCCGTCGACATCGAGATCGCGCATCGCACCGCGACACTCTGCAATCTCGGGAATCTCGCCTATCGACTTGGGCGGAAGCTGGTCTGGAACGGGGAGCGCGAGCAGATCGAAAACGATCCCCTGGCCAACCGCCTGCTCAGCCGCCCGCAGCGTTATCCGTACGTCCTCTGACAGCCCCGAGGCCTCCCCGCCCACCACTTCCCAATCTCATCGCAACGACCCCACGATTCCAACCCAGGGCCCCTTCATGAACGATACGTCTGCGCCCAACGGAACTTCCTCCGCCTCCGACCTGATCTCACACCTGGGCAGTCCAGACGACGCCGTGCGTGGCCCGGCCTGGCAACAGGAAGCGCGGTCTGCCGGTGCTGCCGCCGTCGGTGGACTCGTCGAAGCCATGCATTCCAGCGACATGGAGACCGCACGCGCCGCGAAGCGGGCGCTTTGGAATCTGGTGGATTACTCGGGGCGCCCCGGTGCCGAAGGCGAACGCAAGGCGGTGGTCGTTGCCGTGCGTGAGATGCTCAACGCCGGCAAAGCCAACACCGGCACCCTCCGCGAACTGCTGTGGATGTTGTCCACGATCGGGGAAGGGGATGTGGTCCCTTCGATCGCCGCCTTCCTCGGGCGTGAGGATCTCCGCGAGGACGCGCGTTGCGTGCTTCAACGCTTCGCCGGGCCCAGGGCGACCGAGGCTCTGCGCCTCGCTCTTTCCAAGGCCTCCGGGGAATTCGCCCATGCGCTGGCGGACGCCCTCCGGGTCCGTGGCGAGGTCCTGCGGGAGTTTCCCAGCCGGAGGCTCGTACCGCTTAAAAAGACGTCGGTGAGTCCGGAGGTTTGACCTGCGCCACGGATCGCACTCAGATTGGGACATGCTGCTCATGCCCCGGAATGCGAGCCGCCGCGATTTCCTGACCCGCATGGGCGCAGGATTCGGTGCCGCCGCGATGTCCGCGCTTGGGGTGGCATCGACGCAAGGGCAGGGGACCCCGGCCGTTGCCAGCCCGGGAATGTCCCTGGATCCGCTTCGTCCCTTCACACCCCGAACGCCTCCCCTTCCCGGCCGCGCGAAATCCGTCATCTTCCTCTTCCTTGTCGGAGGCCCGTCGCAGGTCGACACCTTCGATCACAAACCCCTGCTCCAGAAACTCCACGGCAAGCCGGTGCCCGACTCGATCCGCAAAGCCGTGGAGGCCACGCGCCATGCGAATGTCTTTCACGGGTGCAAGGATGAGCTGATGGGATCCCCATACCGCTGGGCCCGGTACGGCCAGTCCGGCATGTGGATCAGCGAGCTGCACCCGGAAATCGCGCGGCACGTGGATGACCTCTGTTTCATCCATTCTGTCCAGGCGGACTCCAACAATCACGCGCCGGCAAGTTACCAGGTTCATACCGGCGACATCCGGCCCGGCAAGGCCAGCCTCGGATCCTGGGTGACTTACGGTCTGGGGACCGAGAACCAGGATCTCCCGGGCTATGTCATGCTCTTTGATGCCGGCCCCCTGGGAGGCGCGGCGAATTATTCCAATGGATTCCTGCCCGCCGCCTTCCAACCCACGCGCCTGCGCGACCTTGGCACGCCGGTGCTTGATCTGCTTCCGCCCGCGGAGTTCGCCGGCGGCCAGCGGGCGTCCCTCGACCTGGTCCGAGAACTGAACCTGCGGCATCGCGAAAGCCGTGCCGGCTACACCGAACTCGATGCGCGGATCGCCAGTTACGAACTCGCGTACCGCATGCAATCCGCCGCTCTTGAGGTGGGTGATCTGGACAACGAACCGGCCTCGGTGCGCGGCGGCTACGGCTTCGGGCACGCGGACCAGCGAACCCGCAGTTTTGGCCGGAAATGCCTCCTGGCGCGACGCCTGGTTGAACGCGGCGTGCGGTTCGTCCAGGTCTACGACATGCCCGACAAGGACGGCTGGGATGCCCATGCCAAGCTCACCGACAACCATACGCCGCGGGCCCGCTGGACCGACCGGCCGATTGCCGGACTGCTTGAGGATCTGAAACAGCGCGGCCTTCTGGATTCGACCCTGGTGGTCTGGGCCAGCGAGTTTGGACGGACGCCCATGATGCAAGGCGACCTGGGCCGCCAGCATAACGCGGCGGGATTCACGGTCTGGATGGCCGGCGGCGGTGTCCGGCCCGGGCAAAGAATTGGATCCACGGATGAGCTTGGTTTGATGGCGGCGGATCGGCCTGTGCATCTCCGGGATCTCCACGCGACGATTCTGCGGGCCCTCGGGATGGATCACGAGCGACTCAGCTTCGAAGTGAACGCGCGCCAGGAACGGCTGACGGGTGTGGCGGGTGGAGCGCAGCTGATTGAGGGAGTGCTGGGTTGATCGCCGCGGATCCGGTCGAACGGGAGCGCCGTTGGACGGGACCGGCGGTTTTGCGAATTGGGGAAAAACAGGAGGACCCGAAACGATCGTCGATTCCAGGACCCATTCCAGGGCAACGACTTGAGGGGGCTTTATTTGGAAACTTAACAATTATTGTGCGCAATAATAAGGATGGGGAAAATCGGTCCCCTGCGGACTTTCTGGATTGGATCCCCTCAGTTCGGACGCGTTCCCCAGCGGTCCGTGAACGGCCAGAACACAAACGAGTACTTCCCGACCACGTTGGTCTGGGCGAAGTCGCCCCAGCCGCGAGAGTCGTAGGAATTGAGCGTGTTGTCCCCCATAACCATGTAGCGCCGGTTGGCCAGCTTGAACTCGGTCTGGGCGTTCGGGAAATAACCGGCGAGCCCCGGGTGCTTGTTCAGGGACCGGGCGATGGTTCCGTTGACGTGTCCCGAGTACTTGCTGTCGGCGGGTTCATTGGTCGCGCCGTAGACCTTCTCGAAGTGCGGCGCCGAAGCGTCCAGCCGTTTGCCATCGATGACCAGATGCCGGTCGTCGCCGAGGGTTAGCGTTTCGCCCGGAAGCCCGACCAGCCGTTTGATGTAGAACTGGTCCTGCGTGAGATTCGGGATGCCGGTGGTTTCGAACACGATGATCTCGCCCCGGGACGGCGGCCGGAAATTGTACGTGACGCGGTCGACGAACAGATGGTCGCCGGCGGAATCGCGCATGCGCAGGAGGACATCGCCCTTCTTGAACGGTTGTCCGGGCACCAGCGGCAGACAGGCCTCGGGCCGTTCCCAACCGATGAAGCCCCGCAGTCCGTTGCGAAGGTCGCCTTCATGGCCGTCGACGGGCGCGAACCAGATGCGTTCGTTTTTGGCATACGGCCGACCGGAACTGTCGCGGTACCCGAGTCGTACATCCTGGTAATTGACCAGGAACATCGACCGCCGGGGCTCGATCCCGACGATTTCGCCATCCGCCTCGGCAATCAGTTCGTGGTAGAAATCGCCGCGAACGACGGCCTCGTAGCAGCGTCCCAGAAACCCGGGCACGGCGACGTCAGGACGATTTCTAAGGTCCTCGAAATGCACCCCGAACAGCGTGGGCTGCATCGAGCCCGTGGGGATTTTGAACGGCTGGAGGACGAAGGTCCGGATGGCCATGGCGACGCCGATGGCGACCAGGAACACCTCGACATTTTCGCGGATGGCGGCGTTGGCGTAGGGCTGGAGCCATTTCTGGGCGCAGACATCCAGTTCCTTGAGACCGTTGGCGATCGCCTCGTCGTTGGGATTCGAAATGAGCAGGCGGTCGAAGGCCCGGATGCCATCGTCGATGTTGGCGAGGGCGTTGGGTGCGAGGGCGTCGGCCTGGAAACAGCGGATCTTCCAGACATGTTTCCGGACCTCCACCGCATGCCGGAACCGGCGGGAAAGAAACCACCGGACCAGCATGGCGGGATGCTTCAGGCACTGACGGAAGCCGCCGGTTGGCAGCGACGCGATGGTAGTCTGTCCCGGAATGGTGGCGTGGGATTCGGCGGCGGAGGCCATGGCGGGTGTTCTCGGAAGTGTCGTCGAGGCTTGATTCCGCTCAGGCCTTGAGCACCTCGATGAAGGCTTCCTGGGGGATGTTCACGGACCCGATGGACTTCATCCGCTTCTTGCCTTCCTTCTGTTTCTCGAGCAGCTTCCGTTTGCGCGAGATATCGCCGCCGTAGCACTTGGCGGTGACGTCCTTGCGCAGGGCGCTGATGCTTTCGCGGGCGATGATCTTGCCGCCGATGGCGGCCTGGATGGCGATCTGGTACTGCTGCCGCGGGATGACTTCCTTGAGCTTCGCGGCGAGGGCACGTCCCCTGCCCTCCGCCTTCGAGCGATGGACGATGCAGGAGAAGGCGTCGACCGATTCGCTGTTCACGAGCATGTCGAGTTTCACCATGTCCGACATCTCGTAGCCGCAGGTCTCGTAATCCATGGACCCGTAGCCGCGGGTGATGGATTTGATGCGGTCATGGAAGTCGATGAGGATCTCGCTCAGCGGTGTGCGGGAGGTCATCATGACCCGGCGTGTGTCGAGCGTTTCGGTGTGCTCGATGTTGCCGCGCTTCTCGGAAATCAGGTTCATGATATCGCCGATGAATTCGTTCGGCGTGATCACGAAGGCCTTCACCATGGGTTCCTCGACGGCCTCGATGTAGGTCACCTCGGGCAGGAACGCGGGGTTATCGACCTCCTTCACCTTCCCATCCGTCATCAGCACCCGGTACACCACGGACGGATACGTCGCGATGATGTCCATCTCGTATTCGCGACGCAGGCGTTCCTGGACGATCTCCATGTGGAGCAGTCCGAGGAATCCGCAGCGGAATCCGAAGCCGAGGGCCACGGAGGATTCCGGGGAGGAGACGAAGGCGGAGTCGTTCAGCTGGAGTTTTTCGAGCGCCATTTTGAGGTGCTCGAAGTCGGCGGGATTGATCGGGTAAAGCCCGCTGAAGACCATGGGATGGACTTCCTGGAAGCCGGGCAGCGCCGGGGAGGGATGGCGTGCGTCGGTCAGGGTGTCCCCGATCTTGACGTCCTTGGGGCTCTTGATGTTGGCCGTCATGTACCCGGTCTCGCCCACGGTGAGGGCGTCGCGGGTGTAGGGCTTCGGATTGAAGGAGCCGACCTCCTTGATTTCCACCGTCCGGCCCGAATGCAGGAGTTTGAGCTGCACGCCGGCGCGCAATTCACCGTTGAAGACCCGGACATGGGTCACGACGCCCTTGTAGGTGTCGTAGAAGCTGTCGAAGACCAGGGTTTGGAGGGACGGGGCGCCGGTCGGTTTCGGAGGCGGGATGCGGGCGACGATGGCTTCGAGGATGTCTTCGATGCCGAGGCCCTGCTTGGCGCTGGCGAGGATCGCGGAATCGGCCGGGATGGCGAGAATGTCCTCGAGTTGCTGACGGGCCTGGGGGATGTCGGCGTGCGGCAGGTCGATCTTGTTGATGATCGGGATGATGGTGAGGTTCTGCTTCATCGCCAGGTGGACGTTGGCGACGGTCTGGGCTTCGACCCCCTGGGCGGCATCGACGATGAGCAGCGCGCCTTCGCAGGCGCTCAGGCTGCGGGACACCTCATAGGCGAAGTCGACGTGGCCGGGAGTGTCGATGAGATTGAGCTCATAGGTTTCTCCATTCTTGGCCTTGTAATACATCGTGACGGGATGGGCCTTGATGGTGATGCCGCGTTCCCGTTCGAGGTCCATCGCGTCGAGCAACTGCTCCTGCATGTCGCGCTTTGCGACGGTGCCGGTGTTCTGGAGCAATCGATCGGAAAGCGTCGTCTTCCCGTGATCGATGTGCGCGATGATCGAGAAATTCCGGATATGAGCTGTGTCCATTATGACCTCAAAAACCGTCGTCCGCTGCCCGCCGCAACGGTCGCGGCGAAACCCCGGTCCGGAAGCATGGACCGAAGTCGGGAGAAGTTAAAGCGAAGAGCTCTCGCGCCAAGGCAAAATACTGGCTACGGGATCACCAGATTCCGCACCCGGAGACGCCAGTCCGACCATTGTTCGGCGGTCACCAATTCCCCGGCCGTAGCGAAGGTGAAGCCGCAGCCCATGCCGTAGACGCTGTCGGGCGAGACGTTGAAGGTCCACACCGAGCCATCCGGGAGGGATCGTTCCTCGCGGGTTTCGACCCAGGATTTAAGCAACTGCTCCGGCGGGTCGGTGGGGGTGGCGTGATCGCCGGACTGCCAGTGCCGGAAGATGCCCCGGCTGGCGATGAGCCGTCGCATCAATGGGTTGAGTTCGGAGGAGTGCTGATGGGCGCGGAAAAGGGCGCGGAGGCGAAAGCCGGGGGCGCTGCGGCTTTCGAACAGCCGTTGGGCGCTTTCGTGGCCGTAAACGAAGGCGCGGCCTGGATCGATGGCGAACTGGGGTTCGGAGGTGGTGACCGTGAAATCGTTCCACATGAACCCGAGGACCGTCGGGCTGATGGGGGTCTCGGGTTCAAAGTCGATGAGACTGGTTTCCAGGGCCCGCCGGGTGGGCGCCGGCAATCCCGCCAACCACGACGCCTGCCCCGCCAGCCAGCGCTTCTGCTCAAGTCGACCCAGCAACTGGTAGGAAACGCCAGGGGCCGAACCCAGCAGCGGCCCGGGATCGAACCCGGGTTCGAGTCCGCCGTGGTTGCACTGGAGAACATTCGTGCCCGTCGCCAGATAGAGCACTGCGGGCAGAAAATCGTAGAGCCGGACCAGCCGACGGGCGTCGAGATCGCGTCCGAATTTGGCAGTCGCCTCGGCCAGAAAACCGTAGCGCGAAACCAGACTGAGATCCTCATGGTTGCCGCGCACCAGCCATACCTGGTCCGGGCTCGCCAGCTTGAGTCGGAGGATGGTGTAAAGCACTTCCACTCCGTGCCTTCCGCGGTCGGTGTAATCGCCGAGGAACACCAGGCGCACCTCCGGTTTTGCCACGCGGAATCCGTCGAGGTGCCCCTCCTGATTCAGGGACTCCAGGTAGGCGACGAGCGAATGGATGTCGCCGTGAAGATCGCCGTGGAAAAAGACCCGGGTTCCCGCGGGCAGCACCTCTCTCTGGGCGAAGGGTTGGAACGGGACGGTCGGGGTGTCGAAGTAGCCCCGATCGACGTTGAAGAACGTGGCTTGGGAAGGCGGTTTACTGCCGAGCCAGCCCCCTGCCCTGGCCAGGGCGCCGGTGCGCGATAGGGACAGGAACGGTTCCAGAGCGGCCGAGAAATCGGCGAAGGTTCGGAGCGGCAGGCGGTCGCGGGCCGCCATGCGGTCGCCCAACTGCCGGTTCGTTGGGAGGCGGCGGCAGGCATTGATCCAATCCTTGTACGCGGGAAGGGCCCCGGATTGGGGGGCTGCGGCGGGCGGGGCGGCTGCGGCGAGGCCGTTGATGCCAAGGCCGAGGCTGAAGAGACCAAGGAGCACGGTCAGCAGCCAAGTCCCAGGGACAGAAACAAACGCCCAGGGAGACGGAATTCCGGACGGGGTTGGAGACGGGTCGGGCACGCGTCGGTAATTCTGGCAGGCCTCCCGGGAATCGCGAGTCCTCATCGCAGGGGGCGGCGAGGCGCGGTGCATCCCGAAGTTGTTGGTGGCGGTTGTCGCGCTGCGACAACCCCGCCCGCGTTGAGCGG
>CAYZAE010000063.1:26142-33615 GCA_964476125.1 uncultured Verrucomicrobiota bacterium | reverse complement strand
TGGTTGGATTGACCTCTCCGAGGGCAGCGCGCTCGGAGATCGCGCCCTACCGCTTGCGCATGGAGAACGGCCGGCCGTGGGTGACCGCGAGGGCGAGGTCCACACCGAAGTAGGGCGAGCGGAGCGTCACGGGGGAGCCGTCCGTTCGAAGGGTTTCCGTGTGGAGAATCTGTCCGGATTCCGGCGCGATCCAGGTGATGTGCCAGCGTCCGGCGGACAGCGGCAAATTCACTTCCGCGGCGAGCGGATGGTTCGAGAGCGGGATGTGGGTCTTGCCGTCGAGCGCGGTGTGCAGGTAGGCGGCGGTCGCCCGGCCAGGGGCGGTCAGGGCGCGCACGGAAATCGGGGGAAGGCCCGGGGCCGTTTTCAAGGTCACCGACGGATCGGGATCCATGCGGGTGAAAGGAAGGGATTCGAGGAAGCGACGCAGGGTGGAGAACTGGGAGCGAAGTACCGGGTTCCCTCCGCCGGGCTGGCTTTTCGGGTAGGCGAAGGTGCCGTCCTCGAAACCGACCGCGAAAGAGTAATCGAGGTGGCTGAACAGGGCGCCGCCGGCGAGCAGAAAGTCCCAGGCCTCGATGCGGTAGGGGATGTTGTTGGTGCCGCGAAAGCCGTCCTCGTTGTCGCCGATCGGCAGGTTGAGATGGCGGTTCATGGCCACGGTGTCGGGGGGCGTGGCGTAGTGGAAATTGTAGAGCGAGATGTTGGGCAGCGGGGCGTCGACGCGCGCCTTGTCGTTGGCGATGTTCTGGGAAATGAGCTTGGGCCGGCGGTGCGATTTCTGGGCCTGCGCGATGCGGGCGGCGATGTGGGCCTGCCACTCCAGCGTGACGCCAGCGAAGTACGGCTCGTTGCAGATCTCGTAGTACAGGTTGTCGAACGGACGCAGGGTCTCGACGACCTTGTCCACAAACCGCTCCTGGTGCGCGAGCAGGCCCCCGTGTCGGTCCAGGGTGTAAACGTTGGTCCGTCCCACGTCGCGGCCGGCGCCGTGGATGTTGTTGTCCGGATGAAACGGACTCAGCCGCCATTGGATGTCCTCGTAGAACGGGCAGAACAGGTTCACCTCCACGATCACCCGGCGGCGGCCGGCTTCGCGGACGAACGATCGGAGGCGGTCGAAGTAGGCCTCGTTCCAGTGCTCCAGATCGAACCGGTTGCCGCCCAGCGCGTATCCCGGTTGGTCACTCCGGGCCCAGGGGGCGAGGTAATGGGGGGCGGACGGGGCGAGGGTGTTCCGCTCGATGTTGAAGGCACCGGCCGGTTCGACGTAGGCCGCTCCGGTGAACAGGCGGGTGTGGTTGAGTCCGTCGGCGCTCAGGGTCTTGAGGTAGCGGACGTAATCAAACTCCGTGTTGAGCACGGCCCCGTAGTGTTCCCCGCTGCCGACGATCAGCATCGGGCGCCCGTTCCAGCTGAGGTAATGCGGCTGGCTGGGGTCCACGCGCAGGCCTTGCGCCGCCCGGGAAGGCAGGGAGGGCGCCAGGAGCAGAGCGGCGGTCACGACCGAAAGGGTCAGGGCCGCCAACGGACCTCGGACGGAGAGCGTGTTCATGGGGGATCGGTGCGGCCGATGTTCCTCGCCAGCACCGGGACGTCAACGATCGGAAAACGAGAAGGAGGCGGAGCGCCATTCCCGTCGTCGCGCTTCACGCAGCAGGCTCAGACCCAGCTTCTCGAAGCAGGTCCGAACGACGTCAAATTCCTCCGCCAGAATTCCCGCCAGCACCAGGCTGCCGCCGGGGGTCATTTGCGCAATCAACCGTTGGGCGTGGATCTGGAGCAGGTCGGCGGTCAGGTTGGCGCAGACCACCGCGAACCGGCGACGTGGCTTGAGCGGCAACCGGGCGACGTCCGCCTTCCGAAGCGCCACGGCCTTGTCCACCTGGTTATCGCGCGCGTTGCGCAGCGCGACCGTGACCGCCTCGGGATCGAAGTCGAAGGCTTCCACCGGCTGGTACCCCACCTTGGCCGCGGCGATGGCCAGAATCCCGGAACCCGTTCCCACGTCCAGCAGCCCGGCGGAAACGCCGGACGCAGGGCGGAGTCGGATGACTTCGCGGAGGCAGAATTCGGTGGTCGGATGCTGGCCGGTGCCGAAGCTGAGCCCGGGATCGAGCACGATCTCCGCCTGGCCGGCCACGGGACGGCGCGTGTGCCAGCTGGCGCGGACGAGCAGGCCCTTGCCGATGGCGAGCGGTTTGAAATGGCGCTTCCAGGATTCCCGCCAGTCCTCGGCCGGCACCTTGCGAAAGGCGAGCTTGGCCGGCCGCGTGTCGAGGCCGCAGTCCGCGATCGTGGCCAGGCCGGAGCGGAGCTGACGTCGGAGGGCGACGATCCTGGCGGCGGCGGGGGAAGGGAGGAAGACGGCGACGGTGCTCAGGCCGGTGGCGCGGATCTGGGTGATGGTGGCGGGCTGGCCGGTTTCGCGGAGCATCAGTTCAGCCACCGCATCCTCGGCTTCGCGGGAGGTGATGATGGAGATGGAGTGAAGGGACTTGGGGGATTTCATCGGGAACGGGCGGGGGGATGGGGCCTGAAATGGAGCGTCACCGGGGTGCCGTTGGTGGGCAGACGTCCGGTCTCGGGAACGTGAATGTCGTCGTCGGCGGCCTCCGGACGCGGATTTCCCACGATGGCCGTGGGGTCGTGGATCAGCGTGACGAGGGATCCCTCGAAATGGGCCGCGAATCCTTCGGGGCTGAGAAAGGACCCCAGGAAAATCCAGGGCCCGGGTGCGAGGTGGCCGGTGGGGGAATGCCGGTCACCCGCTTCAGCGAGAGCGACCAGTTCGTGGATGGGCCGCAGGTTTCTCCGGCCGTCGGCAACCCACTCGGCCTCCAGATCCAGGGCGCTTGCGGCCGGGACCCGGGCGGCGGAGTTGGCGACGAGGTTGGTTCCGGCGGCGCGCACGTTGAGGAGCAGGAGAGCCGCGTGCAGATCGTAGGCGCTCGCCTCGGTGATCAGCAGACTCTCGTGCGTTTTGCCGTAGTCGGTGACCAGCAGGTATTCCAGCAGTCCACGCGTCATCTCGAGCCGGCCTGGAACACTGACTGTCCGGGTGATGGGATTCACGGTCACGCGACCGAAGCGGATCATGTCGCCCTCGCGCACGGGTTTTGTAGGGCCCGGGGCGGCCCCGAGGATCGGCAGAACCAGACTGCCGAGAAGGAGGCCCAGACACCGACGGATGCCGGGAGCGGCATTCATCACGGATTGCGGCGGGCGACCACGAAGGCGTTGAACATGGCCCAGCGCAACGGCGTCGCGTTCAGCATCCAGTCCAGAATTCCCGGCACCACGCGGTCGGTGCATTCGACCCGTTCCACCGTGCAACCCAGCCGCTCGAGGAAGAAGGCGATCTCCAGGGCGTTGGTGGCCACGGTGGCGTCGTCGTCGGGCTGGAACGGTTCCCGGACGATGGGCTTCATCCGTTCGAAACGGACCGTTTCCGGGGAGGTCCGGATCCGGCGGCGCCGTTCGCCCAGGGCGCGGAAGTTCCGCCATTTCTGGGCGAGACCGCGCATGCGGGGATGGTAGCCGGGGCCGGCAATGCGGAGGAAATTGGGACTGCTCACCACCACGCGCCCGCCGGGTTTGGCGACACGCACGAGATCCGCCAGAAACGCCTCGGGTTCATCGACGTGCTCAAGAACATTCAGCGTGCCCACGGCGTCGAAGTAGGCGTCCGGGAACGGAAGGCGACGGCCGTCGTAGAGGCGTGCGTTGGGGCAGACCTTGAGCGCCCGGGCCACGTTGGGTTCGGAAATTTCCGCGCCATGGGCCTCGATGCCGTCGGCCGTGAGTTTGCCGATGACCTGGCCGACGCCGCAGCCAACATCCAGGGCGCGCCCCCCGGGGACGGCGGGGCGCAGGGCGTCGGTGTACTTCGAATAGAAACCCGCATCCCAGTTCGCGAGGAACTCGGCGTAGGCTTCGTTGTGACGGTAGTACGTGTCCTGGTGGCTCAACGGCCGGAGTCTGACGCCAAAGGGGGCCGGAGGCGAGCGGGGATGCAGGGCGGGTCAGGGTAGGGTAGGGCAGCCTCGCCGAGGGCGCCGCAACCAGGACCAACGCCAAAAGCCTGCCCCCTTGGACCAACGCGAAAAAGGCCTGCCCCCCTGTGCGCACTGCGGGGATCCCCTCACAGAGGGCCAGGCCTTTGTTGGCTCCCGACTCAAAAACGAAACACCAAGCCCGCGGAGAACTGGAAGGTGCTGTCGAGGTCGATGGCTGCCTCGCGCCCGCCGGCCTGGAGTCGGGTTCCCTCCAGTCCCTGGAATTCCGCCGCCCCGTACAATCCAATGGAATCCGTGAGGCGCACCGTCAGCTGGCCCCGGGCGAATCCACCCAGCAACCAGTCCTGGGAATCCGTCCGTCCGCTGCGCACCCAAGTGCCCGTACCGGCGGCGATGGCGGATTCCGAGAACTCGAAGTCCGCATCGAAAAGCCCGACGGCGAGTCCCGCCGAGAGTTGGGCTGAGAAACGGTCGCCCAGCGGTACTTCGAGCGTCGGCCCGAACTTGAAGGTGTAGAGGCTGCCGGAGACTTCGCGGCGGCCATCAACCACCGTCGGAAGCGGGCCGGCGGTGCGGGTGGGCGTGTCCGCGATCACCGGACCGGGACCGTTCGAGGAGCCGGCATAGGGCGCCGTCGGGACGAGGATCCCCCCCAGGGAATAGAGATCCTGGAGGGCGGTCAGACTTCCCGCGGTGGTGCCATTCCCGGTGACCTGGAAGTCCGTCCAGTCCAAGGCGAGATCCAGCCCCCATCGGCCTCCGAGGCACTGGCCCAGAATCCGGGTGTAACCGATCTCCGCTCCCCACTGCGGATCGCTGTCCGCGTCGCTCGAGCCACCGTAGGGGTTGCCCTCCAACGCGCTAAACCCGATTGCCGTTCCTCCCTGCACCACCTGGGAATCATTCCGGTACCCCCAGAACCACGTTTCCCCGCCGGCGTTGCCACTCGCGTCCACCTTCACGAATCCGTCGAGGTAGGTGCGATCCAGTCCGCCGCCGGTTCCGGGACCCGCCTGATGTCTGACCCCACCGCCTGTGTTCCGGAACTGGACCCCCACATCGAAGCCCGCCCGGGCGCCGGCACGGAAGAAGTTGTTGCGGTCGCCGAACACGGTTGCGTCGCCGGCGGTTGCGGAGAGAAGCCAGGCCGGGGCCATGGCACTGCCAAGGATGGCGGGGAGAATCCAGGGTTTCATGGTGCTTGGAGGGGGCTGGCGAAATGGATCAGGGCTGCGAGGGCGGGGAGGTTCGGACGACGCGGTAAAACCGTTCGCGAGCTGTCGAAGGAGGCGTGCCGGTCTCCGGGGGACCCCGGTCGATCCATTGCACCTTCGTACCGCCCGCCGTCACCTGCGAAGGCACAGGGGTCCAGGCCGACATGTCCGGGGAGTATTCGATCCGGTAGCGGGCCCCCGGTTGTGCGGCGAATTCGACCAGGACCGCGCCCTCGGCCAACGGGACGGCACGGGTGATCGTGAAACGGTCCCCTTCAGGGATGTCCCTGGGAACCGAGTCGACGACGCGGACCTCGAGTTGTGGCGTGGGGAACTTCCCGCGACGGGGGTGGTGGTACTTCAGGGTCAGCGGAAACGACCTGGCTTCCGGGCGGCTCGCGGTGTCGATCTCCGCGAAGGGCCCGAGTGCATCCGTGCCGGACTGGTTGGCGAGCGAGGTGCCCGAGGGGAGGGCGAGGGCATACAGCCGCACGGCGCGGCCGCTTCCAGGAGGGGTGGCATGGACGATCGCCCGCTGTTCGTAGAGGCCGGTCTGGCGGTCCAGGGTCGGCTCGGAGACCAAGGTCAGGGTGCTTTCAATCACTGTGAGCCGCTGGCGCGCCGGGATGTTTTCGAATTCCTGAACCAGCCCGGACGGCCATTCGACCCGGAGCGACTGCGCCGCCGCCGCATCGGCCAGGCCGAAATGGGCGATGAGTTCCTGGGAGCCCTGCGCGTCCTCGCCCCCGATCTGGCGGAGTTGCCAGAAGGTGCGGCCATTAACGGTCGCCTTCACGCGCACGCGTGCGCCAATCCCGTCACGACTGGATGGGTGGCCGACAAGTTTCACCTGAAGCCAGGCGTTGCTCGACGATTCGTTGCGGTATAGGGAGGGCGATCCGACTCCGTCCCAATTGGTCAGCAGCACGTCGAGATCGCCGTCCCGGTCGTAGTCCGCCACGGCCAGGCCGTTTGCGCCGGTGCCACGGTTGGGGATCGGGCCGTCGGGGATGGTTTCGAAGCGGCCATCGCCCAGGCCCCGGAAAAGAAGTTGCCCGGCCTGGCGACGCGCGATCAGGGCGTCGAGCCAGCCGTCGTTGTCGAAGTCGGCAAGGACGATTCCGATGCAGAATCCGCCCGTGGAGGTCAGGGGAGGGGCCTCGGCGCGTGTGAGCACGCCGTTGTCGTTGCGATAGAGAGGATTCCCCGGTCCTCCGTTCGTGGTGAACAGGTCGAGGTCCCCGTCGTTGTCGTAGTCGGCCCAGACACCGGACGAGGCTCCGGTGGATTCCGTTTCTCGGGCCACCGCACTGTCCTCGAGCCGTTCGAAGCTGCCGTCGCCACGATTCCGGAAGAGGGAACTGGGGCCGTAGATGTTGGCGACGAAGAGGTCCGGCCAGCCGTCCCCATCGTAGTCACCGGCCGCCGAGCCGACACTGTAAAGGACCTCCTCCGCGACCGGGCCGGTGGTCAGTCGTTGAAAGGATCCGTTTCCGGTGTTGCGCAGCAGCAGGTTCGCCTCGGCTTGCCAGCCTCCGCCATTGGGAACGAAGAGATCGGCCAGGCCGTCCCGGTCGAAATCGAACGTCATGGCAGACTGGCCGTAACCCGCGCTTCCGTTGAAGGGAACCCCTGGGACCCGATCCAAGCCGCCCGAGGGCCGTCCCAGGTAAAGAAGATCATCCTGCGCGACTGTCGTGCTCACGAACAGGTCCTGTCGCCCGTCGTTGTTGGCGTCGAACCACACCGCTCCCGCGCGTGAGCCGGGGGTGTTGAGGGAGGTTTCTTGGGTGATCCGGACGAACCCCGACGCGGTGTTGCGAAAGAGGGCTGCCGGGGTGTTGAACAACGTGGCCAGAAAAAGGTCGGGCCTGCCGTCGCCGTCGTAGTCGCCCCACGTTGCGGAGTAGGCCTGGTCCGTCATTGAGGTCAACGGACCAGCGTCGACGGAGGCGAAGGAAAGACCGGCACCGTGGGTTGGCGTGGCAAAGGTTGAGAGGAGGGCGCAAGCCACAGGCAGGGCAACGGCCGCGATCCGGCATGGTTCACAGAACGGCCGTGGGATGGTCCCGAGACCGATGCGGGGTGCCGGTAAGTGCGATGACGCGAGGGAGGCGAATGCTGGAAGGCGGCGCATGGCTGGCGGTGATTGGAGCCGACCGTGCCTTTCCGGTGGCCAAAAACAAGCCGGGGCCCGGGCGAGGTCCAACGCCAAAAAGCCTGCCCCCCTATGAGTACCG
>CAYZAE010000063.1:0-26042 GCA_964476125.1 uncultured Verrucomicrobiota bacterium | reverse complement strand
CCAAAAAGCCTGCCCCCCTATGAGTACCGGGCGGGCCCATCACAGAGGGCCAGGCCTTTGCTGTCGGGTGGTACAGGGGGGCAGGCCTTTAGTTCCCTCGGGCTCCCCGTACACCGTCGTCCAAGATGCCTGTCCCCCTATACGCATGGTGGCTGGCATGCCGGGGGCTCATCCCACATCACAGAGGGTCAGGCCTTTGATTCTTCGTTGCGCCGTGCAACAGAGGGGCAGGTCTTTTCTGCGTTCGATGTGCTCAGGAACCTGGAGCCAACAATTCAGCCGGGATCGTCAGTGGCCGGGATGCGATCCGCGCCAGCCCTGAAGGTGGGCCTTTGGGAGAGACATCCCGAATGCCCAGGCAGCCATGTTCAAGATGGGGAGAATCAGTCAGTCCCCGAGGTGCCACTGCGTCCTTTGACGATCACCAGGCCCAGGACGCCGAAACTGGCTGCCAGGGACGCCAGCGAGACCCAAAATGCACCGAGGGGCGGTTGGAAGCGGAATTCCACCCGGTGCTTCCCGGCGGACAGATAGACGCCGCGCACGACATAGTTCGCTCGTAGGACCGTGTCCTCCTTGCCATCGACATAGACCTTCCAGTCCTTGTCATGCTTGTCGTTGAGCAGCAGCACGCAGGGGGTGCGGGCTTCGGTGTCGAGGACCACCCGGGTGGGTGCATACGAGGCAAAGGTGACGGATCCCGCGGGCTGCGAGGAAGTGGTCACCGACGGTGCGGGAATGGAATCCGCCACGAGCACTTCCGCGTGCGGATTGAAGTTGGTGGAGGGCAGGAGTTTGAGGGCGTCGTCATCGGAGACGCCGCTTCGCCATTGGTCGAAGAGCATGGCGCGGGGCAGGGCGCCGGTGAATTCGACGAGGGCGAAGGGGCCGGCGTTGTTGGTTTCAATCCGGATCAGGCCGTCCTGGGTCTGGGAAAGATTGAAGGGAAGCCGGGTGCGGAACGGCTTCCGGGCCGGGTCCAGTTGCTGGTTCATCGGTTCGACCAGCGGAGCGAGGGCGAGCAGCCAGCGGACGTTGCCGAGTTCCCACTGCCGCAGGACGTTGCCGCGCATGGCATCAAGGTAGGCCACGTATTCCGCCGGGGGCCGCGAGAGTTGGACGACTTCGAGGGACTGGATGTTGTAGTAGCGGAACTGGTGCTGGTTCCACTCCCCGCTGTACACGCTTCCGAGGGATTGGAGGAGGCTGCCGGCCTGGCCGGGCAGGGAGAAGGGCAGTTGGCCGCTCACCCGGCCCTCGTGGGGTTTGGCGGAAAGAACGTCGGTGAGGGGGTCGCGGGTGTAGCGTTCCTTCCAGTTGTAATGCTGGACCCACGGAATGTTCGACCGGGCAAGGTCGACGCTCACGATGAATCCGAGGGCAAGCAGGCCGAGTCGGGATTTTTCCCCGGACCAGGCCCCTCCAAGAATGGTGGCGATCCAACCGGCGGAGATCGTCAGGAGGAAGGCGAAGTAGGCGACTTCGCCGATGCTGTGTTTGGCGACCTGGAGCGATTCGGTGCCGTCGAAGCCCACCATTTGGAGCTGATGCGCGAGGCTGCTTCGGTTGGAGCCATAGACCAGCCAGCCAAGCCAGGCGATGGCCACCGCGATGAAGGAGAAGGTGGCCCAACGTTGTTCCCAGGTGCCCTTGCGGGAAAAAACCGTCTTCAACGCTTGCAGGGCACTCACGTTCCGAAACGTGAACTTCTGCATCCAACCCCGCCAGAGCGCCTGGGCTCCGTATCCGCAAAGGATCACCAGCGAGAGGTTCATCGGGTGCAGGAACTTCATCGGCAGCCGGATGGAGTTGAAATACGGCAGCGCATAGACGAGGCGGTAGGCCGGGGAGAACCGGCCGAAAGAAAAGAAAAGCGAGGGAACCACCAGCAAAGCCCAGAACCAGACCCAGCGGCGTTCGACCGGGGTCAGGGCATTGCCGGTCTTGCGCAGGCTCTGCGCCACCGCGAATACCGCGAGAAGGACCACCGCGACACCGGTGTAGTGACCCGCACCCGAGTGACGGAGCGTTGCCCGCGGGGCTTTCGCCGGATCCCGCTCGCGCGAATCAAACCATGCGTCCCAGTCGGGATCGCTTCCCACCCGGCCCCAGTACCGGCCGCCGTTGGGGGTATCGAGGCGGTACCCGTAGAGCCCGGGAATAATCGCCCGCAACGTTTCGGCGGGAGGCAGGCTTCCGTACTGGGTGACTTCCGCCCAGCGGTTCGCTCGGCTTTCCTTGTCCTGCCCCATCCCTACCGTGCCGGTGATGTTGATCTGGATCAGGCTGATCAGCACGTGGCCCGCGACCACCGCCGAGACCACCGCCACGATAGCCGTCGAGGCGGCACCGAAGAACAGACGACGACCGGGGGCCATCGGAGGCGCGGTTTCGGAGGGTTCCCGGTTCCAGGCCTGGTAGACGGCGAACGCCGCCACGTAGAGGCTGAAGATGGCGCCGTTGTCGAAACCTTCCATCAGGGCCAATCCGAGGGCTGCGCCGGCCAGAACTGGACGAGCCCAGGCGGGGCCCCGCTTCGAGGTCAGGGCCGCCAGCGCGAGAAAGACCGAGGCGACGCAGAGCGTGAGCGTTCCCAGGCCCCAGCAGGCGTAGGAGAAGAAGTCCGAGTTCAGCGCAGCCGCCAGCCCTCCAATGATGCAGACGCCGGGATGGAAGCCAAGTTGACGAAAGAAGACCCAGGCGCAGAGGCCCAGGGTCACGATGGCGATGCCCGGGTAGAACTTGATGAAACCGAGTGGGCCAAGCAGCCAGGCGAGCAGCGAGGTGAGATCAAAGGGCGTGCTGCCCCCACTCATTCCGAGCCAGTTCAGGTCAGCCCACACCGCCAGCCAGGCTGCCGGGAAGCGGGTGAATGCTGCGTTCACGATCCCCAGGGGACCGTCGTTGGAGAAGGTCGCCATCTCGGCCTTGAAACTGTCGCGAAAGAGAAACCCCACCAACACCACCAGGGCGATCAGGAGGATCAGGAGTCCCGAGCCACGGCCGTTCGCGGTGTCCGCCGGGAGTGGCTGGTTCGGGGTCGGTTGAGGAGATCGGGCCGCCATGCGGACGGCACCGTGCCCGACGCGGCGGAAGCCGACAAGTGTGCGCACGGGATCTGCCGGGAACGGGCGAGGAACTGCCGGAGGCCCATCCCGGTCCAGGCACGGTCCATGCTGGAATGGCCTGCTTAACGAAGGGCGGCCTGGACCGCGTTCTCGACGGTCAATCCCGCCTTGGCCCGGAGATACTCCTGGGAACCCACGAGCCCTCCAATGTCATGGCTCAGCGATAGGCGGGTGACGTCTGTGGTTGCGCCCTGGCGGGAGGCGGCGATCAGTTCGCCGAAGCCACCTTCCGCGACGTGTTCCTCCAGGGTGATGATCCGACGGAAATCCCAGAGGGGGGCGAAGAACTCGGGCGTAGCCGGTTTGAGCCACGGACAGCTGAAGACGGAGCCGCGGACGCCGTGAGAAGCTTCAAGCTCGCGTGCCGCGGCCTGCGCGATCGAGAGCACCGAACCGGTGGCGGCGAAGGCGATGCCCGAGGATCGATCGCCTTGCACCACTTCCAGGGGTCCCTGATCCAGGCCGCGCCGGTCGTGAAGTGTCTTTTCCCCGGCCTTGCCGAGGCGAAGGTAGGAGGGGCCGGGGTTGCGGCAGATCCATTGGAGAGCTTCCGCGGCCTCCCCGGGGTCGGCCGGGCTGAGCAGGGTCAGGTTGGGGAGCGATCGCATGACCGCGAGATCCTGAATGCCGTGGTGCGAGTAGCCCATGTTCCCGTAGGCCAGTCCGGCTCCCACCGCAACCACGGTGACAGGGAGGCGATGGTAGCAGACGTCGTTCCGGATCTGTTCCAGGCAGCGGAGTGTCGGAAAATTGGCGATCGAGTAGGTGAATACCTGCCAGCCTTCCGAGGCTAACCCGGCGGCCACTGCGGTCAGGTTCTGCTCGGCAACGCCGGCGTTAAGGAACCGATCCGGGAATTCGGCGGCGAAGGGTTCGACAACGCTGAAGCCCAGGTCGCCGACGGCCAGGAACAGCCGTGGATTGGTGCGGGCCTGGCGGATCAGTTCCTGGATGAACGCGGTGCGCAAGTTGGTGCCGGGGTTGGGAAGGCGCTTCGAGGGCGGGGGAAGCTTCGGGCGAATTCGTGCCGGGCTGCAATAGCGCAGCGGGACGGGTGGAAGCCCCTCGGAAACGCGGGCAGATGGGACGGCCAAATCGCTCTCATTCGGCCGAAAAGTTGGCGGTGCCCGTAGCGCGGCTAGCCGAACACCGAGAGCCGCAGGTTGCGAAGCGCGTACAGGGATGGTTGGGACAACCCGCGAACACGCCGGGCGCCGGTCTTTCGACGAGCCCCGAAGTTGGCCCGGTGCTCCCGGAACATGTCCTCCACAAACTCCCGCCGGCCGAACACCAACCCATCGCAAAAGTATCGGACCCGGCAACGGAGGAAGTCGGCCGCCGGCAGACGACCACTCGCCTTGAGAACCTGGATCGCTTCCTCGCGCGAAAGGGCGCCTCGCACTGGCTTTCCGTCCGGACCGGTGGCCTCGCGTTGCTCATCCCCTTCGAGATAAAGGTGGGTTCGGTAGACCTCGAGGGATCGGGCAGGATCTTCTTCGACTCCACAGCGGAGCGCTTTGGTCAGGAATTGGAGTCCGGTTTGAGCCCGCTCCAGGCCCGCCACTGCCTCCCCGTAGCCGCACCAGCGGTAGTCCTTCGGGTCCTTCACAATTCCGGCACGGACAGGATTCAGGTCGATGTAGGCGGCCATGGTGGTGAGGGCCTCGCCCGCGCCATCGACCAGGACGCTGCGGAATCGGCCTTCCCAGAGTGTGCCCTTGCGGTCGGTCCGGCCGTTGTACCACTGCGTGAAGCGCTGTTTCAGCAGCTTGATGAAAGCGGACACGTCGTACATCCGGGCATGGAAGGTTGCCAGATAGGCAGCCAGCCCGGCTTCGTCGTTGGTCTCACGGAAAAGGTCGAATCGCTGGCGAACGACGCCGGGAAACTGGTGGCCTGAAAGACGCTCCAAATCCTGAATGATTTCGTCGGGGCCGGGCAGGACCTCGGGCCGTTTGGGGACTTCGAGCAGGATATGGAAGTGGTTCGACATCACCGCGAAGGTGAGTACCCGGACCCGGCAGAACCGTTCGCATTCCCGCATCAGCGCGACGAAGTGCTCCTTCTCGGGTGCCTCGAATATGCGCCGTCGATCCACAATTCGCGATAGGCAGTGATAGAAGCCGGTGGGGCGGTCGGGCGGAATTTTGAGGCGCCGGGTGCGCATGGCGCCCGGAAGAAGAAGAAGCGACCCGCTGACATCAATCAAAAAAGGCTGGAATCAGAAAAGACCTGGATTTCAGTGAGTATCGCGAATCAGCAAAGACCTGACCCCTTGTGATTGGGGCCGCGATCAAGAAGGACCTGGTCCATTGTTAATCCGCGCGCTCACCACAGTCCCGGTTCACTATTCGCATCAGTCCGACTGCCCGGAGGCGAAGCGGCCCACCGGGAACCAGTAAAGACCTGGTCCGCTGTGGCTGGGGTGGCCGATAGGTCGGGTGCGATCAGAGTTGCGGAGCTATTGGCGATCAACGCCGGGATTCATCCAAGTCGCTTTGACGTAGATGATCGGGCGGCGGACTGAAAGTGGCCCGGCACCCGGGCTCGGGGTGGTCATCAGAAAACCCTCTCCGTCTGAAATCCTCACGGTATTCGTGAGGTGCTGCGTCACGTAACCGAGGGCGTGAACCGTGAACGGTGTGGAGTCGGAAGCTGCTTCCGAGGGGTTAGCAATGAGCTGATTTCGCGGATCCGAAGTCAGTGAAAGGAACTGTGTGACGCTCGCCCTGCAATCCAGCTGTAGACCCTGCCCGTCGGCTGCGAGTTCGGGCTGAACTCGGAAGCTCAGGGTCGCGGCGCTGCTGGCAGGGGAGTTGGTGAAGGCGATTTCCGCGCCGCGGCCAGGAAGGGTGATGATGCGCGGACGGGCGATGGCTTCGACGTCGGGACGGTTCTTTAGAGCGCTAAGGAATCCGCGCAGCTCGGTTGCGGAGAACCTGTTGGTGGATGGACGGGAGTTCGGAGGAAGTCCAATGGCCCGGCCCAAGCCAAACGTCTTGGCTTCGTCGATCGGGAGCAGGAAGGCGAACGCTTCGACGAGGATGCTCCGGGCCGGTGGGTCAAGGAAGCGTTGGGCGGCGGCGACCTGATCCGGCTTTCCGCTGACCATACCGAAGCCCTGTGGAAATTGGATGAAGAAGACGTTGGGCGCCGAGGGAGTGAATCCGGCACGGTCCAAGGCCTCGGCAAATGCTTGGGTCCATGAAGAAGGTTCATCGCCGAGTTCGCGTCCCAGCTCGGTTTCAAGACGGGCGATGAGCGATGGGCCGTCGAAACGGAACATGTGCGTAGTACGCTCGGCGCTGGATTCGGATTCAACGAACACGGTATCTCGGCCGGTCGTCAGGGAAGACTTTCCAAATCTGTCCAACTCCCAGAGGTCCGATTGAAGGACCCAGTTTGTTCCGGAAGAAGAGGGGGGAGCTGAGGCTGTGTGGACGTCGGTGTACCAGTTCACGGGATCTGCCGTTGGCGGCGGCGGCTTTGGGGGGGAAGGCGGTCTGCCAAGTTGGGCGATGCGCGATTCAAGGGCCGCCACGCGCTGTTGTTGGGCTTGGGCCTTGGGTGCGTTCGTACCCAATCGGAGATCGAGGGCGGTCCGGTAGATCCGGGCATGCTCGAGGTCGCTGCGTAGCCGGTCGCGGGTGGTGCCTTCGGTTTCCGGGGATCGTGCCGCCGGGTTTATGGTGTCTGGATCATCCGATTGATTCTTCCCGACGACTTCCTCCGAGGGGGTGGTTTCGGTCTGAATGGGCGCTTTCGAGGCACCGCCTCGGGCCATGGGCAAGAGGACCAATCCCGTAACCAGAACGGTCAAAATGGCAGAGATACCCATTCTGGGTGAGCCATGGGCTGGGCGTTCGAGCAGCCGTTCGATGCGGGAACGAAGGGCGCTCCGGGTCCCGATGATGCCGATCAAGCCAAGGCTGAGAACCGGCCGTCGGATTGCGTGCCTGGCGACCTCAAGCAGGGCGAGGGGATAGTCCCCGGCTTCAGGGCCAAGGTGATGGGCGACCTCGTCGTCGACGGCTTCTTCCCGGGTGGTGCGAAGACGGGAGTTGGCCAGCCAGAGTAGGGGATGCCACCACCAGATCATCTGAAGAAATGTCTGGGCGGCGTTGATCCAGAGATCCCCTCGGCGGGCATGGATGAATTCGTGGAGTAGGACCGACCTCAGCTGGGGAGGGGTCAGAGTTCGGAGCAGATTTCTAGGCAGCAGCATCACCGGATCCGAAAGCCCACACAGGGCCGGGGTTTGAATGCCGTCATGAAGTAGGAGGGGAACAGTGCGACGCAGGCCAATTTGGGCTCGGATCGTGTCCGTTTCCCGATGAAGAGGTTCCGGGGCCAGGGTCGCCTGGATCTTCAGTTTTCGCAGGGAGCCGGTTCGTACGGCGATTCTGCCAAAGAGAACGAGGGTCCCGAGTATCCAGACTGCCAGGAGCAACCCGCTCCGCGTCGGCATTGCCTCGGGTCGATTGATCTGAACTGGGGCCGTTGCCGCTCCGGTGGAGGCCTCTGTTTCTGTGTTGTTTTCAAAATGCCGGATCGGGAAGCCGGGAAAGGATGCAGCGAGAGTCGAGGTGGGCGGCGGGGCCGCGTGGATTTGGAGACCTGGCAGCCAATAGGACGGACTGGTTGGCAGTGCCAGGGTGGGGGGAAGCAGCAGCTTGATCGGGACGAGAAGCCAGAGGGAATGTCGGAGGATGGGACGAATGCGGTGACGAAGCAGTCGATCCCCTGCGAGCAGAAGGAGAATTAGGAGCGAAGACTGGAGAAACATCGGGCGAGCCAAGTCCAGGACCTGGTCGCCGGCGGAATTGAGAAATCCGAACAAGTCGTGCATGGCGAGTGAGGACATGAGGGGGGATGGAGCTTGGGGGGGTGGGATAGGCTCACTTTGAGGCTTCACGCCGCTTGGAGCGGACGAGCGCCTCGAGATCGGCCAGTTCCTCGGGAGTGAGATCCCGGGTTTCGATCAGGCACTGGATCATGGGGGCGAGGGCGCCGTCGAAGGCGTGATGCAGGGCGTACTGAAGTTCACCGCGTCGTGCCTGTTCGCGGGTGACCGCGGAACGGTAGATGGTGAGATTGCGGAGCTTTTCAGCCTTGAGCAGAGCTTTGGTGACCATGCGATCCATGAGGGTGCGGACGGTGCTGTAGGCCCATCCGGTGGTGGGATGCAGGTGCTCCTGGATGTCGGGTGCGGTGCAGGGTTCCTTGTCCCAGACCGCCTTGATGATGGACCACTCGGCTTCGGTGAGTTCGATGGGGGCTGGGTTCATACAATTGTTGACGACTGTCGTTTTGTATTTACACGCGTAGAGGAGTGCAAGCCTATTCTTTACATTTGTAAAGACTTGGGGGGTCGAACTGGGCAGAGGGTGGGGTCGGCCGCCCGACGGGGGAGGGGTTTAAGAAAGACCTGGTCCGTTGTCATCGAACGAAGGGCCAGGGTGGGCCTGATCAGGAAAGACCTGGTCCGCTGTGATCGCTCCTCCCTTTTGGCGATGGGAGTGGAGGAGTCCGCCCGCGAAGATCCTTCAGGGAAGGCGGATCATTAAAAAGGGCCTGGCCCTCAGTGATCTTGGCCCTCAGTGATCTCTGGTCCGTTGTCATCGGTCGGAGGGCGGGAGTCGGACTGGTCAATAAAGACCTGGCACCCTGTGATCTCCTGAGGAGATCAGAAAAGACCTGGCACGTAGTGCTTCGGACCCCAGTGGGCTGGGCCATGGCGCAAAAGACCTGGTCCGCAGTGAATGCGGGAATCACCGGGGCGGGGACCGGTCAGCGGATAAGGGAAACGGTCAGAGGGTGGTGGCGGCGACGAAGCCTGGGGCGGAGACGACCGGGGGGCCCTCGGGGGGGTGGTACCGGGCAATGAGGGTGAGGCGGGTTCCTTGAAGTACCTTCGGCGACCAGTCGAGCAGCAGGTTGTAGCCGGTGCCGAGCGCGGCGGTGAATTGCTGGGGGCGGAGCTGGTCCGGACTAAAGGTCCAGGAATGGAAGGAAGGGGTGGGTCGGGAGGGATCGAGGGTTCCTTCGAACGCAAAGATCTCCAGCCGGCCGTCGCGCAAGGGGGAGGCTTTGGCTTCCCCCGCCCGGATGGCGAAGATTTTGACAGCCACGCCGTCGGCGCCGGGTTGGGCGTCGAGGTTCAAGGCCGTGGGCATGGTCAGGAGATTGAGCTCACGGATGGCATGGGGGGTGGACCCGGAAAGGGGGCCGATTCCTGATCCAGAGCGGTTTGCTCCGGCTCGCCGGGGTGGGTTTTCCGTGACGCATCCGGTGACCATTGCCAAAGCCGCGAGGGCAAGAACGGTCATCCGCCGATGGCGGATCATGCGCAACTTTCGCAAATTTCCGTCCGCGGCATCGGCCGGGAGGGGCGAGGACGCGAATTCTGGAGAAACAGGCGGGCGCATCGGTGGTTCAGCGACGCTTCTTCTTGTCCTTCGTATTGGCCGGCGGCGCATTGGTGGCCAGTCCCTGAGGGAACAAAGGATTGAGCAACCGATTCTGGAGGCGATCCCGGCCAAGCTGGTCCTTGAGGTCGGACTGCTGGAGTTCCTGATCAGTGAATGAGCTGGCGTCGATGACCTTCCCTTCGCCCGCGCCCTTCAGCAGGACCTGGGGGGTGAGGACGATAAGCAGTTCCTTGCGGTCCTTGGATTTGGTCCGGCTGCGGAACAAGGCGCCAAGGCCGGGGATGTCGCCGAGAACGGGGACTTTGCGGGTGCGGACGTCGTCGGCGGTCCCGATGAGGCCGCCGAGCAGGACGGACTCGCCGCTTTTCACGGTGACGGCGGTGGTGGCGGTGCGCTGGTTGATGATGGGCACGGAGACCCCCTTGCTGATGTCGACCTTGGAACTGGAGAGGTCGGAGATGCTGGGGGCGAGGTCCATTTTGACGTAGCCGTCGGGGCTGATGCGTGGGGTGACTCGGAGGATGACGCCGACGTCCTGGTAGGTGAACTGGTTGATGGTATCGCCCTGGGCGGTGACGCGGCTGTCGGTGACGAAGGGGACCTTCTGTCCGATGTTGATGGTGGCCTCCTGATTGTCGGCGGTGAGGATCTGGGGTCGGCTGAGGACCTCGAGTCGGCCGTCGTTCTGGAGGGCGCGGATCATGAACCGGTAATTGTTGCCGGTGGCAGTGGCCCAGTAACCGCCGGCGGTTTGGAGCAGGGCCTGCTGGGCGAAGTCGGTGCCGGTGCCCAGGGCATCCTTGCCGGTGCCGTTGATGTTCCATTCGACGCCGAGTTCGGTGGTGGAATCGAGGGTGACCTCGGCGAGAAGCACCTGAATGAGCACCTGGGGCTGGGGCAGGTCGAGTTGTTCCACAAGCTGTTTCACTTCGCTGAAGTACCGGGGACTGGCCGAGATCAGGAGGCTGTTGGCGTTGGTTTCTGAGACGATGCTGACCTCGCGGTCGAGGATGTTCTGGGCGGTGCCGATGCCGGTGGGTCCGAGCACGGTGATGATCCGCTGGATGTCCTGCTGGAGGAAGGTGCGGAGGGCGGTTTCGACCGACTGGGCCCTGGAGTTCTTGAGCCGGACCACCTCGGCTTTGCGTTCCTGGCCGGGGGCGAGGTCGAGGGTCTCGATGATCTGGGCGGCGAGATTGACGTAGTGCTCCGTGCCGCCGACGAGGAGGGAATTGGTGCGCATGTCGACGGTGACCGAGAGGGCATCCTCCTGGGCGGAACCGACGATGGCGCCGTTGTCGCCTGCGCCCGCCGCTGCACCGGTTGTGGCGGTGGGGGCCGCGGCCGGGTCGGGGGCGGGCCCGAAGGCGTCGCGGGGCATGGAGTATTGGACGGATTGCTGGTTGCCCTGGGCGGGTCCTCGGCTCTGGAGACGGAACAGGGTGGAGAGCACCTGGGCCATCTGCCGGGCATCAGCGTTCTTGAGATTGAACACCTTAATCTGGGCGACGGTGGGGGCGGTGTCATCGAGGTGTTTGATCATCTCGCTGAGCAGGTCCATGTAATCGACGGGTGCGGAGACCACGAGCGAGTTCGCGCGGGCGTCGGGGACGATGATGATGCCCTCCTTGAGGGCGCTGGTGATGAGACGTTCGCCGGTTTCGTCCTGGGCGATGAACTGGAGAAGCGATTGCCGGTTGGGGTTGGCGTCGGTGAGGGCTCGGGGGTTGTTGTTGAGAACGTTGTTGAGCACTGCGGCCATTTCGATCGCCCGGCCGTTGCGCAGGGGGAAGATGCGGATCTCGGCGACGCGAGCGACCTGGTCGGTATCGAGTTTCTTGAGCAGGTCTTCGATTCGTTTCAGGTCGGCGGCGCCGGCGGAGACGATGATGGCGTTGAGCCGTTCATCGACGTTGATGGCGGCGGAGGCGGGACCTCCGGGGGTAGCGCCCTGGGCTCCGGGGCCGCCGCCGCTGCGGAACAGCGACTGCAGCGTGGTGGCGACGCGGCGGGCGTCGGCCTTGGCCAGCTGGAAAACCTGAGCTTGGGACTGGGTGCTGTCGGCGGGGGCAGGCGTGTCGAGTTTCTCGATGAGTGAGAGCGCGAGGGCGAGGTCGTCGTCGGAGGCTCCGAGAATGAGCGAATTGGCCCAGGGATCGGCGAGGATGGTGACCGGTTCGACAGGGTCGGTCTGGGGACGGGACGGGCGGTTGGTGAACAGCCGCTGGAGCGTGGATTGAAGTTTCGCGGCGGTGGCGTGCTTCAGTTCGATCACGCGGAAATTGGTCCGGGTGAGCGTCTTTTCGGTGTCCAGCTGTTCGAGCATTCGTTCCACGGTGGCGAAGGCGTCCTTTCCGCCGGTGACGAGGAGCGTGTTGGTGCGGTCGTCGGCGGACACGGTGACGGCGGCGGAACGGTCGCGATTTCCGGTGGAGTTTTCGCCGGCGCGTTTGGCGCGGAAGAACTGTTCCAGCACGGTGGCCAGATGGGAGGCGCGGGCGTGCTTGAGGGTGAAGAGCCGGATGTTGCCGGCGGCGCTGAACTCCTCGGAGTCGAGCTTCTGGATCAGGCTGTCGATGGCCTGGCTGTCATCGACGCCGGCGGTCACGAGCAGACTGTTGGAGCGGGAATCGGCGAGAACGATGGGACGAGTCCGCTGTTGATCGGGGGTGCGGGCCGACTGGGCGCGCCGCGTAAACAGGTCTGACAGGGTGGTGGCGAGGGATTGGGCGTCGGCGAACTTGATGGGGATCAACCGGATTTGTCCGAGCAGGGCGGAGGCGGGCTGGTCGAGCTGGGTGACCAGGGACTGGACCAGCTCGAAGTTTTCGGGGCTGGCGCTGATCAGGAGACTGTTGCTGCGCTGATCGGCGATGACGACGACCCGCATGGGATCTGAGCCCAGGGAGCGACCGCGGCCACCGCCGCGAAGACGGGCGCGTTCGTCGAGCAACCGTTGCAGCGAGGCGCCGACGGCAGTGGCGTCGGCGTTCTGGAGCGGGAGGATGCGGATTCCCTTGAGATCGGCGGGAAGATCGACGTCGAGCTGTTCGATCAGGCGGGCGACGATGGTGAGCGTCTTCTCCGTGCCGGTGGCGAGCAGCGCGTTGGTCCGTTCGTCGATGGAGAGCACGGCTTTCTCGTCGGGCCGGGTCTGGGCTGGGGTGAGGTCGGTGATTACGCGGAGCAGCGAGGCGGCGTCGGCGTGTTTGAGCGGGAAGATCCGGAACGAATCAATGCCGTTGGCGGAGGGGGTATCCAGTAGGGCGACCACAGAACCGAGCGCTTCGAGGTTTCGGGGGGTGGAAGCGATCACCAGCCGGTTGGCGCCGGTGGTGGCGGGGCCGGGCTGGGAGGGGTCGGCGAGGATCTTGATGGGCTGGGTGAGATCCAGGGCGACGGGCAGCCCGCGCTCGTCGTGGAGTTTGAGCCGGCTGATCTGCTCCTGGAGCTGACGCGCCTCGGCGGTGAGTTCGTTGGCGGCGTCGGGCCGGAGCAGATTGCGCAGCAGGGTGGCGACGGGTGCGGCCTGGGCGTTTTTGAGGGGGAACGTGCGGAGTTCCAGTTCGGAGAACTCCGTGGCGACGTCGAGTTCCCGGGCCAGTTCCTCGAGACGATCGAGAATGCTTTGACGACCGACGAGGAACAGCGAGCGGCTCCGGGCGTCGCTGGCGATGGCGGCGCGTTCGCCGGGCCGGACGTCATCGAGCTGGGTGAGCAATTGCCGCAGCAGCGGGAGGATTCGTTCCGGGGAGACGTATTCCAGGGGCACGAACCGGTGTCCGAGTTCCGAATCCAGCCCGCCCTGATCCAACTGTTGGATGATCGATTCCAGGAGGGTGAAGTCGGTGGGCCGGGCGCGGACGATGACGCTTTGGGTGCGCGATTCGGCGACCACGGCGACCTTGGGCACGGCGGCCTGGGCCTGGGCGGGGTTGGGCTGGCCGGGTTGCGGTGGAGCGGGGTTGGGCGGGTTGTTGCGGTTGCCCTGGCCGTTGCCCTGGGCGCGATTCCGTCGGGGCCCTTCGCCGTTGTTCTGCGCCGGATTGCCTACGACGGGGACGGGCCGGAACAATTCATTCAGCACGCGCGCGACGACGATGGGGTCGGCTTCGCGCAGACGGAATTGGCGGATCTCGAACTCGGGCGTGATGAAGGAGGCGTACAGTTCCGAGACCAGGGTTTGGATGTGATCCAGTTCAGTGACGGGTCCGGAGATGATGAGGGCGTTGGCGTCCTGATTGACGGCGATGGTCACTTCGGGCGCGGGTTTGACGGGAGGAGCAGGTTCGCCCGGCTTCGGGACTGTGTTGGTGCTAGGTGTTTGGGCGGTTCGGTCCGCGGCCGGTTCCGTGGCGGTGGCCTCGTTTTGGCGGAGCGGGGTCGGGGATGCCGGTGCGGGCGCGGCGGTGGCCGTCGAGCCCGGGGTGGCGAGCCGGTCGACGACGCGGATCCGGCCTTCGCGGACCTGGGCGTAGATGTTGGTGAGCATGGAGGCCATGCGATCGGCGGGCACCTGACTGAGGGGGATCATGCGCACCTGCAGACTGGAGTCCTTGGCGGCGGCATCGATTTTCTGGAGGACCGGTTCGATGAGGGCGAGATCGGCGGTGGTGGCGATGACGGTGAGACCGTTGCCTTGGAGATCGTAATCGATCACGGGTCGATCGGCGCGGGGGCGGTCGATGAAGAGCGCTTCCAGCGTGGAGGAGACGTTGAAGGCGTCGGCATTTTGCAGCCAGTAGTACTGCACCTGACGATCGGTTTGCTGGGGCGCCTGGTCGAGGGTGGGGAGCAGCTCGTTGACCAGCTTGAAACATTCGGCGTTGCCGGAGACCAGTAGCGTGTTGGTCCGTTCGTCGGCGGTGACGGTGAACGATTCCCGTTGGTAACGGCTGGCGAAGCGCGGTTGGGAGCGGGCCAGACCTTCCAGCATCTGGGTGAGCAGCCGGGAGAGTTCGCGGGCCTTTCCGTTTTGCAGTTTAAACACCCGGGTCTCGAGGGCGGAGGAGCTGCCTTCCTGATCCAGATCGCGGATCAGGTCGAGCACCCGCTGGACTTCGGCGGCGGGGCCGTTGACGAGCAGACTGCGGCTGCCGGGGACGGCGGTGACTGAGACCGTGGGAGGTCGATTGCCGGGACTGGACGCGGCGAGCGTCTGGGTGATGGCGGCGGCGATGGCCTCGGGTTGGGCTTTCTTGAGTTGAACTGTCTGGATCGACGCGACGCCGTCGGCGCGAGGTTTGTCGAGCGTCTCGATCAACTGGGTGGCGATGGCGAGCTTCTCGGGGGAGGCCTGGATCACCACGGCGTTGAGGGCGGGAGCGGTGGCGATGCGCGGGTCGGAGGCCGCGCCGCCGCCGCGTCGCCAGCGCTGGATGTCGTCGCCGAGCAGCACGGGTCGGAGCACCTCGACGATCTGGGCGGGTTCGGCGTGGCGCAGTCGGAAGGTGCGGATCTGGGAGGACAGCGCTGAGGACGAGCGAAGGTCGGTGAGCAGTTTGTCGATGCGCACGAACTGTTCCGGGGTGGCGGCGACCATGAGGGATTCCGAGGCCCGATCGATTTCGAAGCGGGGCGGCGGGGGTGTGGGAGTGGCCGGGAGGTCGCCGCGCCGGCGATCGGCGGGATCCTGGAACAGCCGGTTGAGAGCTTCGGCGAGATCGTTGGATCGACCTTCGGGCAGGGCGTAGGTCCGCACCTCGATGGCGGCGCGGGCCGGTTCGACGTCGAGGGCGACGACCGCTTCCTGGACCCGTTTCATGAGGGTTTCCTCGGCCTCGACGATGAGCGAGCGGTCATCGGGGGAGGGGGTGAGTGCGAGACGGAGGGAGGGATCGCCGGAGCGGGTTTGGGGGAAGAACATCTGGGCGACCATCGTGCCGATGGAGGCTGCGGAATTGTTGGTGATGTCGAGCACGCGCAACTGCCGTCCGGCCTGGCTGCCGGCTTCCTCGAGACGGTTGATGATGTCCTCGACCAGTTTCATCTGGGGGGCGGTGGTGGCGACGACGAGGCAGTTGCTGCGTTCCTCGGCGGCGGCGGCGACGTAGTTGCCGCGTCGGCGTCCTTCGGGGTTGGGGAACGCGGCGGAGATCATGCCGGCGACGCGGCTGGCGGAGGCGTTTTTCAGCCGGAACACCCGGGTCACCTCGGCGCGGTCGGTGACGGTGTCGAGCTGTTCGATGAGCCGGGTCACCTCGTTGAGGGCGTCGGGGGTGCCGGTGGCGAGGATGCGGTTGCCGGTTGGGGAGGGTTGCAGTCGGACCTGGGACAGCAGGTTGGGGCCGGTCTGGTTGCGGCCCAGTTCGATGAGCGCCTCGCGCAGCATGGGCACGAGCGCCTGGGCGGAGGCGGACTTCAGGTCGATGAGCCGCATTTCGCGCGAGGCGCCGGGCGTGGCGGGATCGCCGGGTCGCGCCGGGTTGGCGGTGGAGGCGCTGTCCTTGGTGGTGGGATCGAGCCGGTGGATCAGTTCGGCGATGGCGTCCATCTGACCGGCGGCGGGGGCGGTGACCACGAGCCGGTGCCCGGTGAGATCGGCGATCACCTTGGCCTTGGTGAAGGTTTCCGGGCCGAACTCGTTGCGACCGGCGACGCCGGGAATGGCCTGACGGATCATCAGGGCGAGTTCGTCGGGGGCCATCTGGGGGTAGAACACGCGCACTTCGGAGGCGCGGGCGCCGGCCTGGTTTTCGAAGCGCTCGATCAGCTGGTTGGCGAGTTCGATGCGGTTGCCGGGGCCGAAGAGGATGAGCGTGCTGGAGGCCTCGGCGAAGATGGCGGTGACGTAGTCGGTGGGGTCGGGGGGGAGGACCTCGTAGGATTTGCGTTGGTCGTTGAAGACGGTGCGCTTGGGAGCGGTGGCGATGCCGAACGTGCGGTTGATGAGGTCGGCGACCAGCGTGCCCGAGGCGTTGCGCAGCGTGTAGGTCTTGAGTTCGCGTTGGACGGGGGAGGCGGTGTCGATCTGGTTGAGCAGCTGCCGCACCCGTTGGATGTTGGCCAGCCGGTCGGTGACGATGAGACCGCGGCCGCGGGACAGCGAGGCGACGGATCCGGCCGACGACAACATCGAGCTGATCGGCTGGGACAATTCGCCGGCATCCAGGTTTTTCAGGTCGAGCACGACGGTGACGATCTCGCCGGGCCGCACGTCGCCGACCTGATCGAGACCGCGCAGGATGCGCAGGGGCAGCTGGGGCAGTTGTTTGAAGGGGACCAGGCGGAGGAAACGGTCGGACTCCACCAGCATGACTCCCTTGGTGGCGAGGATCAGGTTCAGCGTGTCGAGGGCCTCCGGGTAGGAGTAGGCCTGGGGGTCGGTGAAGGTGAGATTGCCTTCGACGGGGGTGTCGGCGATGAGCGGTTTACCGGCCATCTGGGAGAAGCGCAGGAGGGCGTCGGCGTAGGGCATGCCGGCGAAGTCGAAGCGGATCGGCGTGGTGCCGGGAGCTGGCGATGGGGTCTGAGTGCCGGTGGCAGGGGCAGGGGCAGGGGCGGTGGCGGCAGGCTGGGCGGTCGATGGGGCGGGATCTGACGTGGCTGTAACGACGGTCGATGTTGGTGTCGCGGGTGCGGCCGCGGCTGCGGGGGATGCCGGAGCCGCCGGGGCTGGGGGTGGGGTGGCGGTTGGGGCGTTCGTCGCAGCTGGATCGGGCGTTTGGGCGCGGAGGGAGAGGGTCCAGGCAACCAGGCCGAGGAGGAGGGCGCAGGCGAACTGGCGCGCGAAGGGATGGGTACGTCTCATGGGGTGGCGGAGGAGGGTTGGGTCGGCGCGTTCGTGGCAGCCGGGGCGGTGGGAGCGAGCGAGGCGGGAAGATCTTCGAGATTGAAACGACGTCGGTCGGAGAGCAGTTGGCCGTTGTCGACGGCCCAGAACTCTTCGCCGCGCTTGAGAATCAGCCGGCTGTAGGCGAGCAGCCCGGCTTTGCCGGGGGCGGGGAGTGGGCGGTAATCGATGGCGGCGAGGGTGCCGTCGAGCAGGGCGTCGCCGGGTCGTAGGGCGCGGGTTTGCTGGGTGCGCGTGTCGAGCAGGTGGGCTTCGGGGGGAGTTCCCCAGGACGAGAGCGAGACCACGCGCAGTTGGGAATCCTCGCCGGGGCTTGGCCCGGGGCCTTCGGGGGAGCGGGACGCGGGGGGCGGGGTTGAATCCGGGTCGAAGGGCCGGAGCAGGTCGCGACGAGCGATGGCGTCGTAGGGACGACGATTGGTGGAGTCGAGTGTGGGGTTGGGCAGGGAGAGGTTGGGGGGAATCGGTGGTGCCGGGTTGAGCACGGGGGTGAGGTAGCGGAACCGGATCCGGAGCCGTCTCCCTTCGTTGGCGGGGGACAGGGCGAGACTGTCGACACGCTGTCGTTGGGGTTGGGACTGGAGCAGGTACAACAGATCGACCAGTTGGGCGGTGGTGCCTTCGCCCTGGACCGTCCAGCCGACCTCCTCGGCGCCGGGCAGACGACGGCGGGCGGCGGGCACCCGGCTGAAATCCGATTCACGCAGGCCGGTTTGCTGGAGCAGCGTGGTGAGCAGCGTGCCCAGGCGGGCTTCGGCGGCCTCGGCGGTGGCGCCGAACAGCGTGGGCGCGGCGGCGCGCACCTGGTCATCGGCGGCGAGGTAGGCTTTACGTTCGCCGTCGACCGACTGGAGCTTGAGCCGCAACTGGACGATCTGGTCGTCGATGGTGCGGAGTGGTCGGACGATGGAGGCCCGCAGTCCGGCGAAAAGAACGATGAGCCCGGCGAGACCCAGGGCGGCGAAGGCGAGCAGGCGGGTTCGCTTATTCACGGGCACCTCCTTCGGGCCGGCGCCGGAACCGGCGGACTGGACGTTCCTCGGCGGGCGCGTTGGGGTTGGGGCTCACCCCTGTGGGTGGAGCCGTGGGTGTGGGGGACGGCGAGATTTGCGGAGGAGTGGTTGCTGGTGAAGCGGGGGTGTAACTCGAAAAGGGCGATGGCGCGGAGCGGTTCTCGACCAGCTCAAGATCGAGCGTGTTGGTGAAATTCCGGGGAACGTCGATTTCGAGGTTCACCTGGAACCGGAATCCGAAACGGTCGCTGACCGGGGTGATGGCGGGGGGTTTGAGCGAGTAACCCGCGGCGCGGAGGCGGGTGCTCAGTTGGTCGACGATTTCCCCGCTGCGCACCCGGGCGGACAGCGCGACCGTGTTGCGCGGGCTGGTGGCGAGCGAGATCAGGTAGAGATCCCGGCTGGGGGGCAGGATCTGGCTGAGGAAGGCGAGATGATCGAGCCAGTTGCGTCCACTGGACGACCAGTCGGTGAGTGTGCGGGCCTGGGTGCGGATCGAACGGAAACCGGCGAGATTCTTGGAGGCCAGGGTCAGTTGCTGTTGGAGTTCCAGCCGGGTCTGGTCGCGTTTGCGGATGAGCTGACTGCGAAAGCCCAGGAATCCGATCACCAGCGCGAGCACGCCGGCGATGGCCGCGAGACGGCGGACGCGCCGGTTGTCCTTGGGGACGGGCGGGAGTTTGGGATCGAGGAAATTGAAGTCGGGACCGGCGGGATCGAGGGCGACGAGAGCGAGACCCAGGGCGGTCAGTCGGGCGGCGTCGGTGGGGACGGAGTTCCCGGCTGGCTGGGTGGGGGACTTCGGAGCAGAAACGCCGAGAGTCTGCGCGGGGAGGCCGAACCGGTTTTCGAGCGCCTGGGCGAGGGGTTCCTCGGCGCCGGTGGTGCCGGTGACGAGGAACGAAGTCACCTGCGGTTGGCCGGCGGTGCCTTCGAAACTGTGCAGACTCCGCACCACCTCGAGAAGGGCGGCGTCGGCGAGCGTGGGCGATGCCGGGGTTGCGGCTGGGGCGGCTTCGGTGGACGGCGCGGATTCCGGGGCCGGGACGGGAAGCGTGCCCACGCAGCCAAACACCAGCGTGCCGCGCACCAGAACGTCGAAGGTGATTTCCCCGGAGCGAAGGGCGATGAGCCCGACGCAGTGGTCCCTGATGTCGGGCCGCACCTGAACGGCGGCGCGGGCGAGCGCCACGGACTGGAGGGTGAGTTGTTCGAGCTTCACGCCAGCGGCGCGGGCGAGCGACCGATAGAATTCGACCGTCTCGCGGCGGACCACGGCAGCGAGTACACGCGTCGGGGCATGGCGGGGTGTGGTGGTGTCGGGGGCGGGGGGCGGAGTACCCGGGGAGTTGTGGGTCGGGGTTGGGGAAGCGTCGAGGACCTGGAAATCCAGAAGGGCTTCGTCGAGCCGGAAGGGCAGATCGCGCCCGATCTGGAAATGCACCATGGCGGCGATTTCGGAGATCTTGCGAACGGGGGGCAGCGACAGCGTGCGGAGAATCGTGTGCGTGCGCGGGATGCCGAGGACGGCCTGGTTGGCGTCGATGCCGAGGGATTTGAGGCCTTGAGCGATTGCCTTGCCCAGAACGGCAGGGTCCTGCGGGTTGGCGCCGTCGGGGATCGAGAGCCGGACGGATCCCTGACGCGTGACGACGGGGTCAGCGCCCCGGAGATTGGCGAGGACCGCATGGAGCACGGCACCCTCTGGATCGAGCGCGAGGATCGTGGTGCTCCGGGGGCGGCGCTTCTCCGGGCGGCCGGGGTTGGGCGCGCTGGCGGGGCTTGAGCCGGGGGGGGGGGTGGGACGGCCTGGGGACATGCGGTGGGCGTGGGTCGTGCGTGGTGCGTCGTGGGTCGTTGGTCGGTGCGGTCAGGGAGCGGTGGTGGAGAGCGGGATCATGGGCCGGTGGATTGCAGCAACTCGAGTGGCACAGGAAAGCCGGAACGGGTGAGATCCTGGAGCGCGAGAATACGGGCGGGCATGGGGGCGATGTCGATGATGGCGGCCAGGACGCGGTAGCGCCCGGAAGGGATGGCGTAGCCGACGCTTCGGAGGCTGAACTGGAAACTGCGGGTGGTCAGCCGGGGGGCGAGTTCCTTGAATTGCGCGACGGTGAGGATCCCGCGTTGCAGCAGCCAGGCGGGGGTGCGCCGTTCTTCGGCGCTGAGACCGGAGCGCGTGGCCAGAACGGTGTCGGCTCCGGCTTCTCCCAGGGCGGTAAGGGCGGCGAGCACCGGTCGGGGGGCGGTGTTGATGTTGAGCAGGCCGGTGAGACGGGTGGCGTTGGTGGCGGTGCAGCGGTCGAGCAGGTTGGGCAGTTGTTCCGGACCGAGGCCGGAGGTGTAGTTCGTCATCCGGCCCTGGGGATCCGGCAGTGAAGCCTCAGCGTTGAGGAGGTCCACGGGATGGCCAAGGGAACGACCGGCACGCCGCAGCGCCGCCAGGTAGTCGAGGGTGGCCTGGGGAAGTCCGAGGTCGGAAAGTATGGATTCGGCATCGTTGAGGTTGGCTCGTGGACGGTTGCTGGAATCCACGTTGGGTTCGTAGCTGACCAGGGTGAGCAGCGACTGAAGCCCAAGATCGAGAACGCCGTTGCGATCGTCGAGGGGGGCCAGGGCGTCGCCGTCATCCTCGTTTGGATCGAGCCGCAGGTTTTGGTTGGCGTCCTCGCCTTCGAGCAGGCGGGCGGAGAGACCCGCATCCGCGAAGGCCTGGGCGAGGGACGGCGCGGGTGGGGTGGATCCGCCGGCGAGGCGCGCGGGCGTGATGGAGGGGGCGTTGGTGCTGTCGCTGGTGGAGCGCGACGGTTCGGTCACACCGGATCCCGTGGCGGCCGGGGGATTGGTCGGGTTTGGCGCCGGGATGGTTTCGGTGGGCACCGGCGACTCGGTGGCGGTGGTCGAGGGGGAAACCTCGCGCCCTTCGATGAGGGCGGCGGTGAGTTCCGCGTCGAGTCCCGGCAGGCGGGCGAGCCAGGAGGCTTCGGGATTTTCGAGGGACAATTTACCGGCTTCGTCGGTGAGCCCGAACCGGAGGGCGGCGCCTGGTGAATCCGAGGCGGCGTAGAGGGAGAAGAACCAGCGATCCGAGCCGTCGTCGGTGAGGAACTGGTGTTGGAACGCGGCCGGGGCATCGGCCCAGGAGGCGAGGTGCCGCTCGGAGGATTGGGTGAAGGCGATGGCTCGGGCGACGCCGCTCATGGCGGTGGCCCAGGCTTGTTCCTGGTGGACCCCGGCCGTCTGGGCGGTCACCTCGGCGCGCACCGAGTAGAGCAGACTGGCGGCGATCATGGACGCCAGCATCACGAGGACCAGGATCGTGAGCAGGACGAAGCCGCGGCGGTTGCGGCGCGCGTCCGCAGGGGCGCGGGTTGAGGGCAAGCCGGTCACGGTGCCTCCTCCATGGAGCGGGGATCCAGGGTTTGGGATTGCCGGGCAAACGATTCCGGAGTCGTCGGGGTGAGCAGGTCCGGATGGGAGGTGGGCAGGGCGATGATGCGCCGGAACAGTTCGATGGGGGAGACCGTGCCCGAAGCGTTGGCGGGCGGGGCGTCGGTGGCGAGACTCACTTCGACTCCGCGGGGCAGTCCGGAATCGGTCCAGGTCTCCAGCCAGGAGGAGCCGTCCCAGTAACGAAACGCGAGGTGCCGGAGTTCGGGGAGGACGGTTCCGCGCGCAGTCGACTCCGGAACCGTGCTGATCGATTGCAGCGCGACATCCTGGAGGGTGGAGAACCCGGACTCGGGCTCGGGTTCGGGTTCGGGCAGGGCGGCCGAGGTCGGGGAGGTGATTGAGGCGGAGGCCTGCCACGGTTCCTCGGAGCGTTCGACCGAGCTGACCGAGGCGGTGGCGGGATCGTTGGTGCCGGAGAGTTGGTAACGGACGCGGCGGTAGGGGGAGACTGCGGCGCGGGGTGTGGCGGCGGTGGATGTTCGGGTGCGCGGGGCGACGGGGGCGGAGCGGACGAATTCGAGGCTGCTGGCGGTTCCGCGGAATGAATCCGGGAGGGCGGCGGCGGTGCGGAGCTCCAGGGCGAGGCGGTCCATGCCGAGCCGGACGGCGGCGAGCCGGGCGGAGTCGTCGAGAATGTGGGAGCGAAGCCGGGTGATCTGTTGATGAAAGTAAAGGGCCACCGCGAGCAGACCGAGGGCCAGCGAGAGGGCGAGCACGACCTCGAGCAGCGTGAAGCCGCGTTGGCCGCGGGAGAGGGGGTGCCGATCCAGGTGAGGGCGGGGCGGCCTCATGGGATGTCCCCCGGGGTGCGTGGTGATGGACTGGGCGTTTGGGGCGCGAGGGGATCCCCGGGATTGGTGGAGGGGGCGGAGGGGGGGAGGATTCCGGTCAGCCGTTGGACGGTGGAGGAGGCGGTGTGACGGATGATGACGGTCACCTGGGCGAGCGGGGAGAGGTCGCCGGTGCCGAAGGTGGAGGGCGTCGATTCGATCTGCCAGGTCCAGGTTTCGAAGGGGGCTTCGAACGGTTCGGGGCCGGAGTTTTGGGGGGCACGGATCCCCAGTTCCAGTTCAGCCAGCACGGAGGCCGCGAGATCGAGGGCGTGGGTCTGGTCGTGGAGCCGGAGCGTGCGTTGGACGGCGCTACTCAGGCTGCTGGAGAGAATGCCGGCGGCGAAGGCGAACAACGTCAGAGCCAGGATGACTTCAAGCAGAACGGCGCCCTGCCGGGAACGGTTCCGGGGTGCCGTTGCGCCCAGTTCCTTGTTCCGGATCCGCAACGTGGGCCGCATGGGTCTCGATCGGGGTCAGGGGGTGGAGGATCCCATGGCGGATCGGGCGACGGACGAGGGCTCGAGCGGTTGGACGGGACCGGAGGATTCCCCGGCGGTGTTGGGCCGGAAGTCCGCGGCGGCTGCCAGGTGGTCCGCCGTGCCGTTGAGGCCGTTCCAACGCACGATCATGCGGCGCGTGTCGGAGGTGGCGTCGGACGATTCGGCGGAGGCGATCAGGATCTCCGCGGAATCCGAGGAGCCGTCCGGATAGAACGTGATGGGTTCCCAGGTTTCGGCGGATTCCTCGGAGTCGCTTGCCGTGGGGTCGGTGGCACTGGCGACCTCCGCGCGGGTGCTGGTCTCGGAAGACCCCGGGAAGGCATCGGTGCCGTCGGCGTTCGGGGCAGGAGGCGCAGTGGGCTGGTCCGGGTCGGTGCGCCGGATGCTCTCGATGCGGACGAGGTCGGAGAGCGAGCGCGTCAGGGGGGCGGTGGATTGGTTGGGCACGAAGACCCCGGGTTGGGTCAGGGGTTCGGGTTCCCACTCAAGTTGGACGGTGGGGCAGGAGGAGCCTGTGGAGGTTTCGAGGCGCGGTGCGGCGGTAACCTGGAGGCGGACGCGGCGTCCGTGCTGGGCGGCTTCGGCGCGGGCGAACCGGAGCAGGCCTTCGACCCGGCCCACTCCCTCGTCGAGGGGGGCGGTGCGCCAGAGCGGGCCCAGGCTGAGGACGGCGGCACCGGCGAAGAGGACGAGCAGGCCCGTGACCAGGAGCAGTTCAGCCAGGGTGAAGCCGGCCTGGGTCGCGGGTTTGAAGGGGCGTGGACGCATGTCGGGCGGTCGGCGACGGGTCACTGATCACTTCTTTTCGACGTCGAGCACGGTCTTGGAGTCGGCGGCGGCCTCGTTGCCGGAGGGCAGGCGGACATCATCGTCGGTGTCCGGTTGGCCATCGGGTCCGAGGGAGAACAGCCGGAACGGTGTGCCGTTGGTCTGGCCGCTGCTTCCGCCGGCTCCGGCGCCCAGGTTCTGGAGATCGTAGGTGATCTGGCGGCCCCAGGGGTCGAGCAGTTTGGTGCCGGGCTTGAGGTAGGGCCCCTGCCAGCGTTCGCCCAGCTGTTCGTTCTCGAACTGGGGTTTGGCGAGCAAGGCCCCGAGCCCGCCTTCGTCCTCGGTCGGGTAATGGCCGAGATTCAGCCGGTAGTTGTCGAGGGCGGTCTGCACCTGCATGAGCAGCAGGCGGGTGGTGTTTTTCTCGGCGCCGGCCTGCTGGGGAAGAACGAAGGCCACGAGGGCGCCCGCCAGGAGCATGATGATCACGATCACCAGGAGGATCTCGATGAGCGTGAATCCGGCGATGGCGCGGAGGTTGGCGAGGGGTGGGCGGGAAGGGCGGACCGTCATAAGCTGTTTGTTTGGACGTCTTGGACGCAGAATCAGTTACGGCGATTCAAGGGGGTGAGTGCGGGGTTGGCAATCGTGGGGTGCGGGGGGGCGGGGGGCGTGGGTCGTGGGTCGTAGGTCGTAGGTCGTAGGTCGTAGGTCGTAGGTCGTAGGTCGGGGAAAGCTGGGAGTGGGGAGAGGGGAGATCGGAGTGGGGAGGGATCAGCTGCGGCCGAGGGTGCTGGCCATGGTGAAGATGGGGAGGAGAAGGCCGAGGGCCAGGAAGCCGATGGCGAGGGCGACGAAGCAGAGAATCACCGGTTCCAGGAGCCGGACGGCCTGGTCCACCTGACGATTGGTGCGGCGTTCGACGGTGTCGGCGATGTGGAGGAGGACTTTGTCGAGGCGGTTGGATTCCTCGGCGACGCGGATCATGGCCAGGATTTGCTCCGGGAAATAGCCGCCTTCGCGGAGCGGTTCGGTGAGCGGTTTGCCGGCGCGGACATTTTCCATGGCGTTGGTGATGCGATCGCCGAGGACCTTGGAGCCGGTGGCGCCGCGGCTGATGGCGAGGGCCTGGAGGATGGGCACGCCGTTGGCGAGCATGGTGCCGAGAATCCGACAGAAACGGGTGATGGCGAGCAGACGGAGGGCGTCGCCGACGACGGGCACGCGGAGTCGCCATTCCTCGAACACACGACGTCCCCGTTCGCTGGAGAAGGCGCTGGCAGCCAGGGCGCCCAACCCGGTGGCAGCGAGGGCGATGAGGTACCAGTAGCCGCGAAGCGCGCGGCTCAAGGCGAACACCAGCTCGGTGGGCAGCGGTTTGGGGGCGTCGCCGAGCAGGGGTTCGAACCGGGGCACGAAGAAGAGCAGGGCACCGACCAGCACCAGGCCGCCCACTCCGGCCAGCAGGGCGGGGTAGATCATGGCGCCGAAGACCTTGCTGCGCAGTTCGTCGAGGCGTTCGAGGAATTCAGACAGGCTGCGCAGCACGTCCTCCAGAAAACTGGCCCGTTCGCCCGCCTGGACCATGGTGGTGTGCAGCGGGGGGAAGACGTCGGGGAAGGCCTTGAGGGCGTCGGTCAGGGAGGATCCGTCGGCCACCGCCCCGCGCACTTCCTTCAGGATGACGACCAGCCGCTTGTTGACCGTCGATTTGATCAGCGAATCGAGGGCGCGGAGCAGGGGGACGCCGGAACCGATCAGATCCGCCAACTGGCCGTAAAGGATTCCGATGTCGCGTGTGCGCACTCGCCGTTGGACGGGCTTCTGCCGCGTGGCCGCGGAGGCGTTGCGCAGGGTGAGCGGGAACAGGTTGCGGTCGGCGAGAATCCGTAGCGCCGTGGCTTCGGATTCGGCGGAAAGCACGCCATCGACGGTTTCGCCGCCCTGCGTCTTGGCCTGGTAATGGAAATCCGCCATGCGTTCGGGGATCGGCTCGGTTCAGACGGCGGTACAGGTGACCACTTCGTCGATGGTGGTGGAGCCCTGACGGACCTTGTCCCAGCCGTCCTCGCGGAGCAGGCGGAGTCCGGACGACCGGCCGGCGTGGATCAGTTCGGAGGGGGG
>CAYZAE010000062.1:0-33628 GCA_964476125.1 uncultured Verrucomicrobiota bacterium | reverse complement strand
CCGCCCGCTCAACGCGGGCGGGGTTGTCGCAGCGCGACAACCGCCACCAACAACTCCGGGAGGCACGGCGTGCGATCTCGGAGAATGTCAACAATTTAGACGCGACCCCATTGCTTGCCCGGCGGAAGCGTTGTGTTGGAGGAGGGAAGGAGGTTGAGGGGGTGGCCAAGGTGTGGCTGAAATGTCTACAAATTAGACATGACTCCAGTGCTTGTCGGAAAAGCTAACACTCCCTGTTTCTGTCGAAAAACAAGGCACACAGAGCCTGAATGGAGGTGCGTGCGTCGTGATTAGGGGATTTTCTTAGATCGGGGGCGTCGACTTTCTTTACGTCTCTTTACGTATGCCTTGCTGGGGTGGGGTCTCGATAGAATTCAAAAATGCTTTGGAAACAATTGATGGGCAGTTCCTTGAGAAAATTCTCCCGGGGAATGTTCCAGGGATTGGCATGGGTTGTGCTGATTGGTTGCGTCTAGTCAAAGCAAACCAGCAAAAAACCATAACTGGCTGAAGCGAACTAACCATGAGCACTAAATTCTCCCTACTCACCGCGGCGATTGCTGCCGTCGGTCTCTCCACGGCTTCGGCCTCCATCGTCAGCTTGGACTTCGAAGGCCTGGGCAACCTGGATCCCGTTGGAAACTTCTACTCGGGCATTGGCGTGACCTTCAGCGACAACGCGCTTGCCATCATCGACGGGGATGCGGGAGGTACGGGTAACATTGGCGGCGAGCCGTCGCCCGACACGGTGCTCTTCTTCCTCAATGGTCCGGCGGCGACGTTGGATTACGCGCCTGGTTTCACCACGGGTTTTTCGTTTTACTACTCCGCGATCAACAATCCCGGATTTGTGAATGTTTATGACGGTCCGGGCGGCACGGGCAATGTTCTGGCGACGATCCAGCTTCCGACGACTCCTTCCAACGGAGGGGATCCGAGCGGTGCTTTTAGCCCCTTTTTCCCGATCGGCGTGGCGTTCGCCGGCACGGCCTACTCGATTGATTTCGGTGGCACCGTGAACCAGATTGCCTTCGACAACATCACCTTCGGCAGCCAGACCCCCGTGGGCACGCCGGATGTGGGTGCTCCCCTCGCGCTGCTCGGCCTCGGCCTGGTGGGATTGCGCGCCTGCCGGTTTGCTCGGAAGTAATCGAGCTGACAGAGCTTTTCGAGCGGGCCGCCGAAAGGCGGCCCGTTTTTGTTGGGTCGACAGGGTTGGACGTCCCGAACCGTGAGTTCCCATGACCCGGAAACAAGCCAAGCGATCCGTTGGAGTCTTTCTGTGGGTGATTCTGGGATTGGCCCTGGGAGTTTCGGTCGTTTTCCAGCGCGAGCGGGCGTTTCGAGCGCCTATCGACATCGGTCGTCTGGACTCCGGCCTGCGGGTTGGGAGTTGGCTGCTGCCAAAGACTCCGTTGCTTTCCGGGAGTCCGAGGCGCCTTGGGTCGGTTGGCGTTGCTGAGGAGGTTGACTCAACCGGCGACGATCTTGAGGGGTCCGTTCAATTTCGAACGCTCGATCCGGAGGAGATGGGACTGACAGCCGAGGAGGCCTGTGCTGTCCTGACGGGGCCGGTTCCGCGTGAAGTTCCGGGTCGACGCATTCCGGACGAAACACCCCTGGTCCGCATCGCGCATGGGGAATGGGCCCGTGAGGCGCTGCCTCTTCCCGAGGCGAATACCCTCGACCACTGGTATTTCCAGCAGTGGCGATGGGGTGTTCTGGACGCGGGGGAGGGAGGTCCCCGGATTTTCGTGCCGCAGGTGGTCCTGGTGAAACACCGCCGGACGGAGGTTCTGTTGGCTTTGCGGGTGTCGGAGGGTGCGGAGATTGCGGCGATCCGGTTGCTTCGAGGGCAGTCCGAGGTGGAGTACGCCGGACTCAACACCCTCCAGCGCCGAACCAGGACCCCCAACGATCCCGAGTTGGGGAGGCAATGGCACCATGAGGTGCTTGGCAGTCGGGAAGCCTGGTCGCTGACGACGGGCGACGGCTCGGTGCGGGTCGCGATCATGGACGGGTTTTTTCAGATGAACCATCCCGACCTCGCGGCGAACGTTCGGCCGGGTTGGAATGTGCTGGCCAATGCCCCGGCGACGAATGGGGTGGGCATTGCGCATGCGACCGGGGCTGCGGGCCTGGTCGCGGCGGTGTTGAACAACGGGCGCGGCGTGGCTGGCATGGGGAATTGCGCGATCCTACCCATCGTCATCAACGGAACGCTGGCCGAGATGTATCTGGGGACCCTTTGGGCTGCGACCAACGGGGTGCGGGTGGTGAACATCAGTTGGACCGGGGCCCAGGATCCGATCATCAACTCAGCCGGCCAATGGATTCAGACGCATGCCCGGGGTGTGCTGGCCATCGCGGGCGGCAACACGCCGGCGCGGTTGAATTACACAAACAAATGGGGGGTTTTGCAGCAGAATCAACAATTTAGACGCGACCCCATTGCTTGCCCGGCGGAAGCGTTGTGTTGGAGGAGGGAAGGAGGTTGAGGGGGTGGCCAAGGTGTGGCTGAAATGTCTACAAATTAGACATGACTCCAGTGCTTGTCGGAAAAGCTAACACTCCCTGTTTCTGTCGAAAAACAAGGCACACAGAGCCTGAATGGAGGTGCGTGCGTCGTGATTAGGGGATTTTCTTAGATCGGGGGCGTCGACTTTCTTTACGTCTCTTTACGTATGCCTTGCTGGGGTGGGGTCTCGATAGAATTCAAAAATGCTTTGGAAACAATTGATGGGCAGTTCCTTGAGAAAATTCTCCCGGGGAATGTTCCAGGGATTGGCATGGGTTGTGCTGATTGGTTGCGTCTAGTCAAAGCAAACCAGCAAAAAACCATAACTGGCTGAAGCGAACTAACCATGAGCACTAAATTCTCCCTACTCACCGCGGCGATTGCTGCCGTCGGTCTCTCCACGGCTTCGGCCTCCATCGTCAGCTTGGACTTCGAAGGCCTGGGCAACCTGGATCCCGTTGGAAACTTCTACTCGGGCATTGGCGTGACCTTCAGCGACAACGCGCTTGCCATCATCGACGGGGATGCGGGAGGTACGGGTAACATTGGCGGCGAGCCGTCGCCCGACACGGTGCTCTTCTTCCTCAATGGTCCGGCGGCGACGTTGGATTACGCGCCTGGTTTCACCACGGGTTTTTCGTTTTACTACTCCGCGATCAACAATCCCGGATTTGTGAATGTTTATGACGGTCCGGGCGGCACGGGCAATGTTCTGGCGACGATCCAGCTTCCGACGACTCCTTCCAACGGAGGGGATCCGAGCGGTGCTTTTAGCCCCTTTTTCCCGATCGGCGTGGCGTTCGCCGGCACGGCCTACTCGATTGATTTCGGTGGCACCGTGAACCAGATTGCCTTCGACAACATCACCTTCGGCAGCCAGACCCCCGTGGGCACGCCGGATGTGGGTGCTCCCCTCGCGCTGCTCGGCCTCGGCCTGGTGGGATTGCGCGCCTGCCGGTTTGCTCGGAAGTAATCGAGCTGACAGAGCTTTTCGAGCGGGCCGCCGAAAGGCGGCCCGTTTTTGTTGGGTCGACAGGGTTGGACGTCCCGAACCGTGAGTTCCCATGACCCGGAAACAAGCCAAGCGATCCGTTGGAGTCTTTCTGTGGGTGATTCTGGGATTGGCCCTGGGAGTTTCGGTCGTTTTCCAGCGCGAGCGGGCGTTTCGAGCGCCTATCGACATCGGTCGTCTGGACTCCGGCCTGCGGGTTGGGAGTTGGCTGCTGCCAAAGACTCCGTTGCTTTCCGGGAGTCCGAGGCGCCTTGGGTCGGTTGGCGTTGCTGAGGAGGTTGACTCAACCGGCGACGATCTTGAGGGGTCCGTTCAATTTCGAACGCTCGATCCGGAGGAGATGGGACTGACAGCCGAGGAGGCCTGTGCTGTCCTGACGGGGCCGGTTCCGCGTGAAGTTCCGGGTCGACGCATTCCGGACGAAACACCCCTGGTCCGCATCGCGCATGGGGAATGGGCCCGTGAGGCGCTGCCTCTTCCCGAGGCGAATACCCTCGACCACTGGTATTTCCAGCAGTGGCGATGGGGTGTTCTGGACGCGGGGGAGGGAGGTCCCCGGATTTTCGTGCCGCAGGTGGTCCTGGTGAAACACCGCCGGACGGAGGTTCTGTTGGCTTTGCGGGTGTCGGAGGGTGCGGAGATTGCGGCGATCCGGTTGCTTCGAGGGCAGTCCGAGGTGGAGTACGCCGGACTCAACACCCTCCAGCGCCGAACCAGGACCCCCAACGATCCCGAGTTGGGGAGGCAATGGCACCATGAGGTGCTTGGCAGTCGGGAAGCCTGGTCGCTGACGACGGGCGACGGCTCGGTGCGGGTCGCGATCATGGACGGGTTTTTTCAGATGAACCATCCCGACCTCGCGGCGAACGTTCGGCCGGGTTGGAATGTGCTGGCCAATGCCCCGGCGACGAATGGGGTGGGCATTGCGCATGCGACCGGGGCTGCGGGCCTGGTCGCGGCGGTGTTGAACAACGGGCGCGGCGTGGCTGGCATGGGGAATTGCGCGATCCTACCCATCGTCATCAACGGAACGCTGGCCGAGATGTATCTGGGGACCCTTTGGGCTGCGACCAACGGGGTGCGGGTGGTGAACATCAGTTGGACCGGGGCCCAGGATCCGATCATCAACTCAGCCGGCCAATGGATTCAGACGCATGCCCGGGGTGTGCTGGCCATCGCGGGCGGCAACACGCCGGCGCGGTTGAATTACACAAACTACGCGCCAGCCCTGGTGATTGCCGGCACCGACACCTCGGATCGCACGGCGTATTCGTGGGGACCCCACATCGATTTTGCGGCGCCCGGAGTGGGCGTGTTCACGACGACTGTTGGTTCGGGATACACCGCCCAGAGCGGGACCAGCTACGCCACGCCGCTGTTCAGCGGGGTGGTGGCCGCCCTCATGACCCTCAATCCTGGGCTTGGTCCCGCGGACCTTGTCGCCCTGCTTCGCGAGACGGCGGTGGATCTGGGCGAACCGGGATGGGACGAGCGTTACGGCTGGGGTCGCATCGACTTCGCGGCGGCGGCCCGCGCGGCCTCCGAGACGCTTCGGCTCACGGTCCGCGGTCTGACTGCCGAAGGATTCACGGTGTCGATGCGGCATTGGGCCGGTGCGGAGTACTCCCTTGAGCGCGCCTCCGGGGAGTCGCCGTTGGAGTGGCTGCGACTTCCTCCTGCCGCCATTCGCCAGGAGACTGTAGGTGGCGCGATGGAACTCACGGATCTGGAGCCCATGGCTGGCGAGGCGTACTACCGGGTACGCGTCCAGAATCGGTAAGCCTCGTATTGCCGGCGGGCGTGGGGACGGGTTGGCTTGGGGGGCCCGGAGGAATTCGGGGGAACCGAGCATGCACATGAACACGAATTTGACGGAGGATGGCCATGGCGGACGGGTCGCGAGAGGCCTTCGGTGGGTGGTTTTTGGGGCTTTGGGAGTTTGGGCCCTGGCGGCCGGACTGACTGCAGGTGCGGCGGAGCCCACATTCGCCGAGCGGCTGGGGTGGAAGGCCGGGGAGGTGGTGGTGATCCTGCACATCGACGACGCGGGCATGCATCATTCGTCGAATCGCGGCGTGGTGGAGACCCTGGAACGCGGGGTGGCGACTTCATTTGCGATCATGATGCCGTGTCCGTGGGTGCCTGAAATTGCCCGGTATGTGCGCGAGCATCCGGGGGTGGATGCGGGGCTGCACCTGACCCTGACTTCCGAGTGGGAGCTTTATCGCTGGGGACCGGTGGCCGGGAAGGCGGCGGTGCCGGGTTTGACGGACGGGGAGGGTTGCCTGTGGCGGAGCGTGGCGCAGGTGGTGCCGCGGGCGAACGCGGACGAGGTCGAACAGGAGCTTCGTGCGCAGCTGGACCGGGCCGAGACGATGGGGCTGAAGCCGACCCACCTTGATTCGCACATGGGCACGCTTTTCGCCCGGCCGGACTATTTTGAACGATATCTGAAGGTCGGGGTGGAGAAGCGGATCCCGGTGCTGGCCTGCGGCGGAAAAATGACGCATGCGCTCCAGGAGAACGGGGAGGCGGTCACCCAGTTGAAGCCTTTGGTTCCCAGGATCTGGAATGCAGGGCTTCCCGTGATCGACGACTTGCACACCGGGAGCTATGGGTGGCCCGCGGACGAAAAGCCGCAGCGGCTGGCCGCGTTGCTGGAGTCGCTGGAACCCGGGGTGACGGAGATCCTGTTCCATGCCTCCGTGCCGACGGATGATTTTCCGAAAGTGACGGGATCGAGCGCGTCGCGGTTGGGGGACACGCGGGCGCTGACTTCGCCCCAGGTCCGCGAGGTGCTCGAACGCCGCAAGATCGTGCGGACGACGTGGCGGGAATTGATGGAACGACGGGCGAGGGCTGAGCCGATGCGGTGAGGTGCCCGGGATGGAATCCCCCCACTCCAGACTTGCGGGAATGGGTGGGCGGGGTGGGAGCATGGGGGAACGCTATGATTCATCCCTCCAAGGTCGTCAGCATTCATCCGTACTTCCGTGTTGCCGAGGGGAGGATGGAGGAAGCGAGGGCGATCCTGCGCCGGTTCGTCGAGATCACGCAGCCGGATCCGGGCTGCCTTTACTACGATTTCAGCATCTCCGGGAACGTGATTTTCTGCCGCGAAGCCTATGATGGCGCGGAGGGGCTGCTGCGGCATATCACGCAGGTGGGGACGACGCTGGATCAGTTTCTCAAGCTGGTGGAGGTGATCCGCCTGGAGGTGCACGCGTCCGCGGCGGAGATCGAGAAACTGAAGGGTCCCCTGGCCGCGATGAATCCGGAGTGGTTTGTCTTCGAAACCGGAGTCACCCGCTGACCGGGCGGGGGGGAGGGGCGGCGGTCGAGGGAGGGGCCACCCGGTCGGGCCAGGTGAAGCGTACGACGACGCCGGTCGCTTCGCTGGCTGCGACGGAAACCTGGCCGCCGCGCTGGGTGACCAGGGCCTGAACTCCTTCCAGTTCCCGGCGATGGGTTCCCAGGGGGAAGGGGGGATTCCTTCCTTCGCTGGCGGGTGGGGGGGATTCCGGGCCTCCCTGGCGGTTGTCCTGCACGGCGAATTCCCACGCACTCTCGATGCGGCGGTAGGTGATGAGCACCCGGCCGTAGGGCCGGCTCACGCCCTGGATCGCCTCGCGGAGGAGGGTGCGGAAGATCCATTGCAGGTCGTTGCGGCTCCCGTGGACGGGTGGAAGCGGTTCGGGAATGGCGACGGTAAGGTCTTCGGGCGTTGGGAGATGGCGGGTTACATCCTGGAGCAGTCGGTTGAGGTCGAGGTTGATTTCGGGGTCCCACGGGCGACCGAGGCCGCCGGGGGCGGGGAGACCATCGAGCACGGATTGGGGTGGGTTCATGGGGTCCGAGGAATTGGGTCATGAATGCCCCAATTCCTCCACGTATCGATGGACCCGTGGATCAACGGCCTGACAGGATTTCTCCCTGAATTTTCTCAGGCCCGCTTTTCACGGAAGGCGGCCTGGGGCAGCGAACGGGCGTAGTCGAAGAGCGGCGCCTTGCCGCGGACGAGGTGGACGATGGCGGGATTGACGTCGAGGTCGTGGAGTTTGTGGAAACCCCGGAAGCGGAAGGGGCGGCCGTCCGGGAGACGGTGCGCGAAGGCGCCGTTGGTGTCGGTGGCCCAGAAGTCGTGCGTGGCGGTGAGGGTGTGGGATTCCGGAGTGTCGCAGAGCATCTGCATGGCGTAGGCGAGCAGGGGTTCGTCGACGCAGAGCACGCCGCGTCGGCGGCAGTGGCGCCAGAACCCGAGGGCCAGGGCGTACATGGTTTCGATGGCGCTGCGTCGGAGGATGAACATTCCGCCATTGATGTTGTACACGGCGGGGTGGGTGAGGCCGGCGTCGCGCATGAGGGCGACGAAGGTGGAGGTGGGGTAGTCCCACCAGTAATCGACTTCCTCGGCCCGGGTGAGGTCCGCCTCGAGCGTGGCGTGCATGGGGGAGTCGAGGATCAGCCGTTCAGGATCTCCCGGGTGCCGGACGAACCAGGAGTCGGCGTCCAGGAACACGAAGAATTCGTAATCCAACCGAGCCACTTCCCGCCGGAGAAAGACCAGTTTGAAAAGCCAACCCCAGTTGTCGAATTGACCGGCCGGATGGGCGATGGCCCCGGGGACCGGGCCGTCGGACCAGACGTGGAAATCCTCGGTGACCCCCACGGCGCGGGCGGAGGCGACCAGGCTTTGGAGGAGTCGGGTGTAGCCGCCCGTCCCGATCGACCAGTAACAGAACCGGGAGCTCATGGGGGCGGCGGGGTCGACGATGGCGGTTCCGGGGCGGGCGGTTGCGCCAGCAGACGTTCCGCCTTTTCCCGTTCGCGGCGGTTGAGCAGGGACAGGTGGAAACCGGGCCTGAGCAGTTCGCGAAGCACACCCGATTGGGTCGCCTGCGCCGGGTCCCGGTCGGCGATGGCCTTGGCCTTGATGTAGGCAAAGTGGGCCCGGAATGCGTCGCTCTGGAGGGCCACGTCGACGGCCTGTTCGCCCCGGTCGAAGGCGGCTTCGGGACCGAGGGCGAGGTAGCCGAGTGTCTCGGGGGTTCGAAGCAGCAGACGGCTGGCACGCAGGTCCGCGTGGGTCCGGGCTGGAAGGGCAGTCACGTGGATCCGCTGGCGGACCCGGTAGGACCGGCCGCCGTTGTCCCAGGCGATTTCGACCCAGACGGTGTGTCGTCCCGCTTGTTGGAGCAGGGCGCCGCGGCGTCCGCGAAGGAGCGTCATGCTGCCGACCCGGGAGGCTCCGGGGTCGAGCCGGGTGATCGAATCCGTCCACGCGGATTTGAACAGCGAACGGAATTCGTTCTCCTCGCCGTCGGGACCCACGATCCAGCCTCGCACAAACGGGGCGTGCAGCGAGAGCCGGGAGGGGGCTTCGATCGGGCGTGAGGTGGGGTTGTGCAGCGACAGATCGAGGCGGATCGGTGCGGCGACCGGGAGTGTGGCGTGGGGGCAGGCGAGGCGGAATTCGAGGGTCCCGGCGCGATTCAAGGGCTCGTCGATGTCCCGGGTGGAAGGGGGCGGCGGGGCCGGGTCATGGGTGTGGGCATGGGCCTGGGCGTGGGCGTGTCCATGCGCGTCGTGGCTCCCGTGTCCCTCGTCCCCGGCGCTGAACTGGTCCTCCACCACCCCGAGGGTTTCGAAATCGGTGCCGCCGGGGCGGACGTGAAGGTCCGGGAGATGCCGGAGCCGGAGGATGTCGGCGGCCGCGAGCCTTGGGGCGAGGGAATCCGGGCGGAGAACTCCGCCGGGGCTGCGGACCGTGACGCTGTCGATCGGTTCCATGATCCCGGAATCGCCCGGGTTATGGTACAGCCCCAGGGCATGGCCGAGTTCATGGGTGGCCACGCGGAAGTAGAGGTCGGGATGATCGCCGAGCCGCGCTCCGGAGTAGCGTCCGTAGCATCGGGCCACGGGCATGCGGCCGTGCACACTCACCGCGACGCCTTCCCGGGGAATGCCATTCAGATCCATGCCTTCATGGTCGAAGGCGATGCCCAGGGGGGTGTCCGTGCCCGCGAACCGGCGCACGGCCGACACGTGGTAGCGCCAGTCGGCGTCGAGATCGGAGCCTTCGCGCGACTTGAGCAGGGCCCGATGAAGTGCGGCGTAAGTCCAGTCCCCGGACGGCGGTGTCGGGACTTCCAGTCGTCCGGTCTCGGTCCGCATCCGCCAGCCCGCCCGCCCGAACACGGTCTGCCAGTCCTCGCCGGCCCCGTTGTCGAGGGGGGGCGGAAGGCCGGGTTCGGTGTCGATCTCGACCACGGCATCGCGGAAGAACGGGGAGATCCAGCGCAGGTGCAGTTCCCCGACCAGGACCTGCGAACGGTCGAACACCTGGAAGCCCAGTGCGGTTCGGTCGGAGTTGCCGGGGGGCGCCGCGGCGGTGCTTTCGAGGGGTTGAAAACTCAGCGATTCGGCCGGGTCCCAGAGGGCGGTGCCGGCGGCATGGATCCGGTGGATTCGGCCGGCGAACCGGAGGTCCCGGGGCGTCGGGGGGGGCAGCGCCGGCTCCTTACCGGTGGGGGCAGGGTTTGGCAGGAGCAGCGGACCCAGATGGAGGTAGGCGAAGTAACGGTCCCGGGGCAGGCAGGGGATTTCCCGTCCGCTGGCGTCGGTGGCCGCAAGGCGGTCGAGGATTTCGCGGGCGGAGGGTCGGGATCGGTTGGACCGGTACAGATCCCCGGAAGCCACGAAGCGGAAGGCGTGCAGGCGGTCGAGTCGGACGGTTCCCTCGGCATCGGGCCAGGTGGGTTGGGAGGGGTTGGCGCGGTGGGCGATGAAGGCGGCGGCGTAGCAGCCTTCGCGGAGCCGGGTGATGTCCCGCACGGCCTGTTGCAGGCTGGGGGGCGGGAGGTCGGCGCGCGAGGGGCCGACGTCGGGGAGTTCGGGGAATCCCGGGTTGAGGGCGGCCTGGGCGGTGGGAGCGACGGGCCCGGGGCCGCCCTGGAGAAGCGCGAGGACCACCTCGCGCAGGGGCGTGATCATGGAGGGTGCGACCGTGGACGACATGGCGGACCGGGTGCCTGATGATTTCCGTCCGATTATTCGCGTGCAATCCAAGGTTCCGAAAGGAAACTTCTCCACGAAACCACAAGGATTCAGGCGCATGAGCACGAACACCGAGAGGCAGGAGTCAATGATTGGCGAGGTGGTGAAGGCGTTGAGAGCCCGGGGTGAGGAGTTTGCGAAGATGGAGGAAGGGCTGCTCCGCGAGGTGATCCGGGAGGGTGTGGCGGAGTCGGTGCTGACCGAGGCCGCCGTTCCCTCGGCGGAATTCGTGGAGCAGATGGCGGCGCGGGTCCGGTTCCGCGCGAAGATTTCGGACGAGGAACGTCGGATCCGGGCGAAGCTGGCGGCCCGGTTGGGGACGAAACTCGATGATCTGGATGCGGTGGTTCATCGCCAGTTCGAGGGGGCGACCCGGGACATTGCCGAGCGTTACGCCCAGGCGGTGCGGCAGGAACGCGCGCGGCGGGTGACCGAGAGCGTGCTCCAGGGCCTTGCTGGCAAGGACAACGCCAGCCTGCGGGATCTTCTCGCCGGGGCGGCCGATGCGGTCGCAGACGCGGTGGTCCGGGTGCAGGGCGAGATTCCCTGGGAACGGGTTGAGCAGCGGCTGCGGGAACATGCTGGAAAACCGCTGACCGACTCGGACATCGAGGGCCTGCTCCGGCTGGCTCGCCAGCGGGCGCCGGTGCCGCTGGCGTCCGGGGATGTCGCGCAGGTGGCCCAGGCCGTGAGTCAGGCGGTGCAACAGGTGTCGCTCAACGTGCAGAAGATCATCGCCGTGGCTCTGGAGAACGAGCGAGCTTCGGACGCCGAGCATCCCCGGTATTACGATCCCTGAACCCCGCGGTGCCGTGAATCAACCGCCTGGCGCCGTCGACGCCGCCGGAAACCGGCGCGCCAGGGCATCGAGGTGGTTCCAGATCGAGCCCGGATGGGTTCGATCCGGAGTCAGGCTGTTTTCCGTTCCGGGCGGATGCGTCAGCGGCCAGATCCGATACTGGCCGTTTCCGACGTCGGTCCGCTGTGCATTGAGGGTTTCGGGGAGATGCGCCGTGGCCAGCCACTGGCTGTCGGGCGAAATCGCGATCCAGAAGGTCCGCGTGCGGAGATTCGAACGGAAGACCTCCCGCTGGGTGGCGAGATTCCAGATCACCAGCGTGTAGTCGTCGCCTCCGGTTACCAGTTGGCGTCCATCGGGTGTGAAAGCCAGCGCCGAGACGGTTCCAAGGTGGCCGGGCAAGGATTCGGCCGGGGCTCCGGTGTGGCCGTCGAAGAGACGGAGCCGGCGATGATAATCCGTGACGGCGATGCGGGCGCCGTCAGGGGAGAACCGCATTTCCGCAGGGACATCCTGAAGGAGAAACGCGAGGCGATCGTGGGAGATGTCCCAGAGCCAGGTGCCGCGTCCGGCGAGGTTGACGGCGACGAAGGCCGATCCCTGGGAGGTGGCGGTGGCTTCCACCGCGACCGGTCTTGCGGCCGGGGTTCCCAACTCCGGAAACCGGGTGGGGTCGAGTCGATGCACCGACCCCGAAGCGGCTTCGAGGGCTTCCAGAGTGCCGTCGTCGGTGACGGAAACAATCCAGCGATCGTGGTCCGCGAGTTTGCTTTCGATTTTTCCGTGATGACGTGGGTTCGGGCGGAAGGCGGACAGGTGCTCGGGCTTGGCCGGGGTGGCGAGGTTCCAGACGTGAAGGGTGCCGTCACGATCGCAGGAGAGGGCGCGGTTGGCCGGTCCCCAGCCGATGATGGCTCCCGGAAGTTCCGCGAAGGCCTGTCCGCTGCGGGGATCGCAGAGCGCGGTGAGATCATTGCCCGGGTTGGGACCGTAAAAGCGGGCTTCGTGAACGGCCACCAGGGCGCGGCCCGGGGCGAAGGAAGGACCGACGCCGGCGGGGGTTTTGAGCCGGTGCGCGATCTCAAGATAGGGCTTCGGCCGCGGTTGGCCGGCAAGCAGTCGTCGTACGGTGCGGTCCGCGGAACAGGTGTAGACCGTGCTGTTGTCCGGGCCGAAGGCCAGCGAAGTGATGGCTTCGACGTGGCCGGGGATCAGGATGCGTTCCGGGGCGGGGTCGATGCCGGGTTCCGGGATGGCGCGGACGCGGACCGATCCGTCGACGGTGGCGGCGGCGACGAAGCGGTCGTCGTGGGAGAAGGCGATGGCGGCGTCGTTTCCTGGCAGGTCGGAGAGGGACAGCAGGGTTTGTCCGCCGGGAAGGGCGAACACGTGGCCGACACCGTAGATCGAAGTGCGGAAATAGCGGTTGGCCTGGTGGGAGAAACGTCCGCGTGGACAACGGAGTCCGGGAGCGGCCAGTTCGATGAGGCGCGCGGGTCCGCCGTTGGGATCAGGCTGAAGTTCGGCGATGCCGCTGGCCATGGTGGACCGCCGGAGCGAACCCGCGTCGGTCCAGCCGAGCCCGACCGGGGTGGTGGCCGGGTTGGGGGTGAACGGTGCGGAGCCCAGGATCGTGCCGGTGCGTGGGTCGAGGAACACCACCCTGAGGGAGGGATCGTTGGTGGTTGCGCTCACGATGGCGCCGAGGCGCTGGCCGTCGCGCGAAAGACAGGGGGCATGAACCTCGCCGGCGAGCAGCGGACGCGGGGTGTCGGAACCGGCGGTGAAGGCATGGAGCCCGCGGCTGGAGGCGACGTAGAGGGAGTCGCCGGTGGGGGACACGGCGAGACTGCCGGGTTCGACGTTGCCGGGGAGCGGTGCGCGATGGCGCAGGGAGCCGGACCCATCGAGGATCAGGAGATCGGTGGCGCCCAGCACCACGACATTCGAGGAGTCGGCGGGCGTAGCGATGTCGAGCAGCGGTTGGTCGGCGGTGAACCAGGCCCGTTCGAAGGCGGCGTCGCCCAGGGCGGTGAGCAGACCGGTTTCGATGCCGCGCACCTCGGGGCCGGCGCGCGAAAACGCGGCGGCCTCCATGGCGCGACGGAACACCACGGCGTTGGAATCGACGAGCCCGTATCCGGCGAGGTTGCGATCGGCGACGTAATGGAACAGCCGCTGAAGGTGTTCGGTGCGGCGGTTGACTTCCCGTTGCCAGAAGTTCCAGGCGAGCGCGGCGACGGCGATGGCGGAGGCGGCCACGATGCCGGAGGCGGCCGGGTGGCGGATGGCCCAGCGCATGAGCCGCTCGGTGGCGGAAGGGAGTCGGGCCTCGACGGGCCGGTGATCCAGCCAGCGTTCCAGGTCCTCGGCCAGGGCCCCGGCGGTGGGGTAGCGCCGGCCCGGGGCCTTTTCCAGGCAACGCAGACAGATGCTCTCCAGATCGTGCCGGGCCGGGCGCGCGAGGTTATCGAGGTCGGCGGGTGGCGGCAGCGTGGGGGTGTTTGGCTGGGCCGGGGGGACGGGCAGGGAGGGGGAGGGACGTTCGAACGGGGACAGCGGATCGTCGGTGACGATGCGATGGACGAGACCGGGCAGCGATGAGGCTTCGAAGGGGAGCCGGCCGGAGAGCAGCAGGTAGAGGATCACTCCGAGACTCCAGACATCGGACACCAGGGTCAGATCGCGTCCCTGGCCGGAGGCCTGTTCCGGCGACATGAAGGCGGGGGTGCCGATGGCGAAGCCGTCGCCGTAGGTGATGGTGGATTCCTGTTCCAGCCAGCGGGCGAGGCCGAAGTCGCCGACGAACGGGGATCCGCGGGGGTCGATGAGGATGTTGCCGGGTTTGAGGTCGCGATGGATGACGCCGCGTTGGTGGGCGTGATGGACGGCGCGGGTGACTTCGAGCAGGAGGGCGACGCGTTCGCGGGTGGTGGGGCGGAAGGTGGGTTCGAGCAGCCGTTCGGACAGCGGTCGGCCTTCGATCAGGCGCATGACCAGGAATAGCCGGCCGTCGAGTTCGCCGACCTCGGAGACGGTGGCGATGTTGGGGTGGTCGAGGTGCGAGGCGAGTTCCGCTTCGCGGAGGAAGAGGGCGCGCTGCCGCTGGCTGGCGGCGGCGCCGGCCTTCATGAACTTGATGGCGACATCCTTCTTGAGGCTCAGCTTGCGGGCGCGGTGCACGACGCCCATGGCGCCTTCACCCAGCTTCTCAAGAATCCGGTAGTCGCCGAGCACCGTGTCGGGGATCGGAAAGGAGGGAGTGTTGCGGAAGTCCGGGAGGGGCTGGGGCGGTGGCGAATGCGCCAGGGCGTTGCGCAGCAGGCAGGGCGAACAGATGCCCGAGTCCCCGAGCGGCGCGCCGCACGACGGACACGGGGGAGCGGGTTCCGTCGGGTGCAGACTCATCCGCGGCTGCGGGCGAAGGCCCGGAGCAGGGCCTGGATTTCGTCCTCGACGCTGTCCTCGGGCCCGAGATGACGCCGGGTTTCCGTGCGCAGCTGGCGGTACAGTTCGTCGCGGATGCGTTTGAAATTCTGGTAGATCAGGTCGTCGGAGACGCCCAGCCGGGCGGCCAGCTGGCGGAGGGTTTCCTCCGGCGGATCACTGCTGAGGTAGGGCAGGAGCACCGGAATATGGCCTTCCAGCCGGCTCCCGGCGAAGCGTTCGCGCAGACCGCGGACGGCATTGCCGACCAGGATTTCCGCGAAACCGCAGTCGAAGTTGGTGTCGTCCGGGGGCGCCCCGATCTGGTCGGCGAGGTGTTCGTCAAGTTCGACGATCTGGGGGGCGCGGGCCTGGGAGCGCCATTTGCCGAGGAGGAAGTGCCGGATGGCGCCGGCGACGTAGCTGCGGAACTTGCCGCGGTTGCGGTCGACGCGTTTCAGGGAGTCCTGATGGATGAACTGTCCGAGGAATTCGTTGGCCAGTTCGTGGGGGTCGCCGGGGAGATTGCGGAAGCAGCGGAGGTGCTTCTCGATGGCGGGCAGGTAGATCCGGCAAAGGTTCTCGAGAGCCTCCCGGGCCCCGGGCGAGGCCGAGTCCTGGAGGGTCGCGATTTCGGTCCAGTGCGTTGCCGGGAAGAAGCCGCGTTGTTCTTCGCCCCCGGCCCGAGGTGAGGCGTCCGCCGGAGTCATGGGTGGATCAGAGCAGGCCTGGGGGGCCGGGGGCAAGGCAGGGTTCGGGGCCGTGCCCCTGCGCGATGGCGGTGGGGCGTGGGCCCCGGTAGTTTCCCGGGTGTGAAAGCGCTGCGATTGATGGCCCATGGGAGTCCGGGAACGTTCGAGGTGTCGGAAGTGCCGGATCCGGTGGCTGGGGAGGGGGAGGTGGTGGTCCGGGTGGCGGCTTGCGGCCTCAATCATCTCGACCTCTGGCTGGAGGAGGCGGGATTGCCCGTGCCGGTGGAGCTGCCGCGCATTCCGGGCGGCGAGGTTTCCGGGACCGTGGCGGGTCTTGGGCCGGGGGTGGCGGGATGGAACCTGGGCGATCGCGTGGCCATCCAATCCAACCTGTTCTGCGGTCGCTGCGAGTATTGCATGCGCGGCGAGGAATCCATGTGCCTGGACGGCCGCCTGCTCGGGGTCCAGTGCGATGGGGGATTTGCGGAGTTGGTGAAGGTTCCGGCGCGCACCCTGGTGAGGCTGCCGGAGTCGGTGGAGTTCATCAGTTCGGCGGCATTGACCCTGGCGGGGAGCACGGCCATGCACATGCTCACCGACCGGACCCGGGTGCAGCCGGGGCAGTGGGTGCTGGTTGTGGGCGGGGCGAGCGGGGTGGGGGCCTCGGCGATTCAGATTGCGCGGGGATTGGGAGCGCGGGTTCTGGCGACGGCCTCGACGCCCGCAAAACGTGCCTTCTGCGAGTCGCTGGGGGCGGAGGGGGTGGTGGATCCGGCGGACCCGGACTGGCCTGGGAAGGTGCGGCAGATGACGGCCAAGCGGGGGGTGGATCTGGTGGTGGAGCATGTGGGGGGCAAACTGCTGGAGCGCGTGTTTCACTGCCTGGCGCGGGGCGGGACCGTGGTGACCTGCGGAGCCACGGCGGGACGGGACATTTCGATGAACCTCTGGCCGTTCTTCGTGAAACAGCAGCGGTTGATTGGCAGTTACGGGCGGACGCGCAAGGACCTGATCGAGACCCTGGCCTGGGCGGAGGCGGGCCGGTTGAAGGCGGCCGTGGACGAAGTGATTCCGCTGGCCCGCGGAGCCGAGGCCTTTGCCCGGCTTCGGGAGCGGAAGGTGAACGGGAAACTGGTCCTGGTGCCCTGAGGGCCCCCGCATCCATGAATGCTGATCTGACACGAATCCGGGGGCGTTGGCGGGGATGTCGGAGCGGTATCGGGAATGGGTTGGATAAGCCTTGTCCCTGACCCGTTGCGGGTCCCCGGGGAACGCGGTAGCTACGGGCCATGGAACCCCGGTTCAGCACGAATCGAAGAAACTTCCTCCGTCGGGGCGCGGTGGTCGCCGCGTCCGCAGTCGCGCTTCCGACTTTTGTCCCCGCGCGGGTGCTGGCGGCGGAAGGGCGTCCGGGGGCGAACGACCGGATCGGCATCGGCTTCATCGGCATGGGGCGACAGGCGACAGGGCTGCTCTCCGAACTGATCAAGCTGCCTGAGGCCAAGGTGGTGGCGGTGGCGGACGTGAACCTGAACCGGGCGAAGGAAGTCGCGAACCGGCTGGGGGCGGTGGCTCTTCAGGACTACCGGCGACTGCTGGAGCGGAAAGATGTCGACGCGGTGATCACGGCGACGCCGGAACACTGGCGGCTGCTCATCTGCGTGCAGTCCTGTCAGGCCGGGAAGGACGTGTACGCGGAGAAGCCGCTCTCCCTGACCATCCGCGAAGGAAGGCTCATCGCGGAGGCGGCGCGCAGGCATGGACGCGTTTTCCAGGTCGGCAGCCATCAGCGGTCCATGATCCGGAACCGGATCGGGTGTGAGTTCATCCGGAACGGAGGCATCGGGAAGATCGAACGGATCATCGCGCACAATTACCCGACCCCGTGGGAGCAGGCCCTGCCGGAGGAGAAGATTCCCGAGGGGCTCGACTGGGACATGTGGTGCGGTCCGTCGGCGATCGTGCCTTACAACAGGGACCTCTATCTCCCGCGCGCGAACCCGGGCTGGCTTTCGTTCCGGCCTTATTCGGGCGGGGAGATGACCGGGTGGGGGGCGCATGGACTCGACCAGATCCAGTGGGCCTTGGGCATGGACGACAGTGGGCCGGTGGAGGTGTGGACCGAGGGGCCGCCGCATGAGCCGCCGACGTACAGCACGGCGGAGAGTGCGGAGCGGGGCAATCGTTTGTGCAGCCAGCGCAAGGTCTACTTTCGCTATGCGAACGGGGTGGTGGTGGAGCCCGGGGATGCGCCGATGGGCGGTGCGGTCTTCATTGGTTCCAAGGGAACGGTGAAAATCAATCGAGGCGTCTGCGAGTCCGAGCCGCACGAACTGATCGAAGCGACCATTCGCGACCGTCCGAAGGGGGTGAACGAGAGCCACCAGAAAAACTGGCTCGATTGCCTCCGCACCCGGGCGAAGCCGGTGGCGGACGTCGAGATCGGGCATCGTACGGCCTCGATGTGTCACCTGGGCAACATTGCCCGCTGGACCGGGCGCAAGCTCCGGTGGGATCCGGTGAAGGAGGTATTTCCGGACGACGCGGAGGCCAACCGGTTCCTGGACCGCGAACGGCGGAAGCCGTGGGTGCTGGAAGCGTAGCGCAGGCGGGATTCCGCCGGCGGTGCGGCGTCAGGGTCAGAACCGGACGTCCGCCGCCACCACCAGGTTGAGCCCGGGTTCGTTGATGCCTGAGCCGTGAATCCGGTAATTGGTGTCGGTGAGATTTTCGAGGGCCGCCGAGAGCGTGAATTTTTCCGTGGGCCGCCAGCCGCCGCGGAGGTGGAACACCTCGTACCCGGGCGTGCCGTTCGGAGGGATCCGCTGCGTGTCACGGCGGTCCAGGGACGAGAGCCGGTCCTGGCGTGTGGCGATGGAGGCGGCGAACTCCGCCCAAAATTTCCGGTCCTTGCGTTCGTACCGGAGACCGGCGTTCACCGTGGAGGGCATCAGCCGGGAGACGGGTTCCACCACGAACGGCCCGTTGGGTCCGGCCGGGGTTTCCACCGTGCCTTCCATCCAGGTGTAATTCCCCCACAGCGACCATTCCTCGTAGATCTGGTAGGACCCGGTCACTTCGAACCCGTGGATGTCGCCCTCCCCGGAATTCTTCTTCATCACAATGGCCTCGCCAGTGGGGGCGATCTGGCCGTTGCGATAGCGGACGATCATGTCCTGGATGAACGTGTGATGGTAGGCCGCCTCGGCCGTCAACCGACCGAACACCCCGCGCGCTCCGCCTTCGAGGGCCAGGAATTCCTCCGGTTTCAGATCGAACACCGGCACCTCGATCTCCCCGCGGTCGGCCAGGTCGAACCGGCTGAGGTCCGAGAGGTTGGGTGCCCGGAACCCCTGCGAGGCCCCCCCGAAGATCGACCAGCGATGATCGTCGTCGAGGTGCCACAGCGCGCGACCGCTGCCGACGGCGGTGTCCCAGGAATCATCGAAGGACAGAATGGCTCCGGTCCCGGGATCCACCGCGCGACCGACGCTGGCGGCGGCGTAGTTGTAACGGCCGCCCGCGATCAGTTCGAGGCGCTCGTTGAAGAGGGGGAGATGGTCCTGAAGATAGATCCCCAGCAGGTCGTAGCTGGAGTCGTCGCCGACCGGTCCCTGGGCCCGGCGAAGCTGCACGCTGCCGTCCGCGGCATACCGCGTGTACTTCGAGTCGACCCAGTCGTGGTAGAACTCCATGCCAGCGGTCCAACGCCCGATGCCGGTCGGACTCTGGACCTGGAGCGAGGTGCCGAGGGTGTCAACGTAAGTGCCCTGAACCTCCCGGCGCCGATCCGAGCGCAGCCGGTTTTCGTCCTCGTTCTGGATCTGGTAGGAGACCCCGGCCTGGAAGCGGTCGATGAACCCGTCGAGCTGCGAGCCTTCGAGGCGCAGGTAGTCCAGGTTCCGGAACTGGTCGAGGATCCGCGATTCGTCTGTTCCGCTGACGGTTCCCTCCCAGGGTTTGCTGTAGCGGGTGGAGTGGGTGCGCCAGGCGTCGTCCTGATCGACGGTTTGGTGCCCGTAGACGATGCGGGTGTTGGGACTGAGCAGATATTGGAACTTCGCGTCGCCGTCCCATTCGCTGTAGCCCGTTCTGGACTGGAGCCCGGTGCCTTCGCCGGCGCGGAGGTCCCCGTATTCCTTGAGGGAAAGACCGCCCGCCAGACCGATTTTCTCGCCGAGATTCCCGGTGAATTCCGCGCGTGAGGAGTGGGAGTTCTCGGCGGTGGAGTAGCGGTAGAAGCCATGACCCTCGGCGTCGGAGGTGGGGCCGAGGTGTTGGCGGGACCGGGAGATGGCATTGACGGTGCCGCCGATGGAATCGCTGCCGTAGAGAACCGAGGATGGGCCGCGGATCACTTCGAGGCGGTCGAGGGCGAGGGCGTCGATGGTGCCCCAGTATTGGTTGGGGCCGTCGCGGAAGGTGGAGTTGTTGAGCCGGATGCCGTCGACGAGCATGACTGTCCGGAATCCGGTGAATCCGCGGAGGTAGGGGGAGGTTTGGGCCTGGCCGGTCCGCTGGAGCATGATTGAGGGAAGCTCGCGGAGGGCGTCGGGGGTGGTGCGGGGCAGGGTCCGGGCGAAGTCCTCCGCGTCGAGCGTGGAGGTCATGACCGGGAGGATGGAGGGTGGTTCCGGGTGGCCGGTGGCGGTGACCACCATGGGGGTCAGTTCATGAACGGACGGGCCGGTGCTGGGGATGGCGTTGGGGCCGCCGGGCCGGGGCATGAGCTCCGCGGCTGGGGCGGTTCCCGCGGCGAGCATAAAACCGAGCAGGCCGTGGACCGGGCGTGGCATGGGGAAAGGCTAGGATTCGATTCGGACGGTTGTCGAGTGGGCAGGGGAAACGATCGGGTTCCGAGATTCCTGCGACCTGGCGGAGGGGGCGGGGGTGGAGGGCGGGGTCCGGACCGGGGCCGACTCATCGAGAAGGCGGACCGGGGTTTGACGAAATGAAACCGTTTGAACACTCTGCACTTCCGATGCGCTTGAAGTTGTTCGTTAAGCAAATTGTGGCCGCGGCCGCGGTGGCGGTGGTTCCCCTGGGGGTATCGGGTGCGGAAGGGAACGCGCGGTCGATAACCCTGGCGGAATCCATCGGCATTGCCCTGGAGCACAATCTGGACATCCAGATCGAGCGCATCAATCCGCTGATTGCGGAGGCGAACCGGAAGATGGTGTACGGGGACTATGATCCGGTGGCGACCCTGAGGGCGGCGCATGATTACCGACAGGAGCCGGGCGGCTTGGATGCGCAGCAGCGACCATTCCAGGGCAGCGCGGCGGACACTGATTCCTTTTCGGCATCGCTCACCGGTCTGGTGCCGAGCGGCATGACCTATTCGCTCTCGAGTTTCGCGGCGGACACCTACGGCACGGCCCCGAGATCGCTGCTCATTGGTACGAACGTCATCGTGCTCCGCGATGCTTTCGAGAACACCCGGGCGCAGTTCATGGTGGGTGAGTTGCGTCAGCCGCTGCTGAGGAATTTCTGGATCGATGGCACGCGTCTCAACCTCCGGCTCCGTGCGAAGGACCTGAAGGTTTCGGATTTGAACCTTCGCATGCGGATCCTGAACACGGTTAGCAGTGTGGAGCAGGCGTACTACGATCTCATTGCGGCGCGGGAGAACGTGAAGAGCGCGGAGATCGCGTACCAGCTGGCGAAACGGTTGTACGAGGACAACAGGAAGAAGGTGGAGGTCGGGACCATGGCGCAGTTGGACGAGCGCCAGGCCCAGTCGCAGATGGCGGCCAACGAGGCGGCGGTGATCGAGGCCCAGCGTTCGGTGGATTTCGTGCAGAACCAGCTGAAGACGCTGTTAAGCGATGATTACGAGAAGTGGCATACGGTCACCATCGTTCCCCAGGAGAAGCTGGAGGCCATTCCCGAAGATCTGGACGTGCAGAAGGCCTGGGACCAGGCCTTCCAACTGCGTCCCGATCTCCTGGCCATGATCATCGATTTGGAGCGCCGGGACCTGATCACCCGCTTCACCCGCAATCAATTGTTCCCCCAGTTGGACGTTTTCGGGTCGATCGGCTGGCTGGGCAACGGCACCGAGTTCAGTGACGCGCTCGGGCAGGTCAGCGAGGGATCCGCTCCCATGCACAGCTATGGCGGCATCCTTACATTCCCCCTCAGCAATCGCCGCGCCCGCCAGTCGTACCGGGTGAGCCGGGATGAACGGGCCCAGGCCGAACTCCGGCTCCGGCAGTTCCGACAGACGGTGATGGTGGGAGTGAGCGATGCCATCCAGCAGGCGCAATCCTCCTTCCAACGGGTGGGCGCGACACGGTCCGCACGCCAGTTTGCCGAGGAGGCACTTTCGGCCGAGGAAAAGAAGATGGCCAATGGCAAGAGCACCAGCTTCGAGGTTTTGCGCCTCCAGCGGGATCTGACCCAGGCGCGATTCGACGAGACGCGGGCCTTCACCGACTACAACCGCGCCCTCGCGGTCCTGCGTCAGCGCCAGGGAACCTCGCTTCTGAAGTTCGATCTCGAGACGCGCCCACCGGCGATGACCCTGGATCCGGCGAAAAAGTAACTGACGGGTGGCGTCGCACCGCCACCTCGGGAAATGGACGGGTTCCAAGCCTGAACGTCCCGTTCACGTCCCGATCGGCGTGGAGCGCTCCAGCGTCGGTGGGGTGGGGTCGAAGGGATTGTTGAGCCGCACCGTCGGGTGGCCTTCGAGATCGAAGGTCTCCCAGTCCACGAAGTAACGGCCCTCCCGGGCGGCGGCCTGCCTGAGGAGCGCGGACCGCGCATGGGCCCGGGTGTCCGCCGGTGGATTTGTTCCGGCGAAGTGGATCCGCTCCGGATCCAGCGCCCAGGGAGCGGGGGTCCGGTCGAGGGCGAGTCCAAGGGAACGGGCGGGATCGAGGTGATGAAATTCGAGGTCCTGCGAGCGCAGCCAGGGATCCGACCAGGAGATCCCCTCGCGCTGGACGAATTCGGAGAGCAGCCAGTGTTTGGTGATCCAGTCGACCTTTCCCACGAGGGCGCCCGGTTCGGATTCCAGCGCATCGAGGGTTTCCTTCCAGTCGCGCAACAGGTGGTCGGTTTCGGCGTCGCGTCCCCGGAACTCGGCGGTGGCGGCGTCGAGGTAGCGCCGGAGCAGTCCCACGGCGTTTTCCGTTTCGCCGGTGGCGAGGTCGACGGTCCAGGGGCCCTCCGTCTGGTGGGACAGCCTGCGCAGGGTGAGCACGGAATCGGCGAGGCAGAGTTCCGGGAGATGATCGATCTCGAGCAGGTCGAGCACGAGGGCGGTGGTGCCGACTTTGAGCGCCAGGGTATGGGGCAGGACCGAGGTGTCGCCGTGGAGCAGGTGGAGCCGGCGGAACCGGCGCGGGTCGGCCAGCGGTTCGTCGCGGGTGTTGATGATCGCCCGGTTGAACTGCACCCACTCGAACAGGTCGTTGTTGATGTAGTCGGCGCGCTGGCTGATCTGGAAGTGGGGATTGGCCCGATCGTGCTGGGTGTCGCCCCGGTTTTCCGATCCGAGCGAGGCCCCGACACGACCGGCGCCAGTGTAGAGCACGCGGAGGGTGAGGAAGGCCAGCAGCGAGAGGACGTTTTTTTCGCTCAGGGGCGCGGTGCGCCGGACCAGGTAGTTCTCGTGGCAACCGAAGGTGGCGCCGGAGAAGTGGTCGATGTTGTTCCGCACGAATCCCGCGCGTTCCGAGAGCCCGAGATCGCGCAGGGCGGCGTTGAGCAGGTGGTCCCCGGCCCGGTCGTACAACACGAGATCCTGCACGGTCAGGCACTCGGGGGTGCAGTACTCCAGGTGCCCCATGTCGACGTAGGCCCGGCCCCCGTTGAACAGGAATCCCCCGTTGCCGGGCGGTTCGTCCCAGTCGCGCTGAAAGACGTCGGAAAGACCGAGGCGCCGGTTTTCGAAGATCCAGTTGCGGACCGCGCCGACGGTGCCCGCAGGCCCCAGTGGATCATCGGTGAGACAACCGTATTCGGTTTCGAGGCCGACGACGCGGGTCATGGGAGGGGCAGGGGAAGGTAACGGGCGGCGGTGGGGGAGGATCGGCGGAGCAGGGCGGCTTCCACCACGCGTGGCACGGGGTCGGGAATGCCGGCGGGTTCTCCGTCCGCGGGGAGCGGTGTTTGGGCCGTCAGATGTTTCCAGGCGGTGAGCAAGGGGCCGAGGGCGTCGCGCGGATCGATCCCGGCTGGGAGCCGCGACGCCAGCCAGCGTTCGATCGCCGCCTCCGGGGAACCGTCCGTTCCCTGATCGGGACCGAGCACCGCCACGTGCGTGGTCGCGTGGTTGAAGGTGCCGTCGAAGTGGACCTTCAACAGCACGTCCCGCGACGGAATGTCCGCGACTTCGGCGAGCAGGAGTCGGGCGAGGAACGGGGGGGAGAACAGCTGTTCGAAGGCGGTCTTGAGCTGGGGTCCGAGGCCGAACGACACCAGCCGTCGCAGGGAGACGTCCTCGGGAGCGCGGGAAAACCCCTCGAGATGCGCGGCATCGATCAGAGCCTGACGCAGGCGCTCCAAATCGCTGGGGTGCCCGAGACCCGCCAGGGCATGGCGGTCGTAGATTTCGAACACCTTGCTCTGCCCGGTGCCCACACCCAGCAGCACGATGCCGGCGTCGAGGGACACGGCGAAAACCGGGGAGCCGTTTCGGATCTGGCCCTGGACGTATTCGCGCCGGTTTCCGATGGCCTCGATCCAGCGATAGGGTTCCTCCGTCATGACAGGGCCTCCCGTTGTTCGTCTTCCGTCACGGTCGCAATGCCTGCGGCGCCAAGGCTCTTGACCGTGGCGAACCGCGCCGCGGTGGGATCGATGCCGCCGGTCGCCGAATCGAATTCCGCGGCCACCATCAGGGCATGGAGCGCAAACCGGATCGCCTCGCGCCGTGGCATGCGGGCCGGTGGCGGCGTGCCGAACCGCTGATGGTAACTCAGCAGACTGCGGACGGTTCCCGAGCCCGACCCCGAGGCCGCGAAATCCGCGGCGGCAAACTGGGCACCGAGGGGATCGTAAAAGAAGATGCGCGGCTGGGGCGTCGGCGCGCTGAGGTCGAGGCCCGCGAATAGCGGAGCCACCACGCCCACGCCCTGCAGGGTCAGCGCGAGATTGTCACGAAGCGCACGGGACAGGGCCCGGACCTTGGCTGGAAGGCTGAGCGACTGAAGCTGGCTGCGGCGGTAGTACTCAAAGGAAGTCTGAAGCGCGCGCGCCATTTCGAAGGCGGTGGCCGGGACGCCAGCGATGGCCAGAAGCGAAGTGGCGTCCAGTTCGAGCACTTTCTCCACCTGCTCGGTCACGATGAGGTTGCCCGCGGTCGCCCGCCGGTCGCCAGCCATCAGCACGCCCTCGGCATAGTGAAACGCGAAAACCGTGGTCGCCTGGGTCTCGGTCGGTGGACCGGACGCCTGCATGCCCACCGGCGCAAGTTGGTGCTGGGCCAGCAGCGCGAAAAAGTCTCCGGCAATGGAAGACGACATGAGTGTTGAGTGCGTCGTGGGTCGTGCGTCGTTGGGAGTCGGGAGTCGAGAGTCGGGAGTTCGGAGTGGGGGGATGGGAGAGGGGAGTCCTCGTCGATCCACGACCCACGACCTACGACTCACGCTCCAATCACTGGCCGGTGCGCTGGCGATAGCGGCGGGCCTGGTCGGGGTCGACCTTGCGCATCCGCTTCAGCAGTTCCTCGGTGTTGGGTTTCTCGACCTGTGGAGCCTTGGGGCCTTCGCCGCCTCCGCCGCCACTGTTCGGGGCCGGGATCGCGGGTCGAACTTTCTGGGTTGGGTCTGGCATACGGCAGTCGGTGGAATTCTGTCCGGGTCAGTGTCCGTCGGAAGCGGGAAAGCGCAAGTCGCCGGGTTGACTTGCCGTGGCCAGGCGGCTCCGCAGGCGGTCGATGTCGGCGGATTCGAACAGGCGGGTGAGGTCGATGCGTAGCAGGCCTTCCGGGGTGTCGAGGGTGACGTGGTCCCACTGGGCGGAAACGACGGCGGAGCGGAACCGGGTGATGCAGCCCCCGCGGATGGCGGCCCGGGTGTCGGGTGGCGGTTCGTGCAGGGCGCGGTCGACCGCGGCGGATTCGGGCACGCCCAGCATGGCTCCGGACTGTTCGAGGGCGAAATACAGACCCTCGGTGGGATCGAGTCGGTGGTATTCGAGGTCGAGGGATCGCAGCCAGGGATCGTGATCGGGGATATCCTCGGCCTCCTGGAACTGGCGGAGGAGGTTTCGTTTGGCCACCCAGTCGAGGCGGTTTGCGCACCGCCAGGGATCGGTGGCGAGGTCGGCGAGGACCTGTTCCCAGGCGGTGACGACGGCTTGCCGATCGGGAGGCGAGAGGTCGGCGTGGCGTTTCACCAGGTCCAGGCATTGCTGCTGGAGATCGGTGGCCCGCAGCGTTGAACGATCGGCGCAACGAACTTCCCAGCGCCAGTCGGGGTCGCGGGAGATGTGATGGAGCGCTCCCAGCGGATCCGCCAGTCGCGGCCAGTCCGCGGCGGGATTCGCGAGAATGGCTTCGAGCACCAGGGCCGTGGAACCAACCTTCAGCCAGGTGGCGAAGGGCGACATGTTGGCGTCGCCGAGAATGACGTGGAACCGCCGCCAACGCGCCGGGTCGGCGTGCGGCTCGTCCCGGGTGTTGATGATCGGACGCCGCTGCATGGTGTCGACGCCCTGGAGCTCGGTGAAGAAATCGCTGCGCTGGGAGATCTGGAAACCGGGCCCGATCAGGCGGTCCTCGGCTTCCAGGGCAAACTTTCCAGCCCCGGCGAAGATCTGGCGGGTGACGAGGAAAGCCTGGACGGCCCGGGTGAGAGTGGCCCAGTCGAGGCCGCGCGGGATGAGATAATTCTCGTGGCACCCGTAGCTGTGCCCGGCGAAGTCGGTGTTGTTCTTGTAGAGGCGCACCTGGTGTCCGCGCTGCCGCGAGAGCGCTGCGGCACAGGCCATGACCAGCCGTTCGCCGGCCCGGTCGTGCAGCACGAGGCTCGAGGGGGTGGCGCATTCCGGGGTGCAGTATTCGGGATGGGCGTGGTCGTTGTAGAACCGCGCGCCGTTTCCAAGGACCAGGTCCGATTTGATTTCGGTGAAGCTCAGCTCCCGACGGGCGTCCTGCGCGAAGTACTGGGCTTCGTCGGTGTCCTGGAGAAGTTCGTCCACCTCAAAGCCCCGCATGTCGCGGTGCGGGTTTTCGGCCGAGTAATCCCAGCGCATGAGCACGCCCGGCACGGTCGCGCTGCGCACCAGGGCGATGGACTCGGCAACGACGTCAAGGTCCGGGCTGTCGTCCCGGGCGATGCCGAACTCGGTCTCGAGTCCGAAGAGGGAGGGCGGCGCGGCCATGGGGGGAAGTCTTCGGATGCCTCAGACCACGCCGCTGGGGGCCGTGCGCCGGGGTCGGATCGGTCCCAGTTTGACCACGTTCTCGGGATCAAAATCCGTCAGCTTGAGCCAGTCCTCGGTCAGTTCCGTGGACGGGAACAGGTCGTTCTCCGCGTGCTCAAGCCGGAGGGCTTCGAGCAGGTCGGCGCGGGTGAGTTGACCGGGTTGGGAGGTGTCGATGGCCCGACGGATGGCGAGGCTTTTGGCCCGTTCAATCACGGCGGCGATGATCGCGCCGCTGGCGAGGTCGCCGCGGTAGAGCGATTCCCGGCGTCCGCTGCGGAAGGTGACCTCGAGAAATTCGTTGTCCGGCGTCCGGGCGAAGTGGGCGTCCGCCACCGCCCGCGCGAGCGCCTCCCGGGGTTCGGCGAGGGGGAGGGTCTCCGGCAGGTAGATCTCGTAAATGCGGCGCGCCCCTTCGGGGTCCGGTCGCCGCACCCGGATCTTTCGGTCGATGCGACCAGGCCGAAGGATCGCGGGATCGATCAGGTCGGCGCGGTTCGAGGCGAGAATGACCACGACATTCGCCAGCGGTTCCAGGCCGTCCATTTCGGTGCAGAACATGGGCACGAGCGTGGACAGGATGGAGTGGGCGCGGCCGCCGCGGCGGACGCCGAGAATGCTTTCGGCTTCGTCGATGAACAGGAAGGCGAGCTGCCCTTCGGCGGCGCGCTCGCGGCATTGCGCGAACAGGTCGCGGACCTGCCGTTCGGATTCCCCGACCCACATGTTGAGGATTTCGGGGCCTTTGACGTGGAGGAAGAATTCGGAGCGCTGGACGCCGCTGGCGGATTGCAGTTCGCGACGGAGATTCCAGGCGGTGGCTTTGCCGAGCAGGGTCTTTCCGCAGCCGGGCGGGCCGTGCAGCAGGAAGCCTTTGGGGATCGCGTGGTCGAACTGCTTGAACAGGTCCCGGTGCAGGAAGGGGAGTTCGATGGTGTCGCGGATGGCGCGCACGGCCTCGTCCTGTCCGCCAATGGAGGACCAGGGCAGTTCCTCGACCTGTTCGAGCACCCGCTCGACGCGGCGCCCGGTTCCCAGCACTTCGAGGGCGACCCGCTGGTTGGCGTCGAGGCGGACCTCGAGTCCGGGCTTGAGCTTTTCCTTGGCGAGCAGGGCGGAGCGAAGGACGACGGTGGGGGACTGGCCCGTTTCGTTTCCGAGCCGCAGACGGCCGTCCGAGAGCAGCTCATCGAGGCGGACCACCGGTCCCTGGCGGTCGAAGCCGAGTCCCTGAACGACGGCGAAGGCTTCGTTGCAGAGCACCCGCTGCCCGAGTTGAAGACCGGCGTGAGGGATCTGGGGATCGATCCGGCAGACGTAATCGGTGCCGCCGACGCAGACCAGGGCGCGGTCGGGTTCGACGGGGCCGAGGTAGGTTCCCACGCGGAAGGCGGGGGACCGGAGTTTTTCGACGATTTCCTCGTATTTCTCGAGCGCCTGCCTGGCCTGATCGTTCATCTCCTCGATTCCGGCGATGCGATCGCGCAGGTACACGAGGTCGATGAGCGCCGAATTGCGCGGGGGGATCTTGGTGGCGATCAGGTCGAGGATGCGCAGCGTCGAGAGGCGGTCGAGTTCCTCCCGGGAAATCAGGTCGTCGAGCGGTGGGATCGCCGACTCGTGTGTGGCGGATGCGGAGGGTTCAGAGTCGGGAGGTGGGACGGAGGAACTTTCGCCAGGACCCTGGGACTTCTTTCGGGGCTCCACCATGGGCGGCACCGTAAGCCGGGGCGGGGCATTTGCAAACCCGGGTTGGTTCAAGCGCGAGAAATGGGTTCAACCACGAACGGGCACAGGGTCCGGGGAACCTGGCAAAGGGACGAGCCACCGGTCAGCCCCCTCGCAGTTTTCAGTCAGGCTCTAAGAAATCCGCAGCTCCGGGGTCTTAGCAGGCATGAAACACGGCATTCAACGCGGGCTGGCGGTGTTGGCGGGCGGACTTCTCATCCTGGGTTCCCGGGGAGCTTTTGGGCTTGGGGCCGATCATCCGAACGATCGGCCGGTGTCCGGATCCTCGGATTGGCCCAAGGGTCTCGCCAGCCTGGTGAACACGACCAACCGCGTGCATGGGTTCTTCGTCAACGCGGAGGACTTCTTCTTTTTCACGGGTGATGCAGCCCGGTTATCCACGTTCCTCAGTGAAATCGCGCGTCTCGAGGGGGTGGTGAGCCGGAAACTGATCCTTCACGAGGGCGTCGGGGAGGCGAGATCGCCGTGGGACAAGTCGGCTCGCGGAACCTGTGAATGGAAGCTGTCCACGTGTCCCAAAAGCTGGCGGGACCTCGGTGAAGCGGCACGACAAGGAACGAAGCAAGGAACGAAAGCCGTGCAGGCGCTCCAGCGTGCGGAGAAAGCCCCGGGGTATCTGGTCGAAGTGCAGGTGTGGACCGGTGGGAAGCTGAAGTGGGCAGACGTGATTGTGCCGGGAGGAATCGCGGTGGAGCGGGCTCCGGAGCCCCTGCAGCGGTGAACGTTTGGCGTGCGCACCGCCTTTCGATAAGCTGACGCCGTGATCCCCCTGCGCTCCATCCCCTGGCTCGTCCTTCTGGCCCTGGTCTCCCTGGGCTGTGGAACCCTCCCGGAATCTTCGGTGAACAGTACGGTGGGTCCATGGAATGTTCGTTCCCTCGAACGTCTCCCGGCTCGGGAATGGGGAGCGCGGACGGGGTTGGTGCAGGAGGTCCATTACGCGGGTGAACCGTTGAATGGGAAACCCACGCGGGTCTTCGCCTATCTGGGAAGGCCGGATCCCGCGGTATTCGGCTCAGGCCGGCACCCGGGGATGGTGCTGGTCCATGGCGGTGGCGAGAAGGCCTTCAAGGATTGGGCGGAACACTGGGCCAAGCGCGGTTACGTCGCCCTGGCCATGGATCTGGCGGGCAAGGGGCCGGATGGCAAGCGTTTGGCCGACGGCGGACCGGACCAGGACGACAAGGTGAAGTTCCGGGAGTTTACCACGGCCGACATGCGCGACATGTGGACCTACCACGCGGTTTCGGCGGTGGTTCTCGGCCATTCCCTGTTGCGCTCGTTGCCGGAGGTGGACGCTTCGCGGACGGGAGTGACCGGCATCAGTTGGGGCGGGTATCTCACCTGCATCGTGGCGGGTGTGGATGCACGCTTCCGGGTCGCGGTGCCGGTGTACGGGTGCGGATTTCTCGGCGACAACAGTGTGTGGACCGACAAATCCCTGGCCTCCATGACCCCGGAATCACGGTCCCTCTGGTTGCGCGAATTCGATCCGAGCCAGTACCTCGGCAAGGTGCGGTGCCCCATTCTCTTTCTGAACGGGACCACGGACTTCGCCTATCCCATGGACAGTTATCAGAAGTCTTACCGATTGGTGCCCGAACGATTCCGCCATGTCTCGGTGAACATCGATCTTCCCCATGGGCACATCTGGACCTTCGGGGAGGTGGACGCGTTCGTGGACAGCCGGCTGCGCGGCGGCAAGGACGTGCCGTCCGTGGGAGTAACGACGGTCGCGGGACATCAGGTGAAGGCGACCTGGAACGGTCCCGTGGGTTTGAAGGAGGCGAAACTCTGTTACACGACGGACGTCGGTCCATGGCAGAAGCGGTCGTGGAAGTTCGTGCCGGCGCGGGTGGAGGGGCGCGGATTGGCCGCAGATCTGCCAACGGGTCGACCGTTGGTGGCTTTTCTGTCGGTCACCGACGAACGCGGGTTGCGTGTGAGTGGCGAGCACTTTGAATTGCCGGTGAATTGAACGGATTGCGGGTCCGGCAGCCGCGGTTTGGGAGCGAAGGGGGTGGAGTCTGATTCAGGCGTCGCTCCGCGACGCGGGGAAAACTCACGCCGAGTCCTCCAGGGGCTGAAGCCCCTGGCTACCATCATTCGGTCGCTCCGCGACCCACCCAGAACCCCGCACGACCCACGACCCACGACCCACGACCTTCAGGCCGGAGCGATGCGGGGCGGGAGTTCGGTCAGGGGAATCTTCGGATTCTTCTCGATGAAGTAATTGCAGCTCCAGGGATTCGGGAATAGCAGCACCAGGTTTCCGGCAGCGTCACGGGCGGCCTTGGAACCCGACGGAAGCAGAGTCTCATCCACCTCCACCGGCTTGCCGGAGTCGTCGTTTCCAACCCACCGGATGGTGTTCCAGTTCGACTGTTCGAGGCGCGATTCGGCCCCGTACTCGGATTGCAGCCGGAACTGCACGACTTCGAACTGCAGCGGTCCGACGGCTCCGAGCAGCGGCACCCGCTGGAGGCTGTCGACGATGTGGAACGACTGGACGACGCCCTCCTGCAGCAACTGATCCAGACCTTCGCGGAACCGCTTGAACTGGGCGGTGGTCGGGCTGTGCAGCCAGGCGAAGCATTCGGGCGTGAACCGGGGAATCTCGTCGTAAACCAGCGCCGGATTCTCGGCCAGCGTGTCGCCGATGCGGAAATCGGAATGTCCGATCAGCCCCACGACATCGCCCGGGTACGCTTCATCCACGGTTTCCCGGTCGCGACCGAACAGTTTCTGGGAGGACGACAGCCGGATTTTCCGGCCCGAGCGGGTGTGCACGACGTTCATGTCGCGCTCAAAACGGCCGGAGCAGATGCGGACGAAGGCCAGCCGGTCGCGGTGTCGCGGATCCATGTTGGCCTGGATCTTGAAGATGAATCCGGAGAACCCGGCGGTGGCGGGGTCGATGATGTTGCCACCGATCGAACGGGAGCGCGGGGACGGCGCGAGATCGAGGTAGGCGTCGAGCAGCAGTTGCACGCCGAAGTTGTTGACCGCGCTTCCGAAGAAAACCGGGGTCAGCTGGCCGGCGAGCACGGCCTCGTGGTTGAAGTCGGCCCCTGCGCCATCGAGCATGGCCAGTTCATCGACGGTTTTGGCGTAGACGTCAGGTTCCATGCGGTCGCGGACCTGGGGATCGGCGAGGTCGAGGACCGAGACCGGGGCACGGTATTCGCCGCCGGGCACGCGTTCGAAGAAGTGGACCAGGCGCCCGCGCCGGTCGAAGACGCCGCGGAACCCGGAGCCGTCGCCGAGCGGCCAGTTGACCGGGAAGGCGCTGATGCCGAGCACGCTCTCGAGTTCGTCCAGCAGCGCGAGGGGATCGCGCGAAGGACGGTCGAGCTTGTTCATGAAGGTGAAGATCGGAATCCCGCGCCGACGGCAGACTTCGAACAACTTCCGGGTCTGCGATTCGATGCCCTTGCCGGCGTCGATGACCATCACCGCCGAATCCACGGCGGTAAGCACCCGGTAGGTGTCCTCGGAGAAATCCTTGTGACCCGGAGTGTCGAGCAGGTTGACGCAGTACCCGCGGTAATCGAACTGGAGGACCGTGGACGACACGGAGATCCCGCGCTGCCGTTCCAGTTCCATCCAGTCGGAGGTGGTGGCGCGCTGGTTCTTGCGGGCGGTGACGGATCCGGCCAGTTGCACGGCACCGCCGTAGAGCAGGAACTTTTCCGTCAATGTCGTCTTGCCGGCGTCCGGGTGCGAAATGATCGCGAAAGTCCGGCGACGGGCGATTTCCTGGGCGTTCTTGTCCATGAGCAGTCGATCCCGGGGCGGTGGCGCCCCGGGATCGAAATCATGGAGGCACGGGGAAGTTCGGGGGAAGCCCCAGTTTTCCAGGGGGAGCATTTCCTTCGTGGCCTATCGGGAAAGGACGGGCCGCTTGACCTGAGGCGAGGGTGCGCCAGAATCGCCGCCATTCGGGGAGCCGTTGGAATCGTCACGGCTGAGAGTCCCGCCGCAGCGGGAGACCCGTCGAACCTGATCCGGGTCATGCCGGCGAAGGGAAACCGCCTTCTGGCTTTCCTGGATCTTGTTCCCAACCGGAAACGAACGATCCGAATCGAGTCGCATCGAACCGAACGAGAGCCAAGCCAGAGCCTGAGCAAGCCCAGATCGAGATCCGTCGACGCCCCGGACATCCCGTGGTTCGCCTCGTCGGTTCGCATCGCCCCCCTCCCATGATCGCCCATCCCGAATCCCTGCAACCCCACAGTTCCATCCCCTTGCCTCGCAGCCGCCGTGTTTATCTGCCTGGCAAGGTTCATGCCGACGTGCGGGTCCCCATGCGGGAGATCGAGCTTTCCCCCACCCGTTCCATGGGGGATCGACTGGAACCTAACGAACCGGTGCGGGTCTACGACACCAGCGGGCCGTGGGGCGACCCGGCCTTCACCGGGACGGTGGAGCAGGGGCTTCCGGCATTGCGCGCCGACTGGATTCGGGGCCGGGGTGACGTGCAGGAATATGACGGGCGGCAGGTGACCGCACGGGACAATGGCTATCTCTCGGAGGCCCACGCCGAGGCCGTCGGAGACCGCGCGGTCGGACCGATCTCGCACCTTCGCGCCCCCCAGTCGGCCTCGCGCCGCCCCTTTCGGGCGAGTGCCGGGCATCCGGTCACCCAGTTGTGGTATGCGCGCCAGGGCATCGTGACCCCGGAAATGGAGTACATCGCCATCCGGGAAAACCAGGGACTCGATCTGCGCCGGCAGGCGGCAGGGGCGGCCCGCAACACCCTGGAACACCGCCATCCCGGTTCGGCGGCGGCCGGCACGGATCCGCGGTATCAACCTTCTGTTTTCCGTCGGTTCCCGCAGCGCATTCCCGAATTCATCACCCCGGAGTTCGTCCGGGACGAGGTGGCGGCGGGTCGCGCGATCATTCCCGCCAACATCAATCATCCGGAGTCGGAGCCGATGATCATCGGCCGGAATTTCCTGGTGAAGATCAACGCCAACATTGGCAACAGCGCG
>CAYZAE010000061.1:0-33782 GCA_964476125.1 uncultured Verrucomicrobiota bacterium | reverse complement strand
CCGGAACACCCACCCCCGTCCCTCCCGCCCCCGCCGAATCCAAAGCGGTGGAGGGAGGGCCACCGCACTCCACATGCCCTTTGGACTGCGGCAGCCCTCTGCCGCAGTCCACTCCACACGGCAACTACAGCTTCCAACCGGAGCGATAGGCGGGATTCACGAACTGATTGGCGGCTTCGTGACCGGAGAACTTCCCAGCCGCCTCGTCCCAACGGAGGGTCTCCCCGGGGAAGCGGATCGCCACCAGCCCAAGCAGTCCCAGCTGGGTGAGCGGTCCGCCGTACGAGAAGTCGGAACCCGCTTTCCGACCGGTGCGGATGGCTTCGGCCCAATCCCACACGTGGCCTTTAACCCGCGGAATCTTCTCGGCCGGGGCCTTCTTTCCGGCGTGCTGTTCCATGAGATTCTCCGGAAAGAGCACGCAGTTGCCTCCGCCATGCGAGCCATGGACGATCATCGCCTTGTCGCCGTGAATGATCGCGCCCGTCCCGGGCACCTTGTGATCGGGACCGAACGCCGCCGGTCGGGGAATCCGGGTCTTGCCATCGTGCCAGACCAGCTTCACCGGGCCGCGCGTCCCCTTGGCCGGAAACTCAAAGGTGATCCTCGTGCCGGGAGGATAGGTGAGGCCGTGCAGCTTCGGATCGAAATCGGTGACTTCGGCCTGGACGCTGGACGGGGCGCCGAGATCGAGCGCCCAGAAACTCGGATCGACGACATGACAGATCCAGTCCCCGATCGCGCCACCGCCATAGGGCATCCATCCGCGCCAGTTCCAGGGCACCCAGAGTTTGGAAAACGGACGGAATTCGGCAGGCCCCACCCAGAGGTCGTAGTCGAGGCCCTGGGGGACCTCCTGCTTTTCGGCGAGTTTCGGCAGGTTCCCGATCTGGCTGTAAACCTGGGGGAAGGCATCGCAGGCCGCATGGATCGTGTGAACGTTGCCGAGCACTCCCGCCCAGATCCACTCGCACACGCGCCGGATGCTGTCGCTGGAATGCCCCTGATTGCCGAGCTGGGTGACGACCTTGTGCTCGCGGGCTCCGGCCATGAGATGGCGGACCTCGCCAATCGTGTGGGCCAGCGGTTTTTCGCAGTAGACATGCTTGCCCCGCCGCATGGCTTCCATGGCGATCACCGCATGGGTGTGGTCCGGAGTCCCGATGATCACGCCATCCACGCCGGCGCCCATCTTGTCCAGCATCACCCGGTAATCGGTGAAGCGCTGCGCCTTGGGGTACTTCGCGAATTCCTTCTCCGCGTATTTTTCATCCACGTCGCACAGGGCGACGATGTTGTGTCCCAGCCCAGCCGCTTCGGAGACGTCCGCTCCGCCCCGGCTCCCGATGCCGATGCCGGCGAGGTTGAGTTTGTCGTTGGCGGCGAGAGGCTCGGCCCCTCGTGCGACGGCGCCTGGGAGAATGTTGAACAACGCCACGCCCATCCCGGCGCGACGGATGAAATGACGGCGAGGAATCCCGCTGGATTGAATCGGCTTCATGGTGGAAGCCCTTTGTGCTCCAACCGGACCGTACGATCAATCGTCTTCCCGGGTTTAAGTGGACTTCCCGGGAAAGCAGGAACGCGGAGGCGGAAGCGCCGGGGGGGGATCGATCGGGCGATGGACGCGGTGCGGGGCCGCTCAACCTTCTTCCCCACCCGGAAGCTCCGGAGCGGTGGGACCGCTCAAGGTTGGCGTGAAACGCTGGAGGACACCGATTCGGCCATCCGGAAGAACCGTCCGGCATCGGCATCGGAGGCCCCCACGAACCAGTACCATTCGCCCTCACGATAGGACTCGGCGGCGTAGGGAGCAGGCAGCCACTGGCCCAGTTCCGAGGCGTATTCCAGCCGGGGAGCCACGCCTTCGGACGTTCGAGCGTGGAGGACGAGACTGCCGTCGCTCAGGACCAGAACCGTCAACGGATTCTCCGCCGCGACTCCATCCGGCGAACCCGCGCTTGCCGCTTGCGCCAGGCTTGCGTCGTACCCAACCCGCTCCCCGCCACCTTCCCGGGTGCCATTCCCATTCAGCCGGGAGACCCCCGAGTCCGCGGCGATCCCCACCTCCTCCGGCGAGGCCGGGGTCGAGGCGAGGGCTGCGGAAGACGCTGCGGACGGGGTGATCAATTGCAGCGCGCTGAGGGGGGTGGTGATATTGAAGCGGGCGATAATCTGGTCGGTGGAGTTGACCTGCCTGTCCCGGTTGAAATCGTAATCGAAGGTGACCGGGGCGGGCGAAAGAGCGCTGCGCGGATTCGCCCGCGTGCGGATTTCGTCCGTGGAGTTCACCAAGGCATTGGTTCCTGGACTGTTGCCTGTCTCGCCGATGGCATTCCCGAAATAGAACACATCATCGGCCAGGAGCCCGGTCGGTGTTGTGGCCTTGACGCGGACCTGGAGCCATCGCTTGGCGACGGCGTCCGATCCCCAGACGAGAGTGATGCGGTCGCTGTTGCCCACCCCGGCCCCGCGCCGGACCGTGACCCCGCCGCTGGCCAGGGGAGCGGGGGCCGTTGCCCAACCGCTGACCGTGTTGTTGTTGCCGGTTCGAAAAACGAAATCGGAGACCGACAAGGAACTCCCCAGGGGCAGTCCCGCGACATCGACCATGATGCCGTTCAAGCCGCGGGAAAAGCTGGTGTAGTTCGCGAAGCCGGCTTTGACCCCGGGCAGAAGCGCTGACTTGTTGGAGGCCAGCGCTGCGTCGTCGCGCGCATCCGCAGCCACCGCGTTTCCGTCCCAGGAGGACTGGTTGTAGAACACCCATCGGCCGACCACGCGGGTACGGAGCAACTGGAGGGTGGCCGGGGCGGACTCGCTGGTCCCGTCGCTGACGGCGAACGTGAACTGGTCCCCCGTGGTGAACCCAGCCCCCGGGGTGTAAACGCGATTGATTCCCGTTCCCGTGAGGGCTCCGAAGGCCGGGTTGGAGACAATCCGGAACGTCAACGGACTCCCATCATCATCCACCGCGTTCAGGACAACAGCGGTGGCCGAGGTGGCCCGTACCGTGACCGTGGCGCTGTAGGCCACCGGCACCGAGTTGAACCAGCGGACAATCTGACTCCAGTAACCCGCCCTCCCGGCGAACCGGGCCCCGACGGAAGGGGGAGTCGTGGCCACGGCTTGCCCGGCCGATCCCGTCACCGAAAACCGCGCCGACCGCGATGTGCCGCCGCCGGCCGGAACCACGTAGCGATCGACCGTGATCGCATGGGAGGAGACGGCCGCAGCGGCCCCGACAAGGGTGCAGACGCGAGCGAGGCTCCGGAAGCGACGATGCATGTTGGTCCGAAAGTTCACTTCGGAATCAGGATTTCAGGGGCGTCAGGATTGCTTTCGACTCCACGGGCCTGGACGAACCCGGCCTGGCCTTTCGCCCATGGGGCCAGGACAAGGCGGTGAGGAACCCCACCCGCCTGCTTAGTTCACGAACAGCTTGAAGAACCGGGGACGCCCCTGCTCGCCGGAAGCCGATTCGATGACGGGCCGGCTGACACGGGTATCAGTCGCCCGGAAATTCTGACGCGCAGATGAGCCCGCTGCGTCCGTGGAAAGCTTGAACGCAACCGGAGTCCAGTTCGCCAGATCCTCGGATTCGCGGATCGAGTAGGTCCGACCGCGGATCGCCAGGAACTCCAGAACCGGCTGACCAGCCTCGACCTTCACAATCGAAAGGTTGAAGCCGTCGGCGGGATCAAAGGCATAGGTGCCGGCGAGATATTCCTGGAGATTGGACAACCCGTCCCCGTCGGCATCGTCGCCAGGCCGCACATCGCCCAGGTTCTTGCCGCCCCCCAACGCCGCGATCAGCTGTTGTTCCCAGGCGTCGGGAATTCCGTCGCCATCGGAATCCACGCCCAGCGTGAGATCCACGCGGGACAGGGCCCCCGGCCGGGTGACGAGCTTGGAGGCGCCGAGCATTTCGATGGGCAGATAGTTCAGATTGCCCACCTTCACCCGCAGTTGAAACGGCACCGTGGGCCGCAGCGCGGTGGGCGTGTAGAGATCATTCTTCACGCCCGAATCCAGAGGGATCGACAGCCGGTAATTCACGCCCGGCTCCCGGTCCACGAACACCGGGACCCGGGTGAGAATCCGGTTGTTCGCCTCGAGCAGAACCTCGGCATTGCCGCCGGTCAGCGGAATCCCCAGTTCGTTGCGCACGTAACCGTAGATTTGATGATCCGGCGCCGGCGGGAAGGCCCGCACGGCGACGACCGCGAGACCCGCGGCAAGACCGGCCAGGAGACGGCGGCGAGCGGGGGACAGCATGGCAGACAAGGTCGAGTTCATGGGGCGTTCAGTTGCCGCTGTAGGAGTAGGTCTGGAAGTGCAGCTTGATGTCCTTGACCGTCCGGATGAACCGGCTGAGACCCTCGTTGGGATCCGCCAGCAGCGTCCGGCCAGGGATGACCAGCTTCCAGTGACTGTTCCAGACCGACCGTCCGATCAGGCGGTTGTTCACATACTCAAACCGCGGCATGGAATCACTGTAGAACACCAGTTCGAACAAACCGGCGTCCGAGATCGGCCGGAAGGCCTGATGTTTCCGGATGGAGAACAGGTCCTCCTTCAGGGAGTCGGAGGATTGATAGAGTTTCCGGGTGGAGAACTCGGACCCACCGATGTTGAAGGGCATCGGGATGGCCAGATCCTCCACGTTCCAAGTCCGGATGGTGCTGACATCGCCCAGCGGCGGACTGCGCATGGAATCGACGCCCACCGGGATCAGGTAAACGTAAGGTGTGGCCGCCAGGGCCTCAGGATCCAGGAACCAGGCGGAGGGTTCACCCGCCCCCGCCCCGCCGGTCGCACCGTCGCTCGGTTCCGGATCGCCCATGCCCCGATAGCCTTCGAAGGCCACGCCGACACCATACAACTTGGTCGCGTAGGAACTCGGGCTGTAGGCATGGTCACCGGCCACCAGGGGCTGGCCGAACAGGTTCATGCCTTCGGAGATGGTGGTCTTGAACGACAGGATGATGCCGGGCACCGGCAATCCATCGCCATTGTTCACCTGCATGCAGTACCGGCGAACATCCGGATCCGAAAGAATGTCCGGAACGCGCGCCGCGTTCAGAACGTCCTTCCAGTTCGTGTCGCCGTCCGAGCTCGGCAGAATACGTTCCTTCTCGGTACGGAAGGAGACCGTGGTGCTGTAGGCATCGGGCGTATTGAAGCCGAGCCGGCCCCGGAGCACGTCCCAATCCGCCCGCATTTCGGCGAGGGCACCCGACAAACCGGCGTCCCCGGTCTCACTTCCGGCGAACTGTGGCACGCCGTCGGCCACCACGCCGAGGGCGCGGGAGGCGATGATACGGCCCTTGAAGTCACGGCCCGCCTTCGTGCCGAGCAGACCGGTTTCATAATCGAACGCGTTGGCCGCGAGCAGGGCGTAGCGCGCCGAGAGATCGAACATCGTCTTGTAGCGCTCGAGCTTCTCGTTGCGGAAGAGCCGGAAGGCGGCGTCACGCGTGCGATACCCCTGAACCAGGGCGGCGGAGCGGCGGCGGAACAGTTCCCGCTCCGCCTGGATCCGGTCGCCCTCGGCGAGCAGCTGCTGCAACCGGCGTTGCGCGTTGTCGTATTCGCGCACCCGCTCGTTGACCGCCCACCAGCGTTCCTGGGCGTTGCCCAGCTGGTTCACGAGATCCTGCACCGCGTTGCGAAGCTCGGTGCTGTGCTGGATCTTCTCAATGTCATAGAACTCCTTGAAGGACTTCGTGGTATTGACCCCGAGTTCCAAGGCGTTCACGACCGCGTAGCGGATGAAGCCGATGACATCGAAGGTCTTCTTCACCGCGAAACCGCCGGATTCGAGCGCGCTGCGCGCTGCGGAGGTGAGATCACCGCCTGCCGCCAGACCGGCGATGAAGTTCGACGGAATCGCTTTACCCACGAAACCAGCGACCTTCTCGACGTCTTCCTTCACGGAATCCAGACCCTTCTGCAAAAGGTCGTTGGCGAATTTGGTCTTCTCCAGGACCTGATCCGCGATGAACAGGTCCTCCTTGATATCGCGAACATCCTTATAGTCCTTAACACCGGCCTCAAAGACCTGGATGGCCTTGTCGATCACACCGATGTCCCCGTAGGTATCGTTGATCTCGTGGCGGAGTCGACCGTGGGCGGCAATGACGTCGGAAATCGCCTGCTGGATTTCGCCCGGCGACAGCCGCTTCCCAGCCCAGTCCTTCGGCTTGTCGCCGAACCCATGGGGCCCGATGTCGATGCTGAACACGAAGTTGGTCCGCTTGAGGGGGCCCGTGCCCTCAACTTGAAGCACCACGCCATTGCGGGCGGCAGTTGAGGTGTTTCCGTTGTCCCCAACCTTGAGGATCGGAAGATTGATGGAGGTGAAATCGGGGCTGTCAGCCCAGCCGGCAGGAACATCCCGGATGGCGAACTCCCAGCTGGTGGTGTTCGAGTAGCTCCACATCTCCGGAATGTCGTACTCCGGAAGGTCCACGAAGCTGTAGTGCAGCAGGTCGGGTCCACGGTAACCCTGCTTGTAGGTCTTGCCTGGCCCAATGTCGTCGGGATAGGGCGTGCCGTAGAGTTCGATCAGCGTGTTCGTATAGGACTGTTCCTGGCCGAGAATGCTGGCCTGAAGTTCGACCAGGGAATCCTGCTCCGACCGCATCAGGCTGGTCACATTCTTCGCGTCGTCGAAGGAGACGACCGCGTTGTTGAGCGCCTTGAGCGCGCGGCCGTAGATCTGTTCGAAGTGAGTTCCCTCGGGCACGCCGACGATGAAGTTCGGATTCACGTCGAACACCAGGCCGCCTTCCGGGATGCCCAGCGGCGAGAGGCCGCCTTCGGCATTGTCCAGCGCGGTCTGAAGACCGGAGGCCTGGATGGTGAGTTCCCGGAGTTCGGGCACCGTCATGCGGTCGACCTTCTGGATGCCCTCGTGGGTGGGGATGGGATCGATCTCGGGCAGCAGCGCATTGCCGACGACCCAGTTCAGGTAGCTCCCCTGCCCCACACGGGTGGCCCAGTGATCCGCACCCCAGTAACGGGTGGTGTTGTTGGTCCCGCCATCGATGTTCACGTAGGCGCGGCGTGAATTCTCACGGGTGGCGCCGAATTCCGACCAACCGCTGGCGTGCACCGCCTGATAATTCTGACGCCAGACCAGGTCGAACACCTGCCGGCCCGCCTTGGCAACGGCCGACGCCGCGGCGGCGAACTTCCGTTCGTCGGTGTAATCCACCGACACCGGGGTACCCAGCACGTTCACGGCTTCGATGCGCGGAACCCAGTCGAACTTCGAATTCAGCAGGAGGGAGTAATAACCCTTGATGGCGGTCAGGTAGTGACCATAGGCGTCGCCGTGGCCCTGCGGGAACATGCGCGCCGCGTCGGAGGCGTTGATCACGCCGTCGGGGGCGGAATCGGGCTTCTCCTGAACGTTGTAGTTAAGGGCGTAGATCACTTCGCCGGAGTCGATGCCCCGGGTGTAATTCCACACGAGACGATTGTAGACCGGGCTGACCTGAACCCCGGGCAGAAGGAAGTCGTCACGACCCCGCAGGAGCGCCAGTTCCTCTTCGAGAACCGTGGGAACCTGACCCTTGAAGGAGAACAAAGCCGTGGCGATGTCGCCGTATTGACGGTCTGCGGTGCCGATTCCGATGGTCGGATTGGACGAATCCGCAGCGGCCTCGTTACCCAGGAACATGTACAGATCGCTCAGGTAGCCGGCGGCCAGGAGCAACGCATCGTTGGCCGGTCCGTAGTTATAACCCGACTCGATGCTCAGGGAACGTCCGCGACGGAGGACGGTTTCGTAGATCTCCACCAGTCCGTAATTATTGATGGTGTCGAGATTGAGCGCGACGTCACCTTCCCATCGCCGACCCGCCTGGGTCAGGATGCTGACGTCGGTGTTGACCTGGTTGTTGAACAGGTCGGTCACCCGCTGGTTGAAGGGATTGATCCCGGCGAGCACCCGCTTGATCCAGCCTTCGGCCAGCGCCGGCGGCTTGTCCGTCCACGCCGACCAGTCGGCCTCAGTCGGATTCGCCTTGTAGAGCGGATGACTCGGGTTGATGGGCCGGTAGCGCATGATGACGTAGTTGTCGCTCAGCGCCTGGATTCCCGCTCCACCGAGGGTGTAACGCGGCGTGTTCGTGGAGGTCACCAGGGAGAGGTAACCAGCCGGGGTCGCTGGCGGCAGGCCGTCCACGGGGGCGGCGATGCGCCACTCGAATTCGTATTCGTCGAACCGACCGGCGAAATCCCCGGTGTGCTGCAGCGTCAGCAATTCGCTGAGCGGATTGGCGGAGGGCAGAACCTTGAGCTGACCGGGATAGAGGCTGCCGCCCACCTTGAAGATGTGCATGGCCACCGGATCCCCGGGTTTGGTGAAGGCGGTGCCACTGGCTTCCAGAACGGTCACGTAGCCCTGGCCGGGTCCCACAGCACTGATGGCATAGGAGTCCGCCGCCACGTTGTCGTTTTTCACCTCGGCCAAAGCTCCCACACTCACCACCTCCGTCAGCGAAACGTCGGGAATGTAGGTGCCGGGAACATCCGGGTTCTCGTGGAAGGTTTCGACGTCCGTTGAAAGGTCCCCGACAAAAGACTCCCAGTCCCCACGACTGCTTTGATCGCTGGTGGGGCAGAGGTCTTTGACCGCTTGCAAATCACTGCCTCGGAGGACATTCAGGTGCAGATAGCTCTCGCCCAGATCCTCATTCTTGAATTGTCCAATCAGAACCAATTGACCCTTCTCCCCTCGGTTGGGATCCAGGTAGACCCGCTCCGCGAGATGCGGCGGCAGGTTGGGGAAGTAATATCGACCCTGATACAACGTGGTGAAAACGCTGGCCGGGATCTTCCCCGTTTCGAAGTGCGCCTTGACGTCGGAGAATTTGGCCCGCGTCGGATCGTGCAGGACGATGCTCTTCCTGGCGGAGGGCAGGTTGCCGGCGATGGACTGCTGGTAGAGCACGTGGGCCGTCTTGAAGTCGCGGACCCCGGGAAGATTGAAGCCGGGCTTGGCCAGCGTGGCGCCGTACGGAAGCGTCGGCAGGGGCTTGGAACTGTCCTTCGGATCGCGCACCGGCCAGACCGGGCGGTAGACAATGTCAAGCGACGCCGTGTTCTTGGAGTCGGGAGCGCCCACGTAGTTGCCGTTGGCATCCTTTTTCCGAAGGTAGGGAACGATGGATCCCACGGCGGGAGGCGTGGTGATTCCCGGCCACGCGAAGCTCGGTTCCGTCTTGTAGTAGTAGCGCAGCGTGAAGCTGTTGGTGGGAGCCGGGTTGCCCGCAAGGAACGGTGGCCGGTTCGTGTAGGTGATCAGCGAACCCGTGTAGGAGTTGCTGCTCACGAGGGACAGTCCCGCCTGCTGAATGATACCGCCGGTTCCACGGATCTGGAGCACCGTCGTATTGGTCACCCGGGTCAGATCGACGAGGTCCCGAACGATCAACTGAAGATTGACATCCTGATCCACCAGATTGGAAGGAGGCGTGCCGAACACGGTCAGACCGTTCACGGAAAGCCAGGAGGGAATCTCCGGAACGTCGAGCGCCATATACTCGTCCTGACGCGACACATGAACCGTCAGACTGAACGGTTGGTTGGTCTGAGCGCGGGTGGGGTTGGGGATGGGCGAGAACGAATTGTTGTTCGCGTTGTAGGTGCCCGCTTGCAGCGCGGGGAGGCCGGAATGAAGACCGCGATAAATCCAGAAGTCATTCTTACGGTCGCGGTAGGTGAAGGTCTGATAATGCCCGTAGACACCATTGGCATCATCAGCCGTCCAGCCCACCGGCAGATCGCCGCCTGACGCGGGAGGTTCCGAGTTGTAGTTCACCGCGTTATCCCCGCTGCCTTCCACCGGTTTCTGGAGGAACGTGAGCGGGGGAGGCGGCTGAAGAATGCGGCCGGCAGGTTCGATGTAGTCGAAGACATACCCTTCCTCAGGCTTCTCGCGGAGCACCTCGAAGGCGGCCATGGAAGGACGTCCATCGTTGCCGCGGTAGGTCACGAGGACGTAAGGATGCGATGAATATTCGTTGTTGGTCTGGGTGGTGATGTTGAGGTCATCGCGCGTGGCGAAGGGCGTGCCTCCGCTCATGATCGCGTGCTCCTCGTTCGGGTTGTAACCGATCGCCCCCTTGAGGTTCTGGAAATAGATCAACCCGGTCTGTTCGGCCGTGGTCAACCCGGTGCCACCGAGCTTGCTGGCGAGCACGATTTCCCGGGCGTTCGAAGGCCATTGGATCGTGTAACGACCGACAGCTGAGGGCCAGTGCACGGTCTTGAATCCGAGCAGGGTGTTGCCGGCGTTGAGACCGGCGTTCGATTGGTTGGGCCGGAACCACCAGACTTCGAGCCGGTTCTGACCCGGGATGGCATTGACGGGAATGATCGAGCCGAGATTGGCGGCTTCGAATCCCACGGCAAAGGGATCCTTGTAGGACTCGGGATTGTACGAGATGCCCACTTCCCGGTTGATGTAACCAGCGAGGTAATCGGAACCCTGCGAATACCCGGCTTCACCAAAAGGAGCGCTGATCCGTTCACCGACGTCCACGGTGGCAGAAACCACGCGGGGTGCCGCGAGCTCATTGGGCCAGACCAACGTCGTCCCATTCCAGGCGGAGAGATTGGTGACGATTGCGCTGGAGGTGAAGTTGGTGGTGCGCAGGTTGTCCACCAACCAGGAGAACACACGCTCGAACCCGATGTTTTCCCCTCCGGTGTAGCGGAGGAGGGTGCGATGAACGGGCTGGGAGGGACTGAGGTAGGTGTAAAACTTGAGGTCCGGGGTGAATTTGGCGCGAGGCTGATCCAGGGGATCCTGATACTCGATGCTCGGGGCATTCTCAGGGTCGATGATGACCGAGGTCGCCTGCGCCTCTGTTTCCGTGCCAGCCAGCGGACGGACGTAGAGGCTGAATTTTTCCACCTGGGTCGGCCAAACCAGGCTGTATCGCCCAAACAGCTTGGGCCACATCAGTCCGGCTTCGCCCTCCTCCATCCAGTGGACGAGGAAGTCGTTCACGTTCCGGGTCTCGCGGGTGGCGTAGTATTCCACCTTGCCGACACCGGCCCGATTATGACGAAAGGCGAAGGAAGGGCCGACCACCTGGTTGAGGGGTTCCGGGACCAGTTCCTCAATGTTGCCGCCCTCCGGGGGGATGATGCGTTCGCCGAGTTCCACCTCGACGTCGAGAGGCAGCGGCTGTTTGAACACGTCGACGATTTCCGTTCCCAACTGTTCGTAGGTCTGGCCGTCCGAGCGCAGATCCCCGAGTAACTCGACGAAGACGCGGCCTTCCGCGTTGTAGGCGTAAATGGTCCCCTGCTGTTCTTCATACCAGAGCGTGCGCAGTTCCGGCAGGGCCGCGTTGGTGGTGCCGTCGGTCGGGCTGGTGGATCCGATGCCCACAAACTCCGCAGGCACGGTCTGGGGGAAATTGCTGTTGTAGACGATGTTCACCGCGCCCACGCGGGCGGCGGGAACGGAAATTGGTTTGCCAATCCCCTGGAAGCCCTTCTGGGTCCAGTACATCTTCCGCGGCGTCTTGCTGGAGCTGCCGGACACGAGATAGGTCTGCGTGTAGAGCAGGAAGACATTGGCGCCATTCGTCCGGAAGCTCGTTCCCCCGCCCGGGTTGGCGTAGGAGGGCACGTTGTTGAGCGTGAAGGGCGTCGCCTTGACCCAGGTGATGTTCATGGGCCCGGGCTGGATCGCGTAGACCAGCCGGCCGTGACGGCTCCAGTAGTAGCTCGCGTTGGTGTGCCCGGTCGTGGTGTGGGGTTCGGGCAGCCAGTAGCTTCCGGCGTTCGGACCGCTCAGCAGCAGACCGTTTTCGGCCGTGGCGGGCGGAGGAACCACCTGGCCGAAGGCGAAGGAAACCTGCCGGCTGAGATACGGCATGGCCACCGTGGCCCGACGGAGAACGATCATGCCGCCGGGAAGCGTGGCCGCCCCGCGCGGAAGCCGCATCTGTTCGGCCACCAGGGCGTTCATCGCCGTCGTTCCCGACTGCAACGTCGGGGAATTGCTCACGGCAATCCAATCCGATTGCTTCAGCCCGCCCACCGCGCCCAGGGTCACCAGGCCGCGAAACTGCCGAGGGGTGGCGGTCGCAAACGAGCCGGCCGATTCGTTCTGGGTGGGTTGTTGACCGTTCGACCCGGGCGGGTTGCCGACGGTGGTGGAGATGGGCACGCCGCCCAGCGATCGGAAGTTGAGCTTCGCGTCGTTGGTCAGCACATGGCGGTACTCCAGGGGCAGGACGATCTGCGCCCGGGCGGCCATGGCCCCCAGGAGCAGACCCAGCGCCAGGGGGACGGCACGGAAACGTTTCATGGACCAATTCATTCGAGGCGGAAGTTGACGGTTCATGGGCTCCCGGCGGCGGCGTTGAAGACAACCGAACATCACTTCGCCAGCGAGGCGGTTGTCCGGGTGTTGTCCGCCTGATTCCGAAGTTCAGCCGCAGCCTGGACCACGTCCTTCAGCTGCGCCTTCAGTTCGGCCACCTGCGACTGCAGACTCTTAAGTTCGTTGATCTGCGATTTCAGGTCCTTGACTTCGGCATCATGCCGGACCTTGAACTCCTGGAGCGCCTTGATGGCGATCACCGCAAAGTCGCCATATCCAACGGTCTTGACCGTTTCGTTGCTCTCCGGTTTGAGGGAGCTGCTGACCATGCCAGGGAAGACGGGCTCAAGTTCTTGGGCAATGACACCAATCATGGGAACGGAATCGGACGGTGCATCATTCCAGCGGAAAGTCCTCACCCGAACTTGCAACGCGCGATCCAGTACCGGCTCCGCATCCACGATGTCCTTTTTAAGCTTTCGGTCGGAGGGGAAATCCCAGTTGGCGTCGCCGTTGTAGAGGGCATAGCGGAAGTTATTCGGATCGTGGGCGCTTCCGGTAAGCCCAACGATCATGTCGCCACCAGAGCGATACACGGTGCCCCAACGACCATCCGAGGTGCGGTTTAGCCTCAGTTGAGGGGCGGACGCGTGCGAAATGGTCAGCATATTCGCATCAACCCGGGCCGTTTCGGTGATCGCACCAAATCGGCCAAAGCCAAACTGGATGGCTGAACCCGCCACGTCGCTGTGGATCTGCAGGGTCCCATTGTCGATGCCAAATCCGTAGTGCTCTTGATTGGCGTTACCCCAGAGGCAGATCTTGTCTCCGAGCAAGTTCGGGAAACTCAGGGCGTAGTCGGGCACACGTCCGGCCAGTCCAAGGAACCCACGCGCATCGAAGGTCGCGAGGGGGTTGAAAACGTTCCCCTGATTGAAGGTCCCTCCCGCCATCACGCCGATCACGAAGCGGTCGGCGGGCGATCCGCCATCGTCGCCGATGACCATCCGAAGTTCGGAGGAATTGGCAGCAGAATTGAAGCGCGCCATCCAGAGCGGGTCGGAGTTGTCGCTGTCCCAGAAAGCGGCCATCGGCGGGGCGCCGGAGAAGATCAGGGCTTCGCCCCAACCCGCGGTCGCGGAGGTCCCGGTTCCGGGCTCACCGATGCGGACGTGGTTCTGGATATTCTGCAGACCGGTGAACGTGTTGGCCGCGAGTTTGGCCACACCGGTCAGCGCCGAGCCGTCCCCGATGAAGGTACCGTCAATGGTGGTGGCCCGGAGAGGCCCGGTGAAGATGGCACCGCCTTCGGCCCAGACTTTCACGGAGCGATTGTTGCCCAAGGTACCGCCACCCACGATGTCGAGGACCCCCGGAGTGAACACCCCATAGCCGATCTTTCCGGCGTCAGATTGCTTGGTAACTCCGGCGCCGAATTCGAGGGTGTTGGCCCCGACAATGTCCAGCTCACCACTGAGGGTCATGACGTTGCCGCTGCTGGAGAGCAGGTCGGCGCTGCCGTCGGAGCGGACCAGCTTGGTGGCCTGGGTGGCGAGGAAGGCGTAGGGAGACGAGAGCAGTTGCAGACGCGGCAGGATGTCGACGTTGGCGCCGCCGTTGCCGATCCCGCGAACCGTGATGCCAAGAAAGCGGGAGGAAGCCGTCGGGCCCTTGAACAGCGTGGAAATGTCGGGGCGCGCTTCGCTGCCCACCACGGTGCCTTCTCCCAGAAGGACGCTGAAGTTGCCCTTGTCGACGGTGACCGTCTGCTGCTCCGACCAGAGACGTTCATTATTGGCCGTGCCGGATTCGCTGCTCCAGATGCGGAAGATGACGTCGTAGTTCTTGGGCCCGGTATTGCCGAGAGCCACGCCGTTGCCGTCCACCAGGAACCCCTGATACGTCATGCGTTCGGGGGGATTGGGGTTGGCCTGACCGTAGGTGGTCTGCCCGGGGAGGAGGCTGGCGCCCAAGGCGAGGGCCAGCAGCGCGGCCCGCCACGGGGCCGTGGATGCGATCTGGGATTTCATGGCAATGCGTGACTGGGTCCTGGTTTTGAAAAGCGAACGGGGAGCATTCATGGGCGCGGAGGCTGGGGAGAGCGGTAGGGAGTGATGGCCGTGGCTTAGGGACGAGTGACGGTGGCGATGTCCGTGATGCGGTTGAGGCCGAATATTCCGCGAACCTCGAATTCGCGGGTGTCGAAGGTGTTTCCAGCGCGGGCGAGTCCGATCAGGCGGATCGTTTCGGCATACTGCCCCACCAGCGAGCTGCCGGCGGAAGTACGGCTGCTGAAGTCATCCGTGGGCGGCGTCACGTTGAGGGTGATACTCCGCACGAGGGTGTAGGACTCGGATCCCTGGGGAACTTCCTGGACAAACCGCGGATCCAGATTGTCGTGGTCCGGGTGGTAGGTGTGCAGGAAGGGATTGGAGGACTGGTTGTTAAACCGGTTGCTCACCACCACGCTGATGGAGGCACCCTGGGCCAGGTTTCCGGAGAAGTTCCAACCGGGGTTTTGCGCCGACCAAGGGAGGTGGGCGGCGGAGATCCGGCGGGCGTCCGCCAGCAGGCTGGCGCCGAGCATCGATTCGCGATTCGACACGATCGGGTTGGTCGCCGCGTTGGGTCCGACGAACACCTGCTGGAATAGAGTGGCCGGGCCGGCGGCGGGGTTATGGACGATCAATCGCAGCGGGTAGGTGGCTGGAACCCCGCCCAGGGAGGTGTTCGTTCCGCTGACCACATACGCGCCGTTGGTCCCCACCAACGGACGGCTGTCCGGGGCCCGGTCGAAGGTCTTGAGATAATGGCCGACCTGCGTCACCGCCGCCTGCCCCACCCAGAGACCGGCGGACGAACCGACCGTTGCGGAAAGGCCGAAGTCCACCTGGGACTGTCCGAGGGAGTCCGTGAATCGCAGCAGGCCCGCGAACAGGCTGCCGACAGCCCCGGTGAAGGTGGAACGATCCAATCCGATGACCACCTCGGTGTCGGAACCCGGCTGGCCGTAGGGGGCGAGCGAGAAGGTGCGGGGGGTGGCGACGGGCAGGGTCAGGTAGCTGTAGGAGAGATTGGTGGTGTTCCGTTCGCCGCGCAGCAGAAGGGGAGGCACTCCCACGATGGCGGTCTGGCCGGAGGGGGGAGTTTCCGAGTTGAGCAGACTCAGCGAAATCGTCAGGGCACTGGGGGAAAGATTCTTGAGCCGAACGCTCAGGGTGCTGGTCTGGTCATTCAAGGCCACCACCCCGGAACCGCCCACCTGGACTTCGAAGGGGCCGTAGTAGCGATTGTAGATTTCGCCAGCCCGAACCCAGTAGGCCTCGCCGCGCTGGACCAGGGTGCCGCGGAGGTTGAACACCTGCACCGGATTGCCGGCCCCGAGATCGCCTCCCGGATAGCGGTAGATCTCGGCGGTCTGCTGGAAGTCCGGGGGAGACTGCGCGAGAAAATCCTCGAAGGTCGGCGGGCTGGTGGGCCGGCTGGGGAATCCGAGGAAATTGAGACCGGAGCTGGACCACTGATAGCGGGGCACCGTCGCCTTGCCCTTCAGCGCCCAGGCATAGGTGGCGACGTCCGGCCGGACCCGAACCAGATACCCGGAGTTCGGGATCAGCCGCTGGAGTGCCGAGTTCGCCGCATCCGTGCGTTTCCAGGACCGCCATTGGGAGCCGCCCGCGGTGGGTTCCTGCGGGGATTGCACGAACTGCTGGAGGGACGTGGGAGCCTGCCAGAGCCAGATCTCCTCGATGCTGGCGGCGGGGTCCGACGCGAGGATCTGGGCGATGGTGGCATGCGAGGCGTCCACATGCAGGAACACGGCGTTCCACCCGGCCTTGAGCGCGAAGTTCTGGGTGAGCCAGTGAGCCTGGGCCCGCCTGGGGGCAAGCACGGCCGCGAGGCAGAGAAACAGGATCAGGGAAAGACGCGAGTTCATGGCTTGCGATAGAGATACCAAGTGGGTTGCGGATCCAGGCGCTGGAGCGAGGCGAGGGCCGAGGGGCCGGAGGACCCACCAAAAATCAGGAGTTCCGAACCGGTCCACGTTGCTGTGCCTTCAGTGCGGGCAACGGGGTTGCCAGCCGAGGAGAGGGGCCGCCATTGGGCCGTGACAGGATTGTAGGCCGCCCCGGTCGCCACCGGTCCCGAGGCTGTCTCGCCGCCGAAGACCAGCATCTCGCTTCCGGTCCAGACGGCAACATGTCCGGATCGGGCCGAAGGCGCGCCGGTGGTCGGCAGAGCGGTCCAGGTATTCCCCACAGGATCCAACGAGGCCCCCGTGTTGAGTGGCGATCCGCCCTGGGAACCGCCCCAGATCAAGACCCGGGAACCGGTCCAAACCATGGAGTGCCCGGTGCGCGCGGAAGGTGCTTGTGACGTCGCGGTGGCGGACCATGCCCCGGGAGTGATCCCGCCGGTGAGGGGAAGAATGCCGCCGTTGCCCAGTTCGCCCAGCGCCCCGACGCCTCCCCAAATCACAAAGCTGGATCCCGTCCAGACCGCGGTGGCTTCGACCCGCGCCTCGGGAGCTCCGGAGGACGGCAGGGTGCTCCAGGACTGGCTGGAGGGTGCGGCATCGAAAAGCATGCCGTCATTCAGCAATCCGCCGGGGTTCCTGCCACCCCACACCAGCATCCGGGCTCCGGTCCAGACGGCGACATGCTGTTGGCGGGGTGCGGGTGCTCCCGTGACGGGAATGGGGGTCCAGTTACCCGTGCCGGGCGCGAACTGCGACCCGTTGGAAACCACCCCCGAGGTGGCGAGCCCGCCCCAGACCAGCATGGAGTTGCCGGTCCAGACCGCCGAATGAGCACGCCGGGCGGTGGGAGGATTCAGTTCAGAAATCGCGGTCCACTGGTCGGCGGACGGTTCATAGCCTGCGCCTGTCGAAGAGAGCGAGTGGTTGCCGAGGGATCCGCCCCAGATCAGCCAGGAGGAACCCGTCCAAACCGCCGAATGCCCGGTCCGACCCGACGGGGCGTCCGCGCCGCTGCCTTGAATCCAGGCGGGCGCGGGAACGGTGGAGAACCGCGTCCAACCGGCACCCGCCAGGGCTGGATCGGCGGGATTCGAGGACACCGCGGGAACGCCGGCGGGAGGGAGGGTTTTGACCTGATTGGAGAGGGTGTTCACGACCGACTCCAGGGCCGTGATCCGTCCGGACAGCGTATTGCTGAGCGACGTGAGATCGGAAACCCGGGCGATATTGGTGCTGAGCCGGGCGTCGGGAAGCGTGCCGATGACGAGGTCCGCGGCGTTGGTGGAGCCGGTGAGTGAGCGGATGGCGTAGGGGACGGCGGTGATGGGCTGGCGCGGCGCGAGGGTTTCCGGGGTCTCCACCGCTCCGGCGACGCGAGCCGACAATTCGAGCCACCGGGCAGCTCCCGGGAACGAGGCATTCCCGAATTCGAGCTCCACGGTGAACAGCCCGTTGGTGACTCCGACAGGCGTCATGACCACGGTGCTGCCCACCTGGGTGCCGCCCGAGAGACTGTCGAACAGCCGGAAGGTCAGTTCGTAATTGCCGTTGCCCAACCCCGAACCATCCACCAGACGTCCCTGGTAACTGAAAGGCGCGGCGCCCGCTTCGATGGCCATCCAGCCCGCCAGTCCCATCCACAGGGATCGGAGACGGGAATGGGAGCGACGCAGCCGCGATGGAGGCTGCGATTCAATCTGCCGGCTGCCGCTGGACCGATCCTCGTGCATAGGAGCGCTGGTTGAGACGGATGGGCGGTGATGGATGCGTTCCACAGATCCACTGCCTCACCCACAATCATCCCTGAACTGGAGAACAACCATCCACGAGCGTGGACCAGCCAAGGAGGGATCGGATCGGAGTGCTGGGGATCAGAAAAGGCGGCGAGAGCGTGCCCGGAACTAACCCGAGTTCAAGAACGAACATCAACTTCCTTCACCCAATCCATTCGAGGCAAAACGAAGCGCCCTTCCCTTGCGGTAACTCACTATTTTTAGTGAGAACTTCAGCCTTTGATGGCACGCACGCGATGCCGCATACTGCGTTTTTGTTAATTCGATTCATCAGCCCCGCTGAAGCGCATTCCGGCTTCGGCAGGGAGGGTTTCCCTCTTCCGCTGCCCTCCCGCTAGCGGGCGGGCGGCTCGTTCGAGTTCAGCATGTGCGTGGCGCCGATGGCCCGGATGGCCTGCGGCGGAAACGTAAGAGACATTCCGTTGCGACCCACCCATTGGGACGTGAGGCGGAAGGCTTGCTTCCTCAACTCCGCAGCGGACGTCGACAACGGATCGAGAGCCCAGACAAACACCTTCCCTCCCCGGCCGGCGACCAGCCAGTCGTTGCCGAAGCGCGGAAACGAAGTGCCGGCCACAAATCCGTCGGAAGCCAGAAACCCGGTGAGCGGCTCCCCCGACGGCACATCCCACAGGCGAAAGCGCTCGTTGGCTCCTCCCACCGCCAGCGCACGGCTGTCCTGGCTGAACGCGAGCCAGACCGCCTTGATGCCCATCGGCAGCGGGGGCGAGAGCGGGACTCCATTGGTGGCGGACCAGATCCGGGCGGTGCCGTCCTCCGAGGCCGTGGCCAGGCAACGGCCGTCCGGACTGTAGAGGACATTCACCACCCCGTCCTGATGTCCCATCATCATGCCGATGGGTTTTTGTCGCTGCACATCCCACTGCTGGGCGTGACTGGAGTCGTAGCCCTTGGTGACGAAGGCGAGAACCACCCGGGAACCGTCGGGATGGAAGTAACCCTTGGACACCTGGCCATTGCCGCTCATCGGTTTGCCAAAGGGCTTTCCACCCGCCACGTCCCAGAAGCGCGCTTCGCCATTGCGAAGACAGGCGAGCACGAGGCGGGAGTCGGGGCTGAAGGCCACGTGAGTAATTCCTGCCGGCACGCTCCAGGACAAACCGCGGGGCTGGAGGTCCTCGGCGCTCAGGAAATCCACCCTCCCCTCCCCTTCCCCCGGGGCGCTGGTGGCGACAGCCAGGGTGCGGCAGTCCGGACTGAACGCCACGGAGACCACCGGGAGGGATGGGACAAACGGCCGCCCTGCGGGGGAATGCGACGCCACATCCCAAAGCTGCACGGCGTGCTGCCGCATCACGATCACCAGGCGTGCACTGTCGGGTCGGAACCGACCGATGAAGATCGGCTCCGGATGCGGGAGGGGGGCACCGAGGGGCGCTCCATTGGTGGCATCGTGAATACGAACCAGTCCGTCAACCCCCATGGTCACCAGCAGACGGCCCTGGGGGTCGAGAAACCCGGTGGTCAGGGGGCCGCCGTGGTCGACGGTGAGCCGCGGCGATTTCCGTGGCAGCCGCCAGATCCGGATCGCCCCATCCTGACAGGCGGTGAGGACCCGGGTTCCGGTGCCATCGAACTGGGCGGTGAACACGTACCCGCCATGCCGCAGGAGCGGCCCCTCGCGCTTCCCGGTGGTTGCATCCCACACCTGGGCCAGACCGTCGAAGCACGCGGTGACCAACCGGCTTCCCGTGACGTCGAAATCGGCCATGGCAATGCCGGCCTTGAGTTCGATCGAAACATTGGAAGCACGGCCGCCGGGGATTTCCCAGAGGCGCACGGAGTTGTCATACGACACCGTGATGGCCGAAGTCCCCGCGGGGCCCATGACCGCCTCATGGACCTGCATCCCGCTCCCGTGACGGAGCGGACGGCTCAGCGGCTCGGCGCGTGCGAGATCCCACAGTCGCACCCCCGCGTCCTCCCCCACCGTGAGGGCGCTTTTCCCGTCGGCCCCAAACCCTGCAAGTGCCAGTCGGTTCCCGTGACGCACCAGGTCCCGGGGCTGCGGCGGGACCTGGCTCAGGTCCCAGGAACGGATCCAACCATCCGCAGACGCCGTGAGCAGGCGGGCGCCGTCCGGGGACAGGAACATGGACTGGATCGGCGCGGGATGATCCAGCGGGGGGACTTCCAGCTGCCCGGTGCGGGCATTGACGAGGCGCACGGAGTTCCCGGATCGAACCGCCAGCCGACGGCTGTCGGGGGAAAAAAGGATGTCCGGCGCGAAGGGGCGGCGGCTTTCCTGGGGCACAATCCTGAGGTCGGGAACCAGCAACCGGCCATCCGAGGCCTCCCAGACCCGCGCCAGTCCGTCGTCGCAGACCGTTCCCACCAGCTTGCCGTCGGGACTGAACCGGGCGTACGCCACCGCCTCCGGATGTTGGAGCGGCGCGCCAACCGGCAAGCCGCCGAGGGCATCCCAGATCCGGGCGGTCCTGTCATTGGAAGCGGAGACCACCCGCCCGCCATCGGGGCTGAAATAGGCGGTGTTGACCGGGCCTCCATGGCCCCAGACACGCTCCAGAACGGGCAGGTCCTGGACCAGGAAGGCAAGGCGCCGACGGTGGGCGAGCACGCGGTCCGGAAGGTCCTTGTCCAGTTCCAGCGCCGACAGAAAATAGTGGAGTGCGAGGGAGGGGTCATCCTGCTCGGCCCGGCGCACGCCCTCGTCCAGGTTGAACTTCACCAGGCTCTGACGCTGATCCTCGGCCAGGGCGGAGAGACGGCGGCTGACGAGGACGGAGGCCGCGGTGACGGCGAGCAGGCCGAGGACGAGCGTCAGGGCGAGGAACGCCGACCTTGGATGGCGCCTGGCCCATTTCGCGAGCCGGCCGGCGGGGGACACGGGGCGGGCGAGGATCGGCTCGTGGCGCAATCGACGCTCCAGATCGTCGGCCAGGGCCTCCGCCGATCCGTACCGGCGGCCGGGTTCCTTTTCGAGGCACTTCAGGCAGATGATCTCAAGTTCGGGATCCACGCCCCGCGCCAGTTCGGAAGGCCGGACCGGCTCCTGGTCGAGGACCTGGCGAAGCGTTTCCAGCGCGGTGCCGCCGGCGAAGGGCGGACGTCCGCACAGCAGCTGGTAGAGAATGGAACCGAGACCGTAAACATCCGTCGCCGTGGTGATCGGGCGTCCGCGCGCCGACGCCTGTTCCGGGGCCAGATAACCCGGAGTGCCGAGCACCGCGAGGGTGTGGGTGAGTTCGCTGTCCTCGGCCACCAGCCGGGCGAGTCCGAAATCGGTGAGGTAAGGTTCGAGTCCCTCCTCGAGCAGGACGTTCGCGGGTTTGAGATCCCGGTGAAGCACGCCGCGCTGGTGGGCGTAATGAACGGCGCGCGCCAGCTGGGCGACGAGTTTCGCGGAATCGGTCCAGGTCGGCCGGGCCTCCGAACGGGCCAGGCGCCGTGCCAGGGATTCGCCCCGCACAAATCGCATCGCCAGGTACCAGCGGCCCTCCACTTCCCCGAACGCGTACACCGGCACAATGTGGGGATGGTCCAGCATCGCCGACGCCCGGGCCTCGGTCCGGAAGCGATCCACGAACTCGGGGCTGGCCCACTCGCCCGCCAGCAGGAGCTTGATCGCCACTTCGCGACCCAGCGCCGGCTGGCGGGCCCGGAACACCACCCCCATGCCACCCCGCGCCACCTCCTCGAGTAATTCAAATTCGCCAAAACGCCGCCCCCCAGCCACGGCGCCCGACAGTGGCTCCTCCGGCGTCCAATGCTCCTCCAGACGTTCCGCCGCCCGTCGCATCAGGCAACGCGGACACATTCCCTCCATGACACCCGACCGAAGCGGGCGCCCGCAGCGGGGACAAACTTCCGAGGTCATCGAGACGACATCTTCCCAGGCATTTCTTAAGCGGCGGATCGCCAAGGTTGCGGTGAATCCACAATTCAGCCCCCGAGCACCGACAAAAGGTGCCGGATCTCATCCTCCACATCCTCGGGTCGCGCCACGGTCTGCGAGATTTCCTCCCGGATGAGCTCCCCGTAACGACGGCGGAGGCGGTGGATGCCAGCCTTCACGGCGGATTCCGTCGTCCCCAGGGACTGCGCCACTTCGAGGTAGGACCGGGCCCCGCGTTCATCCATCAGAAATCCCTTCAGCGCGTCGAACCGGCCGGCCTTCCCCGCCCCATCGAATTCCAAACGCAATCGCTCCAGAACCCGTTGCAGGAGCGTCTCCGCCCAACGCACCTCGTACGCGGACTCCGGGGTCCGGACATCCGCCGGATCGACCGCCGCCTCCCCGGCTTCCTCCCCGAGATCGAGCGGGACCATCGAGACTCCTCCGCCCCGTTTCAGGGCGGTCTCGCGATCGTGTTCGTTCGCCAGAAACCGCGTCAGCGCCGTGAGCAGGAAGGTGCGGAAACGTCCCCGCGCGCGGTCGGCATCCCCCAGGTACCCCTTGTCCAGCACCTTCAAAAAGAAGGCCTGGGTCAGGTCCCGGGCGCGGTCGGGATCGGTGCCCCGACGCCGGATGAAGGTGAACACCGCCGGCCAGTAGACCCGGCAGAGCCATTCCAGGGCCTCCGAAGCGCCGGGGCCATCCAGCTGGCCCGCCGTCAGGACGACACTCCAGCGCGTGGTGTGAAACTCGCCTGGTTCGCCCCAACCCCCTGATTTGTGTGCTCCGGACGGCGGCACCGCAGGATTAGAACGGATGCCCCGCTCCACGCGCAACGCTGCCGAAAGGACCCCGGGGCACCGTGACTTCCGGCACATCCCTTCCGGTTCCGGCCGGGCTACGATGTCGGGGCCTGGAGGAACCTGCCCGAAGGCGACACGCGATGGACCGACGACTGCTTTTCAAACGCCTGGGGGTGGCCTTGCTCCTGCTGGTTCTGCTGGCCGTGGTGGTCGGCCCCTGGCTGGCCCGATTCCGGCGGCCAGCGGGTCTGATGAAGGACATCCAGGCGGGACTGGCGGCGCGGGACATCAAGGATCCGGACCAGCGGCTTCGTAAATACCTGACCGGGCGGTATGGCGATCTGGACGATCCGGCGGTGCGCCAGCGGGTGTTCGTGGACTTCTTCGATCCCGAGCGGATCCGGACCCTTCAGATGCTGGTGCGCCGCGCCCCGGACGCGCAGCGACAGGCCAGCATTGAGGCCATGGCCCGCTGGGTGGCGGGTTACCGCGCTGGGCTGAGCCCGGAGGAGAAAGCCGAATTGAATGCCCGGTTTCAAACCCCCGAGGGACAGGCGCAACTTCGCCGCGCCACCGCCCAGTACAACGCCCAGGACGTCCGCTACCGGGGAATGACCGCGGGCGTCATCTCCGAACTGCTGCGAACCCTGAACGAAGCGGATCAGGCCCGCTAAATCCGCCCCACCATGACGACGTCCCCACGCCTCTCCCTGCGCACGGCGCGATGCGCCTTCACCCTGATCGAACTGCTCGTGGTGATCGCCATTCTCGGTATTCTCGCGGGAATGCTGCTCCCGGCGCTCGGCCGGGGAAAGAACTCCGCCCAGGGTGCGGTCTGCCTGAGCAACCTGCACCAGATCGGCCTCGCCCTGATGGTGTACGTGGATGACAACGGCGATCGTCTGCCGATCTGCGCGGGTTATCTGCCCAGCCAGCAACCGGGATTACGTCCCCTCGCCACCACCCTGTTCGCCGACGGCAAGACCAACCAACTCTTCCGCTGCCCCGCCGATCGCCGCATCTATCCGGTGGAACAGACGAGTTACGAATGGAACTTCTGGCTCAACGGCGCCCCCTACTCCGCACCCCAGTGGGCCGCCATCCACACCAACGAAGCCCTGGTGATCGTCAACCGTCTCTTCGGCAGCCGCGAGGACACTCCCATCACCGGCGATGCCGACGTGGTTCACAACGCCAGCGGAGGTTCCCTGGGCAAGAACGCGCTCTACTTCGACGGCCGGGTCCAGCGGGTCCGGCTGCCCTGACCGCCCCGTCCTTCGAATCGAAAGGAATCGAAAAGGATCCGGTTCGCTCCGGACCCGATCCGATGCGATCCGATCCGATCCTATCAAATCATCCCCAGATCCCGAGCCCTCAGCGCGGCCTGAGTTCGGTCGAGCACCCCCAGCTTTCCCAGGATGTTGCTCATGTGGTTTTTCACCGTTCCCTCCGCGAGATCCAGGGCGACGGCAATCTCCTTGTTGCTCCGGCCGTGCGCCAGGTGACGCAGCACCTCCCGCTCCCGATCGGACAAGGGCTCCAAGAGTCCGGCCTGCCCCCCGGCGGGACGCGAGAGTCGCGTGAATTCGGCCACCACCTTGGCGGCGATTGAAGGTTGCAGGAACGAGCCCCCACGGGCGACGCCGTGAATGGCCTCCAGAATGCGCTCCAGCGGAGCGTCCTTCAGCAGGTAACCCGACGCCCCCGCCCTCAGCGCCTCGAACACCTCGTCGTCATCGTCGAAAGTCGTGAGCACCACCACCCGCAGCCCGGGATCCGCACGCTGCAACCGTCGTGTCGCCTCCACCCCGCCCAGCACAGGCATGCGCAGATCCATCAACGTCACCGCCGGCCGCAGCGCCATGCCCAGTCGGACCGCCTCGAACCCATCCCCCGCCTCGCCCACCACCTCCACGCCGGGATCCGTGGACAACAACGTCCGCAGTCCCTCCCGAAAGAGGGCCTGATCATCCACCAACAAAACCCGCACCGGCTGGCTCTGGATCATCCCGGGACCTCCACCTCCAAAAGAAATCCTCCCCCCCCGGCATTCCCCGCGCGAAGCCGGCCTCCGAGCAGTTGCGCGCGCTCCCGCAATCCGAGCAGACCGAACCCGGACCCAGCGACGGGCTCCGCTGCGCCTCCGATGCCGTTGTCCGTGACGCCCAGGGACACCCGGTCTTCCGCCTCAAAATCGAGGGTCAGCGTGGCCTGGGTGGCGCGGGAATGTTTGCGCACGTTGGTCAATCCTTCCTGGCCGGCCCGGTAAAGCGTCAACGCCGCGGCGGGCTCCAGGGGCCGGGGTGAACCGCGGACGGTCAACCGGCAATCCAGGCCGGAGGCGCGATGTTCCCCGATCGTCGCCGCCAGAGCCTCGGCCAGCTGGCGGTTGTCGAGCGGGGATGCCCGCAGCGTGGCCACGGAGGTCCGGATGTCCCGCAACCCATCCTGGATCAGCGCGCGAGCCTTCGACAGCGCCTCCTGGGATCGGGCGGGGTCGGTGTCGCGAAGGGCCTGCGCGGCCTGGATCTGGACGTGAACCACGGTGAGATAGTGTCCCAGGCTGTCATGGATTTCACGGGCGAGGCGGTTGCGTTCGCGGGTGACGGCGAGTTCCTCGACCTGCACCGCATACTCCCGGAGCTTGGCGTTGGCCGACCCCAGTTCCGCGGCCAGGGTCTGAACCTCGCTGCGTGCTCTCTCCGCGCCCATGATGAGCAGGGTGAACACCAGGGTGAACAACAGGGCGAAGGAGAACGCCAGCAGTCCGTAGGGCACCCCGACCCAGCCATGCCAGCGGACGACACTCGCCAGGAACACGGCGAGCGTGGCCAGCGTGACTCCCGTGATCCCGGGCCATTCCAACAGGAAAACGCTGTAAGCCACCGGTGGCAGGAGGGCGAGCCAGAGCAGGTTGGGAACGCGTCCGCGGTCGCCCATCCAGTAAACCCCGGCCGCAAGCGCCAGCTGAACCGTGAAGTAAACCACCGGCCCGCCCCACGGCCTGCGCACGGACAGCGAGGCTGGCCGGTCGGCTTCGGAAAGCAGCAGTCCGACCGCACCCCGGGTCCCGACGAGATTCCACCCGATCGACAGGAGGGCGACGATTCCCAGAGCCACAAGCTGCACGGCCTCCCATTCGCGAAAATCCACCGCGACCGTCCCCAGCACGGCCGCAAGGACCATGGCGGCCATGGCCCCATGACCGCTGCGGACCCCGAACTTCTTCCGGCGTTGGGATTCGGAATCGCCGGGGCGGGCGGGAGGCCAGATCGCCTGAGCCAGGGACGGCACACCTTCCCGGGACCCGGATTGCTGGCACGATGCCGCCATGCGCCGAACCTAACGCCGCCGACCGCCCAGCGTCATGTGCCAAGCGTCATGGGTCAGGCGACCGGCATTTCCAGGCGATGGGTGGGCGTGGGTTTGCCCGGACGAAAGTGTTCCAGGTGATCCAGGGTGGCCCGGACTCCGGGAAACGCGCCCGCTGCCGCTTCCAACCCTTCCCGCACCACCCGACCGAGCACATCCGGCGCGGCCTCCGCCCGCAGATTCAGGATGAGCTGGCCCGAGGTCACCGGCTCGTCGAGGCGCAGGGTGAGTTCGGGGACGAAATCATTCCGGACCAGACTGACCGCCGCGACCTCCCCGGCGAGGTTCGCGTCCGGGCTGAGGGTCATCTTGAGATGCGCCACCTCGGCGTGATGGTTCCGCAACCGCTCGAGCACGGCTCCGGCGAGCGCCTTCAGAAACAGATCGGCATCCACCCCCGATGCCGAGGAGACCTGAATCGTACAGTTGAGCCAGCCCAGCAGCGCCTCGCCCTCCGCATAAACCGTGTAGTCCACCTGCATCGCCGGCCGGCCCACCTGCTCGTCGCGCAGGAGGCGGTCGAACCAAGGCTCGATGTTCCGGTGGTTCCTCACCGAGACATCGAGGATTTCCTTCCCCGGATACTCCCGCGCGATGGCCTGTCGCAGGGCTTCCAGGCGGTCCGGTTCCAACAGGTCGGATTTGCTGATCACCACCAGGTCCGCCTCCTCGACCTGCTTGCGGTAGATGTAGAGAACCTTGTCCGAAAAACTGCCGCCCGACTCCACCCCGAACACCCGCAGCGCGCGAACCGGGTCCACCAGCACACTCACCGGCGCGATGGTGAAGTCGTCGCCGTACATGCGCCGCAGGGGATAGGTCACGGTCGCGGCGAGGTCCGTGCAACTGCCCACCGGCTCGGCCACGAAAACATCCGGCCGGTTGCTCGCGGTCAGTCGCTGGGAGGCCTCAACCAGGGAGTTGAACCGGCAGCAAAAACAGCCTCCGGGAATTTCCTCCGTCGCGAAGCCCTGGGACCGGAGCATCGCCGTATCCACGAGATTGCGGCCCTGATCGTTGGTGATCAGTCCGACCCGCAGCCCAAGCCCGGTGAGATGCCGCGCCAAACGCCCCACCGCCGTGGTCTTCCCGGCTCCGAGAAAACCGCCAATCATGAGGTACCGCGCCTTGGCGGGGGCGTGAGAACTCACACTGTTCGCGGGACCGTCGGAACTTCGGGACGTGGGCATGAAACGTGGCGTCAGCGTGCCTGCCTCGAACCCGATCTCAAGCCGTTTCTCCCCCGGACGTCACCGACAACCTCAGGGCCTGCGGTACAGGAAGAAATTCTGCCCCAACCGATAAATCCAGGTCTCGTTGAGATTCACCGCTGTCGCAGTGTCCAGACCGCCAAACAGGACCATCTCCGCACCGGTCCAGACCACCGTGGGCTCGGCGCGATATCGCAGTGCGGCATCATACGGAATCGCGGTCCATCGACCGGACGCAATCTCGTACCGGGCGCCATCCCCCGCCGTCCCCCCGCGACCTTCCCCGCCCCAGACAATGAGCTCCCGCCCCGTCCACACCCCCACCGGCATGCGACGCGTCCGGGTCGTCGCACCCAGGGGGGTCCAGGTATCCGTCACCGGATCGTAGATGCCGCCGTCGCCGAGCGAGGATGCCACGTTGTACCCGCCCCAGACGATCATTCCGGAGCCGGTCCAGAAGGCGATGTGCTCGGACCGTGCGACGGGCGCGCCGGTGGTCGTCATCGCGCGCCAGGTGCCGGTGGCGGGATCGAAGCGCCCCCCCGAGTTCAGTGGACGGCTGGTGGCGTCGAGCCCTCCCCACACGATCATCTCCAGCCCCGTCCACAACGCCGTGTGCTGCGTTCGTGCCACGGGCGCACCCGTGGCAGGGACGGGAAGCCAGGATTCAGGTTGGCCGCTGGGACGGTACCGGAATCCGTCGTCGCGCCGCCCAACGCCGTCCGCGCCTCCCCACAGGATCATCTCCGACCCCGTCCACACCGCGCTGTGCCATTGGCGTCCGGGAAATGCGGGCAGACCTTCCGGAAGCGCGCTCCACGCATCCACCACCGGATCATACTGGCCCCCCGCGTGCGCCAACCCCGAGGGATTACCGCCCGACGGACCCTCGAGCCCACCCCAGATAACCATGCGACTGCCGGTCCACACGGCCGTGTGCCGGATTCGGGCGCTGGGCGCGGACGCGGTCGCCATGGGCATCCACGCATCGTTGCCCGGGTTGTACCGCCCGCCGCTCGAAAGGGTGAGGCTGTTGTTTCCCTGCCCTCCCCAAACGATCATCTCCGAACCCGTCCAAACTGCCGTATGCCGATAGCGCCCTGCCGCCGGCGTCCCGTTCACCCGAGGCTCCCAGAGCTCGTTGAGGCGGGTATTGCCGGAACGCACGTACCCAGCTTCCACAAAGGCCGCGTCCTCGACGGTCGACATCACCACGCCGCCCCGGGGAACTCCGGCCAGGCCTTCCGCCTTCAGACTCGCCGACGCCGCCCCGGGAGCCAGCTGGAGCGATGTGATCGACGCGTCCGGCACCCCGAGCGCGAGAAGGGCGAAGGGCGCGGCCCCCAGCCGTTGATCAGGCTCAAGCCGCTGGAACCCGTGGGACCCGTCATCAAACCAGACCCGCAAACGGATGTCCGTCGACCGCAGCACCGCGGCGTCCAGGGGCCGCATGCCAGCCAAAGAGTCATCCCCGAGATGCACCGCGTAGAGCCCCCGCCGCACCGTCAAGGTCACGGCTTCCCGGGGTTCGTCGCCCGAACCACTGCTGCCGTCGTTGCTCCACAGAGTCTTCCCCTCGTTGGCATCCAGCAGAGCAAACTTGAAAGCACCGGCCCCCTCGAACGGAGAGCCGTTCACAACCACCCGGCCCTGAAACGGAATCCTGCCCGGCACGTGCGCGGAGCTCCGGACCGCTGAAATCCCCAGGAGCACCACCGCCCAAGCCAGAATCACACCGCCGCACCGGCCTAACCGAAAGGGCCTCCGGGGTCGAAGTTCCAGCAATGATACCAGGGGAGGCATTGGGCGAAGCTAAGTCGACCGACCCTGGTCATTCAATCCCGTCGACCCTGTCCATCCTGTCCGATGGATCTCCCCTTCCGCCGAACCTGCCGCCTACGCGTCTTCGTGGTCCCGCAGGAATCCCACCATGGCGAGTTTGCGACGGTCCTCGATGGAAACCACCAGCCGCTGCCGATCGCGCCGGGACATGGGCTTGAACGAATGGGCGAACTCCGCATTGCGCTCGATGAACTCGGGCCGGGGCATGCCCAGGCTGCACAGGCTGACCGGCAGGGACAGCGCGTAAGCCAGCAGTTTTTCGGGAGCCGCGGCGCCGACCAAATGTTCCTGGCCGAAGACTTTCATGGCGATGACTCCCATCCGCTTGCCTCGGGCCACCGGCAGCGCGAGCTGCTCGAAGCTGGCCTCGCCGGCCGGCACGGTCTTCATCGAATCCGTCATGCTCACGCGCCCGGCGTTGAGCGCCATCTGGGTGCAATCGAAGTCATGCCGTTCCAGCGCCGTCGTCAACGCCACCGGATCCCCATGGCAGGTGATGCCGATGGCCCGCGCCACTCCGCGGTTGCGCGCCTCGTAAAGCGCCTCCAGCACCCCGCCCTTCCGCTCGATCGCCGCCAGATCCTCCAGGTTCCGCAGCGCGTGGATGTGCAGGACATCGAGACGGTCCGTGCGCAGCCGACGCAGGCTCAGCTCGATCTGGCGCCGCGCCTGTTCCGCTGTCCGAGCGGAGATCTTGGTCGCCAGCACCACCTCCTTGCGGCGCGTCGACATCACCCGGCCCACGCGTTCCTCGCTCCGGCCGTCCCCGTACGAATGCGCGGTATCGATGTACGAGATGCCGAGGTCGATCGCCCGATTCAGCGCCTCCAACGCCTGGTCCTCGCCCTGGTACATCAGGAACCGGCTGCCCGAGCCGAACCCCAGAATGGGCACGCGGATCCCGGTGCGTCCCAGTTTTCGCGTCGGCATTTTCTTCGCCGATTCCGCGGCCCACGCCGGTGTGGAAAGCACCCCCACCGAAACCGCCCCAAGAAATTGACGTCGGTTCATGCGTTGGGCGAACCCTCCTCCCGAACCACCCGACGCCGCAACTTCGCAAAATCACTCGACGGTCGGATCGGGGATCCCGAACCTGCCCACCGAAGAATCCCGGGCGCACGACTGATTCCGGTGTTCAATGAGTTCCCCGTCATGAATGCCGTCCGCCGTTCCTGGAAGTGGTTCCTCCTGCTCGCCATCGCCGGCGCCCTGTTCCTTCGCGCCCGATTGACCCCGGTCCCGGTCCTCAGCCACACGGCAGTCCGCGGCACCATCGTGTCGGAGGTGCTCGGAACCGGAACGCTGGAAGCCCGGGTGAAAACCACGCTGAGCCCGCGACTCCAGGAGCGGCTGGCGGAGGTGCTCGTGGACCAGGGGGACGCGGTCACCAACGGTCAGCTCCTGGCCCGGCTGGATGACGGGGAACTCCGACGTCAGGTCGCCGTGGCCGAGGCCACCCTGGCGGGAGCCCGGACCACAGTGGCTCGTGTCCGCACGGATCAGGCCCGTGCCGAGGCCGTTCTGCGCCAAGCCCGGCTCGATCACCAGCGCATCGCCGACCTGCTCGCCACCCGGATCACCGCCCAGTCGGAATTCGACAAGGCATTCGAAGCCCTGAACGTCGCCGAGGCCGACCTGCGTCGCACGCACGCCGCCATCGCCGAGGCGGAAAGCCTGGTGGTCACCGCGGAGAAGAGTCTTCTCCATCAACAGGAGCGGCTGACCTTCACCGAGCTTCGGAGTCCCTTCGACGGCCTGGTCGTCCGTCGTGACCGGGATTCCGGCGGAGTGGTCGTGCCAGGCACGTCCGTCCTGCAGCTTGCCGCCACCAACGAGATCTGGATCTCGGCCTGGGTCGACGAAACCAGCGCCGGCATCCTCCGACCCGGCCAACCGGCGCGGGTCGTGTTCCGCTCCTCCCCGGACCACCCTCATGCCGGCACCCTGGCCCGTCTCGGACGCGAAACAGACCGGGAAACCCGGGAATTCCTCGTGGACGTTCATCTCGCATCCCTGCCTCCCCACTGGACCCTCGGACAACGGGCGGAGGTCTATTTCGAAACGGAAAGCCGATCCAATGTCATGACCGTCCCCGAATCTTTCCTCGTCCGGCGGGAGGGAGTGACGGGGGTTTTCCTGGAGGACCATGGACGCGCGCGCTGGCAGCCCGTGACCCCAGGCATGCGGGGACGGGGAGGAGTTGAGGTGCCGGAAGGAGTCGCGGAAGGCACCCGGGTGGTGCGCACCCCCGATGGCCAATCCGCCCCGCTCAAGGACGGTCAACGCATCACCCTCCGATGAATCTCGCCGTCCGGGACATCCGCCACAACGCCGGCCGGTTTGTGCTCACCACCGTCGGCATCGGTCTGCTGCTCATGATCGTCATGGGCATGGGCGGCATCTACCGCGGGCTGATCCATGAGGCGATCCTGCTCATCGACCGCATTGACGCGGACATCTGGCTGGTCCAGGGAGGCACCCGCGGTCCGTTTGCCGAAGTCTCCCGCGTCCCCGCGTCACTCGAGGACCGCGCCGGAGCGGTTCCTGGGGTCGCTTGGGCGCGACGTTTTGTGTCTCACACGATCCAGCGGGAACACGCCGGGCGCCCGCTGCGGATGGTGGTGCAGGGACTCGCCTGGCCGGAGGACCGGGGGGATTGGATTCCGCTCGTGGCGGGACGCCCGCTGCGGGACGCCCATTTTGAAATGATTGCCGACCGTTCCCTGGGTTTGTCGCTGGGAGAGGTTGTCCGGCTCGGGAGGGACCCTTACACCGTGGTTGGCCTGACCCGGGGCCTGGTCGGCACGGGCGGGGATGGTCTGGCCTTCTTCACCGCGACCGACGCACAGGCAATCCAGTTCGATGTTCCCGGCGATGCCCGAAGACTCGAGCGCGCCGCGCGCCGGGCCCGGGTGGAATCGGTGGATCTCGGCCGGACGCTTCCCGCGCTGGCGGATCGCGCCAGCGGATTGGATTCGGGAATTCCCGCCCTGGGCCCGCCCCAGGTCAGCGCCGTGCTGCTGAAACTGCGTCCGGGCGTCGATCCCGCCACCGTCCTCCGGACCGTTTCCGCCTGGCCGGATGTCACCGCCTACGCGACGCAGGAGCAGAAGGACCTTCTCCTGGGCGGCATGGTGGACCGATCGCGGCGTCAGCTGGGCATGTTCCGCACCCTGCTGATCCTCATCTCGACCATCATCATGGCGCTGATTCTGTACACCCTGACCTTGGACAAGCTCCACGACATCGCGATGTTGAAGCTCATGGGGGCCCGGAACGGCGTGATCATAGGGCTCATTCTCCAGCAGGCCCTGCTCATGGGCGCCCTCGGCTACGCGCTCGCCTGGTGGCTGGGGCAATACGCGTTCCCCCGATTCCCCCGGCTGGTGATCATCGAAACCCCGGACCTCCTCATGCTCGGCGCCATCGTCCTCGGCATCTCCGTGTTCGCCAGCCTGCTCGGCATCGCCAAGGCCATGCGGGTGGAACCCAACAAAATCCTCGCCGGATGAGCGCCCTCTCCACCACCGCACCGGCCATTCTCGCCGAGTCCCTCACCAAAACCTACGGCCACGGCAATACCGAGGTGACCGCTCTCCGCGACGTCACCCTCCGCGTCCAGCGCGGCGAAGTCGTCGCCCTGCTCGGCCCCAGCGGCGCCGGCAAATCCACCCTGCTCACCGCCATCGGCCTCATCAATCCCCCCACCTCCGGCCGGATCCACATCGGCGGCCAGCTGGTCCTCGACGGCCCCGTCGCCGCGGTCGATCTCCGCACGTTCCGCAGGAACCACCTCGGTTTCGTGTTTCAACGCGCGAACCTCATCCCCTTCCTCTCCGCGCTCGAGAACGTCCAGGTCGCGCTCGAAATCAACGACGTCGCCCCACGCTCCGCCCGGAAACGCGCGCTCGATCTGCTCGATTACCTCGGCGTCGGCGACCGCGCCCGGCATCTGCCCGAGGAACTTTCCGGCGGACAACAACAGCGCGTCGCCGTCGCCCGCGCCCTGGCCAATGAACCGGGCCTCATTCTTGCCGACGAACCCACCGCCGCCCTCGACAGCCAGCGTGGACGGCAGGTGATGGAACTGTTCGCCAAGGTCGCCCGCGAACGGCATGCGGCGGTGCTGGTGGTCACCCATGATCACCGGTCCCTCGATGTCTTCGATCGCACGGTGGAAATGGAGGACGGACGACTGCGCGAATCCGCCCCCGGCACGTCCCCTTCCCCGCCGCCCTCCGGGGTCGCAGAATAATGCGGCAGGACCACCGGCCCGATGGTTTTCACCACCGAGGACACAGAGAGCACAGAGGAACCAGAATAGGATCCGGGTGAAGACAGGCTCCATGCCACCGGATCATCTCTGCGTTGGCGATTTCCACCTGAGACGCTCTCCGAGCTCTCGGTGCTCTGTGCTCTCTGTGTCCTCGGTGGTGAACCTCCCGGATTGGGGCTCCGATCCGTGGTCAGCAGTGCAATTCGTGATATCGACTCCCCGCCTTTCCTCCGCGCCTCTGCGCCTCCGCGCGATGCCCTCTCCCAACGTC